>NZ_JCAXED010000003.1:0-434951 GCF_059758795.1 Pseudomonas sp. GQ91
CAAGGACCCGATCGGGTTTGCGGGTGGGCTGAATGTCTATGCGTATGCGCCGAATCCGGTTGGGTGGATTGATCCGTTTGGGTTGGCAAGAGTATATAAAGACGCCCCATACCATAGCACTACAGATAATTCAGTTAAGAGTCGAGCCCCCTCAAACGGGCAGGTGGCGCTGGATAACTCTGTTCAAGTTAAAGACTCATCCCCTCGCAGGGTCGGAGTTGATACCAAAAACAGCGAATTCGTCGTCCTTGACAGAACACAAGTACTTCCAAATGGAAATGAGGAATTTCATGGGCATGTACGGTGCTGGTGTGATCTTCATAACGACCAAAAAAATTCACTCAGAAGAACTGGGCAGATAACAAACAAGGGAAAAATCAGGAGAAAGACATGACCAAATCACATAACAAGGAAGACATAAATTTACTACTTGAATCTGATGACGAAAAAACAATCGTAGATGCAATTATGTATATGACATTCAACATAAATGATCCCGACTGGGTTCAAGAGAAATGTATTGATCAGATAAATAAAAATAAAAGTTCAAATGTAACAGGCCTAGCCATTACATGTCTAGGGCATGTGGCACGAATACATAAATCCATAAGTGAGGAAATTACGATTCCACTGTTAATCAGTCTTTTGAAAAACACGGAGCTTTCCGGTAGAGCCAGAGATGCCTTGGATGATATCGAACAATTCTCGAAACGCTCCAGAGCTTTAAAAAACCTGAAAGATAAAAACTAATACCGACTGATCGACTAAATACGTTGTGATCTTTATATGTTCGAAGGAGAATGCATGGAGAGATTAAGGCGGGGTTTATATGGGGAATATGATAACAAGGAGAGTAAGGCTTTAAAAACTTTACAATGACTACGGTCAGATGAAATTAGGATGCGATTTTATTCTGATGAGTGCCTTGACTTGAATTTTTAAATTCTATCAGCAGAGATGCTTTTTGTGAGGCCTGGGATGGACTCATTCTTGCTTCGTTTCTCGACAGACATTGAAAGGCTTTCCTTCTTGCAAAAAAACAGATTACTGAAAGTTATAGGTAGTAATTGCCATAAATATAGAAGCTTGGATTTCTGCTGGGTTGTGGCAGATATTGTTGCGCGCTAATACGAACCGAGCTCTGCAATTAATTTTTTAAAAAATTCTGCGAAAAGCTCAATCAGCCAAGGCAAGGAAGGGATTGCTTTAGGTCTAAATATATTGTCAAAATAAAAAAATTTAAATGCTTCCTTAAAGAATAATATTTCAAATATTATGAATGTGCTGTTATGAAAAAATCATTCGTTTCGGCGGCACGACAGAATACAGCGGTGTTGTCACCGAATCCATCCCTCACACCCAACTCAACGGCAAACCCATGGCGGGCAAAGGCAGCATGGTGACATGCCCCTTATGTAAGGGCGCCTTCCCGATCATTGAGGGCAGCAGAGGCTACTCCATCAACGGTGTCCCGGTGGCACTGATCGACATGAAGGCCGCCTCCGGTGCCACTCTGATCGCCAGCGGCTCTCATGGCGCCGTTCATCGCTGAGCGGCCACCGGCTCTTTAACAGTTTGATGACGCTGGCATGACTTCATCGCACCGATGTCAGCGTCAACGTGCGCGACGCCGAAGATCATCTGCTCACCCACAGCGATGCCTGTGACCTTCAATGCAGTGGCCTGGTACCCATGCGACCACCTCGGTACGCCGATGGAACTGACCGACGAACAGGGCGATATCGCCTGGGCTGGCATCTACAAATCCTGAGGACTGGCGAAGGAACAGCGAAGCGAACACGCCAAACAGACCGACATCCGCAATCCACTGCACTTTCAGGGGCAATACTTCGATCTGGAAACCAGGCTGCACTACAACCGCTATCGGTACTATGATCCACAGGTAGGACGGTTTATTGCCAAGGACCCGATTGGGTTTGCGGGCGGGCTGAATGTCTATGTGTATGGGCCGAATCCAGTTGAGTGGGTTGATCCGTTTGGGCTGGCTAAATCTGGACGCTGGCAACCCGTAGGAAATGGCAGAGTTCGCATTGATCCCCCTCACGTAGAGAACACACATCAAAAAACCCATGCTCACTGCGAGTGCAAATCTAGACGCAAAGAAATCGTCATAAACCAAGATGGCACCCAAAGCCATGGATCTCGCGGAGACATCTCGGGCCTAACTCGCACTGAAAAAGATTTTTGAGAGATAAAGGTTTTGATATATGAAAAAGCTAAACGCCTTCACCATTCACGGAACTGCCATCAATTCCAGTCATGAGCTAAAACTTGATGAAATATCAATTGTAGCTGATGCCAACACACTAGAATTGATCGGATTTTTTTTTATTAACGCAGCCATGGAAATGAAAAAAAACGAAGTTGAGCACCTGCATCTTCAGGATGTAACAAGCAATTTTTCATATGATAAGCACGTAGACATTATTATTTTGAATAAAGATATAGTAACGACCACGTCTAATTAATGCCTGTTATTCGCAGGACACCACAGACAAAAGCGGCTCGGTGATCGAGTCCGTCACGTACTTCGGACTCAACTTCCAGTGGAAGTTGATGGCATCAGGATCGCCTGTGGCGCAGCCCTGATCGCAGTAGTTTTCACTGTGCCGTACATCCGACGCACTGCTCTTTAACAACTGGACATCATCGGCATTGGCTTGATCGCGTTAATGCTTATGCCTGCGGCGGTACGACTCAACGCGGCAACATCATCGAAACCGTCGACCCGCTGGAGAACACCACCCAGTAAACCTACAACAGCGACAACCTGCCCGTGGTCATCACCGATGCCAAAACGCCGCCAGCCAACTGACCCACATCGACGACACCCGTCGCGGTGCACTCAGCTACCGCTATGATCCGTTGGGTCGATTACTTGCCGCCAGCACCATCAAAGACGAAGAGACCTTCGCCTTCGACCCGGCCAGCAATCTACTGGACCCGCAGGCTCCGCGCCGTCCCAATCACTACGGCCCACCCAAGCTGCTCGACAACCTGCTGCGTGACTACGTCGGCGTCCACTACAGCTACGACGAACGCGGCAACCTCAAAGAGCGCCTGCACAACGGCAAAAAATCCCACTTAAGTAAGTGTCATTCGGGACTGACCTATGTGTTTTGAGAAAGTTTGCGACCTGAAAGTGCTTGTTGATTGCGGGGTCAGGTGAGCAGGTGCTTGGAAATCAGCCGTGAGATTTCGACGATGGAGGTCTGGCCCGTGAATTCGAACTTCACTTTGCCCAGGGATGAAAAGTAGATTTCCAACTCCGAATCGAGGTCGAATGTGCCGGATGTTTCCACGGAGTACGCCACGATGTTTTTGTACGGCAGTGAAGTGAAGTCCTTCTTGCTGCCGGTGATGCCTTGTACGTTCACGGCGATGATGCGCTTGGTCGTGAAGACCACGCCGTCGCGCATGGCTTTGTAGGCGTCCACAACCTGTTCGTCATCCAGCAACAGGGACGCAACGCGTTCAGCGTATTCGTTGTTTTGTTTGAGCTTGAAGAAACCTTTGTTGTTGAAGTCGATCATCGGTCGGGCCTTGTGGTTTGTCAGGGAGGGCGCGTTGACGCCCATCGCGAGCAAGTTTGCTCCTACAGAAGCAGGTCGCGTTTATAGGATAGCCTTGAGATAGTCCTTGAGGGCGTCGAGCGGGGCGTTCAGTTCATTTAGCGTTGAAGCCTGGTCGACCCGAGTCGCCAGCTTTCGCAGTTCACGCCCCAGCACCGTGTTGGCGCCTCCCAGAGCCTCCAAGGCCGATTCCATACATTCGTTCAGCTTACGCTGGATGGTTGCCAGATCTCCGTTGCGCACCAACAACCCAAACACTTCCCGCTCATATCCGTCCATCACCGGATCATCTCGCAATATCGGGCTGCCGCCGTCGGTCTCGTGCACCAGTTTAAGTGCGAAGAGCGCAACAGCTTCCAGCGTTAATTCCATGGTTTCGGTTCCTCGGGGTTCTGGGGGAGGGCGATGATCACTGTTCTGCGGCGGAAAAAAAAGACTTTGGGGATTTGTGCGCCAGCTCAGGGAGTTACCACGCGTATGCAGATAGCTGAAGTGCCTATGGCGCGCGGGGTGAGCATCACAAAAACCAACACACTAGCCAACGCTTGTTGTAGGAGCGAGCTTGCTCGCGAAGAACTCATAGGCGCCCTGTGTATTCAGGATGCACACGTTTTTGTTGACGGCTTTTGCGTGGAACAAGGGGGGATTTAACGCCCGCGGCTACCTATTCCCGGTCGATTCTGCTTCCCTTTAACTGAAAGCACCTAGCGCTTGACTTAGAGCGCGCTCTAACCAATAGCCTTCTTGTTGCACCGCCAAAACGGCCAGGTCCGTAGCGCGGCTTAAACAAGGAGATAGGTCATGACATTTAAAAAACTTAGCGCTATAACCGGGCTCGTGCTTTCAGCAGTCGCACTTCCGGTGTCGGCAACTGAAGCGGATAGTCGACGAGCGAAAGGGACAGAGGCCCTGGAAAGAATCACCGGGACCGCCGGCAACAACGTAATCAACTCGCTTAGCGATATCTCGCCCGAGCTGGGTGATTGGATAGTCGACTTCGCCTATGGTGATGTGTTTTCCAGGCCTGGTATCGCGCTGTGTACACGCGAGCTGGCAACCATCTCGGCCCTGACTGCGTTGGGGAACGCGCAACCTCAACTCAAGGTGCATATAGAGGGGGCGTTGAATGTTGGTTGCAAACCTGAAGAAATCGTTGAAATCATCATCCAGATGGCGGTGTATGCGGGCTTTCAAAGCGCCTTGAATGGCATCAGCGCAGCGCGGGAAGTGTTTGCCAAGCGAGGCATCAAAATTGCTGCCGCACCTCCCGAGTGAGCGCGACCACCGCATTGCCGAACCCCGATGGTTAAGGAGTGTGTTTATGAACGCTTCCCAGACGATTGACCAAGTCGCCAAGCGCACCGGCCTCACGGCCTATACCTTGCGCTACTACGAACGCATCGGGCTGTTGGCACCTGTCGCCCGTGCGGTGGGCGGGCAACGGCTTTATGCGCCGACGGATATAGCGTGGCTGGAGTTTCTGCTGCGTTTACGCACCACTCACATGACCATCGGCAAAATGCAAACATTCGCCAAGCTGCGCAGCGCCGGGGATTCAACGGTTGCCGAGCGTCGTCAGATGCTGGAAAGCCATCTACAGGATGTACAGGCCGAAATTGTTGCCATGCAAAAAGCCGTCGCGGCACTGCAAGCCAAGATTGATCACTACCGTGGGCTTGAGGCTAAGGAGGATGTTTAGCACCGGCGCGAAGGGCTCAGCGGAATGCGGCCGACATGTTCGATGATGCCTTCTGAAACACTCACGTAGGGTATCGTTGCGCTAAAACGCAGGGCCGCCACACGCGGCCAAATGATGGCCGCTGGGGCAGAATTTTGCGCCTTCCTGCAAACAGACGGCTAAACCGTTGGTACTGTTCCGCCGTCGATCACAAACTCACTTCCGGTGATTGATGCCGCTCGCGGCGAAGCCAGGAAACCGATCAGGTCAGCCACTTCGGAAGGCGTCGATGGGCGGCCGAGCGGGATACCCCCAAGTGCTTTCATGATGATCTCTTTACCACCTTGATAGTCAGTACCTGCCTCCTGCGCCAGTCGTTCGGCTAATGCGACCGACGCTTCGGTTTCAACCCAGCCCGGCGAAACCCGAACCACGCGGATGCCTTTGGGCGAAACCTCTTTCGATAAACTTTTGCTGTACGTCGAAAGCGCGGCCTTGGCCGCCGCGTACGCTGTTGTAGCTTCCGGCAGTGGCAGCCGACTCTGGATGGAGGTGACGTGGATGACGACCCCGTCCTTGCGCTCCAGCATACCCGGGAGCAAGGCGCGATCGAGGCGCACCGCCGGCAACAGGTTCAGGCTGAGCTCTCGTTGCCACTGTTCTTCGTCCAACGCGGCAAAACCGCCGCCGGGTGCCGACGAACCCCCCAGGACGTGGATCATTATGTCCACGCCACCCAGCCGCTGTTGGATCGCGGCGATCAGCACGTCACAACCTTCCCGGGTCGAAAGATCAGCCGCAATCAGAAGAGCGCCCGGCATTTCAACGTCCACCTGCCTGGCCGAGGTGATGACCTTCGCGCCCTCGGCCAGTAACAACTCGACGACAGCCTTGCCGATGCCTTTGGTGCCACCGGTGACGAGGACCCGCTTGCCAGTCAAACCCAGATTCAGCATGGCGTGATCTCCAAGGAACGGATTTGACCGCCCTCCAGCGTGAAGACGTGACTCAGCTGAACCGGGCTACCGGGGAAATTCCCGACAAGGTGCGCAATGACTGTCAGTCTGCCCTGCCTGTGCAGGGCTTGCAGGGGTTGGACCTGATAGATGAAAACTCTGCGTGCCTCCTGTTGCCAGGCTTCGATGGCAGCCGTTCCTGCGTATGTTTTTCTCTCATCGCAAACCGTGGCGTCAGAGCGGAAGCAGCTCGCAAGTTGTGCTGCATCGCCACCATTGCTGACCGCAAAGTATGTCTGTACGACGTCGGGAAGCTGAAGGCTCATATCCTGGTCTCCTGGATGGATTTCCTGGAGCGATCTTGCTGCCTGACGGATAGTTTGTTCAACTGGGACAAACCTTTATGACCCATCCCGAAATTCAGGATAATCTATGTCGCAAGATCGTTTAGGCCTCAGTGAGCTGGACGCTGTTATAGCGGTCGCACGCAGGGGTTCGTTTCGGCAAGCCGCTATCGATCTCGATGTCTCCACCACCGCGTTGAGCCACACCATTGCCCAACTGGAAGCGCGCCTCGAATCTCGGCTGTTCAATCGCACTACCCGTAGCGTGGCCATCACCGACGCGGGCAGGATATTTCTCGAGCAGGTGGGGCCAGCCTTGCAGGATTTGCGTGCGGCACTCGATGCAGTGCGATCGCATAACGCCGGGCCCTCGGGCACGCTGCGTATCAATACGTTCGCCAGCGCTGCCCGATCGGCGCTCCTGCCACTGGTGATGGAGTTCCTGCAGCATCATCCGAAAGTACACATCGACCTCGTCACCGAAGGCCGTCTGGTGGATATCGTTGCTGACGGCTTCGATTTCGGCGTGCGCTCAGCAAGCCTCGTTCCGAACGACGTGATTGTGATCCCTCTCGGGCAGCCGCAACGGTACGCTGTGGTCGGTTCGCCGACGTACTTCGAAAAATACGGCAAACCGCGAACGCCATCCGAGTTGCTCCAGCATCGATGCATTCGCGTTCGACTACCGAATGGGGCGATTTTTCCGTGGCATTTCGAGCGGGACGGAGAAGTGACTCGTCTCGATGTGAGCGGGCCGCTTACGCTGGATGAATCCAGCGTGGTCAAGGTGGCGGTGCAGGAAGGCATGGGGCTCGGTTTTTTCATGGAACAGGACGTTCACGACGAAATCCGCGGCGGACAGTTCGTGCGCACTCTCGAAGACTGGACCCCGCCCAGAGACAAGCTGTGCCTGTACTACCCGAACCGCCGCAACCCCAGCGCGGCAGCCAAGGCCTTCATCGACCTGGCACGCGCCAGTCAAGCCGATCAGGACGGGCTCGCCTGATTCAGGCTTAACCCGAACCTGGCTCAGGCAATCAATCCGAGTGTCAGCCCCTTCAAGGTAGCGGCTGCCCGGGTCGAGCATTCCAGTTTGCGAAAGATGCTTTCCATGTGCGTGCGAACCGTGCTCGGACTGATCTCCAGCAGCCGCGCCACCTGCTTGTTGCTGGCACCACGGCTGATCTCCAGCAGGATGCGGCACTCGCGAGTCGTGAGTAACGAAGTCTTCGGTTGACGCATCCGACGCTCGCCACCTGCGGCGGCAATGACGGCTTCGCAAACATCGTTGTCGAACAAACCACTGCCAGCATCCTGTCTGAGTAGCCTGGCTGCATCCGCTTCGCCGTGGGCCGATCGCCATGGCCTGGCTTCCCTTAGCGCGACCCAGGCGACCGATGTGGCGAACAGGCGATGCTCGGCACACAGCGCATCACCCGCCACGCCTCGAAAATAGCCACTACCGTTGAGCCGTTCATAAGCATGGGTCGCAATCTCTGCGGGCACGGCCAGTTCCGTGATAGGTCGAAGCGCCTGTTGCGTCCAGTAAGGGACAAGACGCACCCGCTCCGCAGCGCCGTATGGCAGCGTCCCTGGGGTATTCCAAAGGTGGTTCGAAACGGCTGCCCGGCCGAGACCGTAGATGAGCGCGGACTTGCCAATGTCTGTCAACGTGGGTTCACGCAGCCCCCACAGGCGTGCAGCTTCCACGGCGACATGCGCTACCTGTCGCGAATGCCCTGCCAACCACGGCAGCTTCAAGTCGATTATGTCTCCCACCAACGTCAGTGAGACGCAACGCTGTTCATGCGCGTGGTCAACCGTTTTCGAAAGCGTTTCCAGATCCGCCAGCCAGTCCTTTGCGTTCCCCAGAAGCAACGCTACCAGCGACGCGGGATAGCGCCGATCCGACTGCTCTCTGATCCAGCGTAGCGCCGCGTCCAGGCCGTGTGCACGACTGAGAATATCCAGATCACCTGCCAGTACCACCTGATAGGCGACCTCCGGAATGTGCTCATGGGTCAGGCCCAGCGGCCGGCCAGTGCCATCGTAGGTTTCGAACACGCGACACAAGCCCGCCTCGACGTCGGCACCGAGCTGGAGGGTTTTGGCGATTGCCCCGGATACCTCACAGTGCACGACGGCAAGCGGGGCTGCCTGGTGCACCGCATTCATTTGCTCATTGCCCAGCGTCAAATCGAGCATCGCACGGCGGCCATCGACGTCGTCGCCCAACAGATCCGCAAAGCCTTCGGCATTGGCGGTGCAACCGGACCAGCGCAGCAAGGCAACTTGTTCCGCTACCCTCAGGTGCTCACCGTCGCCGTGCCGGGCCTGCGCCAGCATCCGCGCCAGTGCGGCAACGCGCCGGGAATGACCGAGTGGTTGTCCCATGCTGAGGTCGCCGACCTGGGCGATCGTCGCCAATGCTCCGCCCAGGGAGATGTCCAGTTGCAACGCACTATCCATGAAAAATGTCCCGGGGTCGGATAATTGACCGATGCCCACAACGCAGGCTAGTCAGCAGAATTTGAACTCCCGAACAGGAGCTCATCCAATGAAAACATTCAAATCGAAAGTCGCTACCGTCGCCTTTGCCCTAGCCGGTACCTTCATCGCAAGCGCCAGCCACGCGCAGGATACAACACCCTCCGTGGTGATCGTACACGGCGCGTTCGCCGACGGCTCCGACTGGGCCAAAGTGGTGCCATTGCTCCAAGCCCAAGGGGTGGCCGTTACGGTTGTGCAAAACCCGCTCACCTCGCTTGCCGACGATGTTGCCGCTACGCGCCGCGTGTTAAGCAACCAGCAGGGCAAGGTGGTGCTAGTCGGGCACTCTTGGGGCGGCACCGTGATTACCGAGGCCGGTAGCGACCAGAAGGTCAGCGCGCTGGTGTATGTCGCCGCCTTCGCGCCAGAGGCCGGGCAAACCAGCGGCGAACAAGGTAAAGGTGCGCCCACGCCACCTGGCATCAGTCAGATCAAGGCAGACGGCAACGGTTTCCTCTATTTGACGCCGCAAGGCATGGCCAAGGACTTCGCCCAGGATCTCCCGGCAGCGCAGACCGCCGTCATGACCGCCACGCAAGGTCCCATCAAAGCATCTGCCTTCGAAGATAAAACGACCGTGTCGTCCTGGAAGACCAAACCGTCCTGGTATCTGCTCGCCACAGAAGACCGGATGATCCACCCCGACGTCCAGCGCTCTGCCGCCAAGCGTATCGGTGCCACCGTTACAGAGGTGCACTCCAGCCATGTTCCCCAGCAGTCGCAGCCGGCCGAGGTCGCCGCAGTGATTCTCAAGGCCGTGCACAGTGTTGGCGAGCAGTGATCGCAGGGAAATGACGCCACTGCTGACCGCAACTCAATCGCTGCATCGATACGGAGCGTCCGCATGAATCATCTGCGTGAGCAACACTATGACTTCATTGTGTGTGGTGCAGGCACGTCGGGCTGCGTGGTCGCGGCCCGTCTTGCCGATCAGAAAAGCGCACGCGTCTTGCTGATTGAAGCGGGCGAAGGGTACTCGGGCCCCGAGGTTACCGAACCGGCGCAATGGCCGATGAACCTCGGTTCAAAGCGCGACTGGGCATTCGAGGCGCAACCCAATCCACACCTCAATGGTCGACGGCTATCCCTGAACATGGGTAAAGGACTCGGTGGCGGCTCCAGCATCAATGTGATGGTCTGGTCTCGTGGGCACCGCTCCGATTGGGAGCATTTCGCTGCCGAGTCCGGCGACCCGGCCTGGGGCTACGATTCGATACTCAATTACTACCGCAGGATCGAGAACTGGCAAGGCCGCCCTGATGCCACTCGACGTGGTTCAGGTGGCCCCGTGCATGTCGAACAGCCGGCCACGCCCCAGCCCCTCGCATGGGCAACCCTGGAGGCAGCCAGCCGCCTGGGTATCCCTCGATTCGAGAGTCCCAATGGCGAGATGATGGAAGGCCCGGGCGGGGTCGCGATTACCGACCTGCGCATTAACCAGGGCAAGCGCGAATCCGTTTACGACTCCTACATCCGGCCACGCTTGCACTATCCGAACTTGACGGTTCTGACAGGGGCATTGGTGACCCGCGTATTGCTTATCGGTACACGGGTTATCGGTGTCGAAGTGGTAATCGCAGGTGAGCGGCAGTGCTTCTATGCCGCAGCCGAGGTCATCTTGTCCATGGGCGCGGTGCAAACACCCAAGGTGCTCATGCAATCGGGCATCGGCCCGGAAGATGAACTGCGAAACCACGGCATCGCATTGGTCAATCACCTTCCCGGCGTGGGCCAGAACCTTCAGGACCATCTCGCCTTTGGCTGTACGTGGGAGTACCTGCAACCCCAGGCAGTCGGTAGTGGCGGGTGCGAAACCACGTTGTACTGGAAAAGCGACAGTCGTCTGGATGTCCCGGACCTGTTGCAGTGTCAGCTGGCGTTCGCGGTACCCTCTCCGGCTGAGGTCGCGATTGAGCCGCCACAACATGGCTGGACAATGTTCGCAGGGCTGGCCAGGCCTGCCAGTCGAGGACGTTTGCGCCTGTCGGGTGCCGGGCCACTGGATGCCCCACTCATTGAGCCGAACTCGCTGAGCGCGCCCGAGGATATGACCGCGGCGTATGCGTCGATCGACCTGTGCAGGGCGCTCGGTAACAGCGAAGCCTTCAACGGGTTGGTCAAGCGCGAAGTTGTGCCCGGGCCGAAAGAACATCGCGCTATGGAGCAGTTCATCCGCAGCTCTGCCGTGACTTACTGGCACCAGTCCTGCACCGCGAAAATGGGCCGAGATACGATGTCGGTGGTCGACCATCAACTGCGCGTGTATGGCATCGATAAACTGCGCATCGCTGATGCCTCGATCATGCCGCGAATTACCGTTGGCAACACGATGGCACCGTGCGTCGTCATCGCCGAACGAGCAGCAGAGCTTGTCCTCGCTGCGCATGGGGTCACGGCCACAGCGCTGCATCGGTAATTCATGAGAATACTGAGGCACCCTATGCTCACTGACTTTCAGTCAGCCATGGAAAAAAGCGCCGATCGCTATGCCTGGGCCGTGCATTACCTGGGGTAGTTGGCGAAGCGGGTGGTGGATGATTTGGCGAATGGGGTGACTGAGGAGGGGAAGGGCTAATCCCGGTCAGTTAAGCCAAATTCCTGTGGGCGCGTGTTTCAGGTTGATGGTAGGTGGTGAGGGACAGCTTCGCCGGTCAGGGACTTTTCTGCAGGCGAAAAAAAAGACCTTGAATTGCCAGGTCTTTCTTTAAGATGGTGCCCGAGGGAGACTCGAATAATAGCATAACTGTATAATTAACATGGTTTTTTGCATGTTTACACTTCCACGTTGTACGGTGAAGTGTACACCCTACCTGCCTCCAATAAGGACTGGTGTGGGTGGAAGCTTGATCGGATTTCTCCATCCAATTTCCGACGAGCTGTGAACAATATCTACAAGAGACTGGTTATGGATAGACTCCCTGGTCTACCAAAAAATGCCGTACCGACACATGGCGAATTTTCGCGATTAGTCACTAATCGCGGCCGCCCGCTCTGCGCAGGATTCACAACGGTAATGGCAGTATGATAGCCTCCATGCCGCACGTAAGCATTTGTCTGGAGCATTGCCTACGGCTAGTTAATTATATTCTTATATGGAGATAAGTATGGCTACTATTACTGGCGACAACAACGACAACGTTTTATCGGCTAGCGAAATGTCCTTCATTTATGGACTTGGTGGAAATGATACCATCTATGGAAGTAATTTCTACGACATTATCCAAGGAGGCACAGGCAATGATGTAATCTATGGCAACGGCGGAGACGATGCGATCATAGGCGATCAGGGATCCGATCAGTTGTACGGAGGCGATGGAGACGATCTTATCGTCGGAGACAATCTCCTCACCCCCGCCGGAGCTGGAAACGACGTGTTGTTTGGTGGCGCGGGCAATGATCGTTTGTATGGCAATTACGGCAACGACCTCTATCTATACTCCGTAAACTCCGGTATCGATATCATCAACGACGGCAAGACGGCTGCCGAAGTTCCGGGCTATGGGGGTGGTGTTGATACCCTGCAGTTTACCAACACCACATTTGCCAACATCCACTATCAAGCGGTCAACAATGACCTTCTGCTGTACACTTCGGAAGGCGTGGATCAGAATGGACTCATTCAGCATGGGGTCCTTATTCAGGACTTCTACCTGAACAATGTCAATACCAATATCGAATACCTGGCAGACAGCACTGGTGCCGGGTTCGATCTGTCCCAGTTGCTGCCCACTGACCAGGCTTCGTACACCGAGACCTCGTTGCAGAACCTGGCGTTGGCGTAAGTTTCCTAGGACTTGAAAGAGTTGAACAAAAGGAGGTGTAGTTCATGGAAATTTCTAAAGGCATACCTTTGGCGACAACGTCGCGCAGCATTGCAGGCTTGAATCTTCCGCTGGTCAAATCGAACGCCAACTTCGCTCATGACCTGAAGGCCGCAGCTGAAGGTCTGCGTAAAGCCGAAGAAGTGGAACGAGGCATAGGTCGTCTTGATGCCGATAACGCTCCCCACAATGCAGCCAACGTTGTCATGAAGGGTGATCAGCTTGTTGCGACAATTTACAAGTCTGGCGCGGTAGCGTTTACCGACACCTACGCCGCACAGCTGAAAAACCTGAATCTCCCTGGTGATAACTCTGGAGATTTGGGCTCGCTTCGTGCCGCAATGATAGCGAAGGCTGTAGGCGGGGAAGTCATGGATGCAAACACATCTTCCTCTGCTTCTTGGCAATCTCGGTTTTCAGCAAAAGCATAGAGCCAACTGAGCCAGTCTTTAACCCGCTCATAAAAAAAGCCCTGCTTCGGCGGGCTTTTTTATCGCACGCTATTCGGAGAAAAACATTGCGCAGGATTGGCATGCAATGAGCACAACTAATCTCAAGCCATCGAACACCGGACGTGGTGAGCTTGCAGACGTACTACTGACTTACCGAGGCATTTTCATTCACGTCGGCCTGTTTTCAGGCGTGATAGCCATTTTAATGCTGGCCCCAACGATCTACATGCTGCAAGTGTATGACCGGGTTCTCGCCTCTGGTAATGAAACTACGCTGTGGATGCTGACGCTGATTGTCCTGATGATCTATACATTTATCGGGGCACTGGAATGGATACGAAGTCTGTTGGTATGGCGCCTGAGTGTTGGATTCGATGAAAAACTGGCCCCTCGCGTCTTCGATGCTGCATTCGACGCCAACCTGAAAACCGGCAAGGGCAATGCAGCACGGCCACTGGAAGACTTGCAGCAACTGCGCCAATTCATTACAGGCCAATGGTTACTGGCTTTGTTCGATGCACCATGGTCTCCGATCTATATATTGGCCATGTTCTATTTTCACCCGGCGCTAGGGTTTTTCGCCCTGGGCAGCACCCTGATATTGCTAGCATCAGGTTGGCTGAATGAACGCATAAGTCGCAGCCACTTGAAAAACGCCGGAGAAATGATGATTGCGTCGAGCCGTAGCGCCGATGCAAACCTGCGCAATGCCGAGGTGATCGCTGGCATGGGTATGCTCGCGAATCTTCGGCGTCGCTGGGCTGTACAGCATCAATCCTATGTGCGCGAGCAAAGTGTCGCCTATGTTCGCATGGCGACACTACTGGGATTCAACAAAGCCCTGAGACTGGTCATGCAGTCATTGGGCTTGGGACTGTGCGCGTGGCTGGTTCTGGAACATGAAATGACGCCCGGCATGATGATCGCAGGGTCAGTGCTGATGAGCAGAGCCCTGTCACCGATCGATCAGATCATTGGCGCCTCCCGCAGTTGGACCAATGTGAAGGAAGCGCACCGCCGCCTCAACCAGCTACTGGACGCCTTCCCACCTGAGGACAAGGGAATGGCATTCCCCCAACCGACAGGGGAAGTCATCGTCGAGCAATTGACGGTTACTTCGCCTGACCGGGCGCAGATGCTGCTGCAAAATATCTGCTTCAAATTGGCGCCAGGAGAGAGCCTGGTAATCGTGGGTCCCTCCGGTGCGGGTAAAAGTACGCTGGGGCGGTGCCTGGTCAATGCGCTAGAGCCACTACGCGGCAAGGTACGCCTGGACAATGTGCCGTTGGATCAGTGGCAACCTGAAACCCTCGGTAGACACCTTGGTTACTTGCCCCAGGACGTACAGCTGTTTTCAGGTTCAGTAGCTGAAAATATTGCCCGCTTCGATACCCTGGACGAAGCCAAAGTCATTGCAGCAGCCCAGATGGCTGGCGTGCACGAATTGATTCTTCAGCTACCGGAAGGCTACCAGACTCAGTTGGGTGACAACGGCATGGGATTATCGGGCGGGCAACGCCAGCGAGTAGGCCTGGCACGTGCGCTTTATGGAAATCCAAGTTTGATCATATTGGACGAGCCTAACTCCAATCTGGATGACCTGGGCGAAGCCATGCTGGCGCAAGCCATTTTCAGAATGAAACAAGCCAGGATCACCCTGGTATTGATTACGCACAAGCCCAACGTTGCAAGACAGGCGGACAAGATGCTGATTCTGAAAGCAGGCACCAGAGTGGACTTCGGGCCGCTGACTGAAGTCATGGCGAGAACGCAGAAACTTGCAATGAATGCCAGGGCTGCCGTAGAGACGCCTTGATTTTCGACCCCACAAGCATTGAGCAATCAAAAACATTGCTCCGACTTTATAGAAAGCATGGTAGCTGACTCGATGAATGCGGCGTGCGACAAAGGCAATTCATCCTCCAAGGAGGACAGATATTACGTTCATCTGGGATGGCTTATCGTCTTGTTTGGCGTAATCGGTTTCTTGGGGTGGGCGTTATGGGCCCCGCTGGATGCAGGTGTAGCCATAGAGGCGAAAGTCATTGTCAGTGGCAATCGCAAGGCCGTTCAGCCACTTGCAGGCGGCAAGATACAAAAGATTCATGTCGTGGAGGGAGAGCGGGTAGAAGCTGGCCAGGTACTGGTTGAACTGGATTCCACATTGACCTCGAATCAGTTCGATTCGTTGCGGCTGCAATACTTGACCAGGCTGGCTACCTGGAACCGCCTCACGGCCGAACGCGATGGACTGCCAGAAGTCCATTTTGATGAAAGCCTGCTGCAAGAGCGGGAAAGCAACCCACAGATAGAGGCCATCGTTCGCGTTCAGCAGCAGTTGTTCGATAGTCGCCTGCGTGCTCAAAAGGCAGTGCAGGACGGACTGGAAGCAACATTGCGCGGCACACTCGAGCAGATTAACAGCGTGCAACGGATCTTGCGCTCACGCGAGGATCAGCGCCGTGGCTTTGATCGTCAGCTTGAGAGTCAGCGGATTTTGGTCGATGAGGGACTGCTGGCGCGAAATCGTTTCCTGGAAGCAGAGCGCCAATATTATCAACTGCTGGGGTCGATTGCCGATGATCAGGGTCGTTTGGGTTCGCTGAAAGAAAGTGTAAACGAGGCAAAAGCGCAACTGGTTTCCCAGCAAGCCCAGTATCAAAAAGAACTGCGCACCGAGCTGAGCGAAGTTCGTACTTACATGACAGATTTGCAGTCACGATTGAATACGGCGCAATACGAAGTAGAGAACAGCAACGTCATCTCTCCAGCGACGGGTATCGTGGCCGGTCTGTCGGTATTTACCCATGGCGGCGTCGTCAATCCCGGGGAGAAGCTGATGGACATCGTCCCGTTGAACGAACCGCTGATGGTAGAGGGACGCTTGCCTGTGTCGGAGGTGGACAAGGTTCATTCCGGCCTGCAGGTCGAGCTGGAGTTCATGGCGTTCAGCCGCACGACCACACCCAAGCGGCTGGGTACCGTCAAGACGGTCTCTGCGGACAGGATGGAAGACTCGAAGAACCAGCCCTATTACCGAATAGAAATCAATGTGAGTGATCTCCAGGGGCAGGAGATCGCACCGGGGCTGTCGTTGGTGCCCGGTATGCCGGTAACCGCTTTTATCAAAACTGGCGAACGCACGTTAATGGCATACCTGCTCAAACCGCTTCGCGATCGTACACGCCTGGCGCTGACAGAGAATTGAACGATAAATACGAAACGATGAAAGATAAATCCATCCTGCCTGAAGTGTTCCGACGCAAGAGAACACTCCGGCCATGTTCCCTGACATCGCTTGCCCTGTTATGCATCGCAGGCTGGTCGAGTGTCGTGCAGGCAGAATCAGTGCCGCGAAACCTGCCGGACCTTTCACATCCACGATCTGTGGCATCGGTCAATGCGGTGTCAACGGGTGGAGCCAATATCGACCTGGTGCGGGCTTACGAGAGCATGCTGCTCAACAACCCGAAAACACTGGCAGCAAAAGTGGCTCGTGATGCTGGTTTGAATGAAGAGGATATTGCTCGAGCCGCCCTGTTGCCCAAGGTGTCCATCAACTATATGCGCAACCGCACGGACCGGTCGGAACGTCTTGAGCCAGCCAGCCTGGTGGGCCAGGACGATACTATCGACGATCGATTCTTTGGAAAGAGAACCAGCCTGAACGTTGAGCAGGTGCTTTTCGACTATTCGGCCATCAGCACCTACCGCATGGGAAAACTGCGTGCGGAGCATGCCGAGATCGAGTATCGACTGCAACTTCAGCAGCAGGCCATTTCCTTGATCGATGTCTACCTGAATGCTGTGCTGGCCCGTGACTTGCTCGAACTGACCCGTCATCAGTTGCGCACTTATCAAAATACCCTACATGACAATGAAACCGTCTTCGCCCAAGGGGAAGGCACCCGCGTAGACATCCTGGAAACACGCTCGCGGCTGGGCACTATCCGCGCACAACTGGTGGATTACGAAAATGGCTTGGCGGATGCCCTGAAAGAACTGTCAATGCTGCTAGGCGAAGAAATCCAGGCATCGCAGCTGATGTCCATCGACTTGTACTCGGAGCAATTGCCACTGCAAGGTGTCGACAAACAAACGCTGCTCGATGATGCCCTGACGGAGAACCCGGAAATTCAAGCGGCTCGCCTGGCAGTCAGTTATAGCGAACTGAGCATTGAGCGGGAGAAGGGGCAATTCATGCCTCGCCTTTCACTTTTTGCGACACAGGACCGGGTCGACTCCGACAACATCAATAACAGCGGACGCGATTACCACAGCAGAACCATCGGCCTGCAGGTTTCAATACCGCTGTTCAGCGGCGGATCAAGCTATTACGCCAAACAGCAAGCACACCGTCAGCTGGAACGTGCGGGTTACGACCTGCAAGACAAAAGTAACGGCATAGAATATCTGGTAGAAAAATACTATCGGACCTGTACGACCAGCATGCAAAGAATCCATATGCTGCGTCAGAGCGCGACCGATGGTTCCGATCTGGTAGCGGCCTTGCGCAAGAGTGTAATAGGTGGTGAACGTACCAACTCGGACGTTCTGGATGCCGAGAATCAGACCTATCAAGCCCGGAGGGATTTGCTACGCGCAGTGATTGAATTATTTCAGGCCTATCCTAAAGTGCAGTTTTATGCGGGCCGATTCTCTGAAGATGATGTCTTGGCCCTGAACAGAAGAATGTTATTTTAGGGGGGGCTGAAATATCCGGATATTTTCCGGACGTCGAGCGGTCAGCATTTGAAAAAAAAGGGGACTGATTTATTTCTCAGAAATAAATCAGTCCCCTTTTCTAGTCCCCTTTTCTACAATATTAAAAGAAAGCGACTATGGCACACGTGATCGGCAGGCCATGCGGGTCTTCAAGGCCGAGGACAGCAACGAGTAAACTGGTACAACAGTGATGGTCGCTGCTGCCCCTAACGATCAACTTTTTACCAGTTAAATTAATTTGAGATAACAGAATTGAAAAGAACAAGAAGAGATTACGACTTAGAGCCTGATCCATTCGCCTGCTATAAAATGGAATATATTCATAACCAATCAAAATTAAATTTTGAGTCAACAACTAAGTGGCTGTATCTTGGCGCTAATACTAGAGATAGGCAATTTGCCAAAATTGGAATAACCATGGGTGACCTCACTAGCAGGTCATCTAGCTCAGAGAGCCCAAGCTACCATCTGTTTTGCGCATTTAAGTGCAGAGACAACATATCTAGATCCGAACTTGAACGCATCGAGCAAAGTGTTTTAAATCATCTTGAAAAGTTATTCACCTATTCCGACGGCTCGACTAAGCGAGCATCGCATCATGAGTCAGAGCGAATTTCAGAATGCTTTTATGATGTTGATTTTTTGGACTTATTTGGCGAGCTTCATTACTACCTGTATGAAAATCATTGTAACTATTTTATTCGTTCGGGTTTTGAAAATGACGCAGGGGTTGATGAGGGCGATTTCCTAGATTGCGAATTCAATAGGCGCAATATGTCACTTAGCGAAGTCAACAGACACATAAGAATGATTCTTCAATAGTGTCGGTATATATTGTAAGCGATACACCCCCCCCCCAGTTATAGAAGCACGCATGTACACCATCGTGCTCACTAACTGATCGAGGAAGGAGGCGTGAACTTGTTCTGTTAGATGCTCGCACATGTATACAATGTCCGCTACGGGTCGATAGATACCCGTCGTGAGCGGTAGTTTTGGCCGAAATCTGTCGTCTCTAAATGGCGGCTTTCGGCCAAAAGCGGACATTTTGAGTAGAGAAATTAAATCCGTCCCCTTTATCCCTTCTTTATCCCTTTATCCCTTTATCCCTTTATCCCTTTATTCCTTTATTCCTTTATCCGTCGTCCCCTTCATCCGCTATGCCTTTCTCGTCTCTTCCAGTGCGAGTCGCAGGCCTACGGACCTGAGCAGCGGCCAATACCAAGCGGACCTAGCTCGCTGGAGGGCGGTTGTAGCGTCCATATTCCAGGCGCTGGATTTTTATGGAGATCATCACGAAAAGGAGGAGGATACCGAGGCCGCCGGAAGCCGCCACAACCACGGAAAAAGCCCCCCAAATATGAGCAATACTGCCGGTGCTCCTGAGCGCAGCGAAGACGAGACACACAAGCGAAATCACGAATCCTAGAATCGCAATGGCCAACGAGCACTCCCGCTCAAATTTGTCCTGAACCGGATCCCCACCGACTAATGTTCTCGGAATCTCCCGAATGCAAGCAGCCCAGATAGAAACACAGAAAAAAGAGAACGCCGGAAACTGCAGGGAAATCTCAGGTTCGGGGTTCGAAAAATAGATCAGTGCAAAAGGTGACTGCAAAAGGTGACAGATTTATTTTTACTGATCTAATTTCCTACATCTTTTACTGTATCCACGAAAAAGGATGATCAGGCTAGCAAGCCTTTGGGCTTAGGGAATGCAGAAATGTACGCCAAGGTGGTCGACAGGCTGTTGGACTAACCCCCGCTGCAGGACAGTCTGCTTTTGGCCGTTATCTGCCCATTGCCGCCGTCCGCTATTGGCCGAATGCAGCCTGTCGGAGTATCCCTTACCTGTTGAGGCGTAAATAAGGAGCAGATCACGACTTTTTTTCCGCCAACCCTTGCCTAATCCCGGTCGGTCTGCCGGAAACCTTTCGCCACAGATCCTGCCTTCCAGTCCCGACCGGTCCTGCGCTACCTTCCACCGTCGCTTCCAATCCAGCGACCGGACCTGATAATCCGAAAACAATAGGCTCACTTAATAGGAGCTTAATCAATGAACATTTCTGATCATCGTACCCTCGCAATTCCTCAACCCGCACCTCCACCCATCTGGGAGGTGCCCAATGATCAACCCACCCCCCAACAAAACCCTCGGCGTCATCACCTTTTCCACCTGCGGCAAACAGCCCAACCTCCACCACCTATTCCGCGTCAATTCCGGCGTACCCATACGCGATGCCCTCGAGCATGCCTCCGAGCTTCTCCATTGTTCAAAAATGCTGGCATTGGATGCAGCGATGGACAACAGCGCAGATCGCTACGCCTGGGCCGCACATTATTTGGGGGAGATGGCGAAGGCGGTGGTGGATGATTTGGCGAATGGGATGTTGCCGAATGGGGTCACTGAGGAGGGGGAAGGGGTTGGTGTGTAGGCAGGGGATTTGAGGTGTTGGGGCTGGCGTCATCGCAGGCAAGCCCGCTCCCACAGTAGATCGTGTTTCAGATAGATAGTGGGTGGTGAGCAGTGAATGCGCTGGTCACCCACTTTTCTGCAGGCGAAAAAAAAGACCTTGAATTTCAAGGTCTTTCTTTAAGATGGTGCCCCGAGGGAGACTCGAACTCCCACTCCTTTCGAAAACGGATTTTGAATCCGCCGCGTCTACCAATTCCGCCATCAGGGCTCAATGGCGGCGAAGTATAGAGATGAGATTACCGTTGGTCAATCACGTTTCATGGTCTATTTTCACTATTTCCGCTAGACTTCCCGGCCCTGCTAGACGAACCCCATCATGCGCGTTGCTGACTTTACTTTTGAACTGCCTGATTCGCTGATCGCTCGCCACCCTTTGGCCGAGCGTCGCGCCAGTCGACTGTTGACCCTGGACGGGGTCAGCGGTGCCCTTGCACACCGTCAATTCACTGATTTGCTTGAGCATTTGCGCCCAGGCGATTTGATGGTCTTCAACAATACCCGGGTGATTCCGGCGCGGCTGTTTGGCCAGAAAGCGTCCGGCGGCAAGCTGGAAATTCTGGTGGAGCGGGTGCTGGACAACCATCGTGTGCTGGCCCATGTGCGCTCCAGCAAGTCGCCCAAACCGGGCTCTTCGATCTTGATCGAGGGCGGTGGCGAGGCGCAGATGGTGGCGCGCCATGATGCGTTGTTCGAACTCAAGTTCGCCGAAGAAGTATTGCCGCTGCTGGAGCGGGTCGGGCATATGCCGCTGCCTCCTTATATAGACCGCCCCGACGAAGACGCGGACCGCGAGCGCTACCAGACGGTGTATTCCGAGCGACTGGGCGCGGTAGCGGCACCGACGGCGGGGCTGCATTTCGATCAGCCATTGCTGGAGTCGATTGCCGCCAAGGGCGTCGAGACGGCTTATGTGACGCTGCACGTGGGGGCCGGGACGTTTCAGCCGGTGCGTGTGGATAACATTGAAGACCACCATATGCACAGCGAATGGCTGGAGGTCAGCCAAGAGGTGGTGGACGCGGTCAATGCGTGCAAGGCGCGCGGCGGGCGAGTGGTGGCGGTCGGCACCACCAGCGTGCGTTCCCTGGAGAGTGCGGCGCGCGACGGTGTACTCAAGCCGTTCAGTGGCGACACCGATATCTTTATCTACCCGGGCCGGCCGTTTCATGTGGTCGATGCCCTGGTGACCAATTTTCATTTGCCGGAGTCCACGCTGTTGATGCTGGTCTCGGCTTTTGCGGGTTATCCAGAAACCATGGCTGCCTATAAAGCCGCCATCGACAACGGATACCGTTTTTTCAGTTACGGGGATGCGATGTTTATCACCCGCAATCCGGCGCCGACTGCCCCTAAAGAAGCGGGCCCAGAGGGACAACCATGAGTCGTATGTCGTTTGAATTGTTGGCCACCGACGGCAAAGCCCGTCGCGGCCGCTTGACCTTTCCCCGTGGCACCGTCGAGACCCCGGCGTTCATGCCGGTCGGTACCTACGGCACGGTAAAGGGCATGCTGCCCCGGGACATCGTTGCCACCGGCGCCGAAATCATCCTGGGCAACACCTTCCACCTGTGGCTGCGTCCAGGTACGGAAGTCATCAAGAAGCACGGCGACCTGCATGATTTCATGAAGTGGCAGGGTCCGATCCTCACCGATTCCGGTGGTTTCCAGGTGTTCAGTCTGGGCGCCATGCGCAAAATCAAGGAGGAGGGCGTGACCTTCGCCTCGCCGGTGGACGGCTCCAAGGTGTTCATGGGGCCGGAAGAGTCGATGCAGGTCCAGCGTGACCTGGGTTCCGACATCGTGATGATCTTTGACGAATGCACGCCGTACCCGGCCGATGAAGAAGTGGCGCGGGTCTCGATGGAATTGTCGCTGCGCTGGGCCCAGCGCTCGAAGAATGCCCACGGTGACAACACCGCGGCGTTGTTCGGCATTGTGCAGGGCGGCATGCATGAAAACCTGCGCAAACGCTCCCTGGAAGGTCTCGACAAGATCGGCTTTGACGGCCTGGCCATCGGCGGCTTATCGGTGGGCGAGCCCAAGCACGAGATGATCAAGGTGCTGGATTACCTGCCGGGCCTGATGCCGGCTGACAAACCTCGTTACCTTATGGGCGTTGGCAAACCGGAAGATCTCGTAGAGGGTGTGCGCCGCGGTGTGGACATGTTCGATTGCGTGATGCCAACCCGTAATGCCCGCAATGGGCATCTGTTCATCGATACAGGCGTGCTGAAGATCCGTAACGCGTTCCATCGCCATGATGATTCGCCGCTGGATCCCACCTGTGATTGCTATACCTGCCAGAACTTCTCCCGTGCTTATCTGCACCATCTGGACAAGTGTGGGGAAATGCTGGGTAGCATGTTGAATACCATCCACAATTTGCGTCACTACCAAGTCCTGATGGCTGGTTTGCGCGAGGCTATTCAACAGGGTACATTGGCCGCCTTCGTCGATGCCTTCTATGCCAAGCGCGGGCTGCCCGTGCCGCCCTTGGACTGAGTTTCCCGACCCTAAGATTCACTATTTGCAACTGGAGTGCTAAATGAGCTTTTTTATCTCTAACGCTATGGCTGACGCCGCTGCACCAGCCGCTGCTGGCCCTATGGGTGGTGGTTTCGAGTGGATTTTCCTGGTCGGCTTCCTGGTCATCTTCTACCTGATGATCTGGCGTCCACAGGCCAAGCGCGCCAAAGAGCAGAAGAACCTGCTGGGCAGCCTGCAAAAAGGCGATGAAGTGGTCACCACCGGCGGTATCGCTGGCAAGATCACCAAGGTTTCCGATGCTTTCGTGGTTCTGGAAGTTTCCGACACCGTTGAAATGAAGTTCCAGAAAGGCGCCATCGCCGCCACGCTGCCAAAAGGCACGCTCAAAGCGATCTAAGTTCCAACCTTTACCAATCGACGGGGCGCGCAAGGCGCCCCGCGTCATAAGCGGGCGGCGTGATGCTGAACAAATACCCTCTGTGGAAATACGTACTGATCCTGGCGGTGCTGGCGATCGGTTTTATTTATTCCGCTCCCAATCTCTATCCTGATGACCCGGCGATCCAGATCACTGGCGCCAGCACTGCGCTGCAGGTCACCCAGGCTGATCTGGACCGCACCAGCAAAGCGCTGGTCGATGCGGGTATCCAGGTCAAGGCGGCAACCTTGGCGGCTGATGCGAAAGGCGGCTTGTTGCGCCTGACCAAGCAAGAAGACCAATTGCCAGCCAAGGATGTCGTGCGCAAGGTGATGGGCGATGACTATGTCGTCGCGCTGAACCTGGCACAGACTACTCCGCAATGGCTGCGCAGCATTGGCGCGCATCCGATGAAGCTGGGCCTGGACTTGTCCGGTGGTGTGCACTTCCTGCTGGAAGTGGACATGGACAAGGCCCTCGACGCACGCCTTAAGGTCTACGAAGGCGACGTGAAGAGCCTGCTGCGTAAAGAGCGCCTGCGTTATCGCAGCCTGCCGCAGCTCAACGGTGCCATCCAGCTGGGCTTTGCCGACGAAGCAGTCCGTGAACAAGCCCGTGCGCTGATTCGCAAGAACTTCAATGATTTCGACATTGTTCCCGCCGACCTCAATGGTCAGCCGGTGCTGCGTCTGGCGATGACCCCGGCCAAGCTGGCGGAAATCCGTGAATACTCCATCAAGCAGAACTTGACCACGGTACGTAACCGCGTCAACGAGCTGGGTGTGGCCGAGCCTTTGGTTCAGCGTCAGGGTGCCAATCGCATCGTGGTCGAGTTGCCAGGCGTGCAGGACACCGCGGAAGCCAAGCGGATCCTCGGCAAGACGGCCAATCTTGAGTTCCGTCTCGCGGCTGAGCCGGGTGCTTCCCGGGCGACGTCCGAGACCTTCGAGTTCCGCGAAGGCAATCGCCCGCCCGCCCAGATCGAGCGTGGCCTGATCATCACGGGCGACCAGGTGACTGACGCCAAGGCTGGTTTCGGCGAGCAGGGCACGCCGGAAGTGAACATCCGTCTGGATGGCCACGGTGGCGAACTGATGAGCCGCGCGACGCGCAGCAACGTCGGTCGCAGCATGGCGGTGATCTTCATCGAGCAGCGTCCGGTCACCACCTACACCAAGCAAATGGTCAACGGCGTCGAGAAAGACGTGCCGGTACAGACCTTCAAGGAAGAGAAGAAGATCATCAGCCTGGCGACCATTCAATCGCCGCTGGGGGCTCAGTTCCGGATCACTGGCCTGAATGGCCAGGGTGAATCGTCGGAGCTGGCACTGCTGCTGCGTGCCGGTGGCCTGGCGGCGCCGATGTACTTCGCCGAAGAGCGCACGATCGGTCCGAGCCTGGGTGCTGACAACATCACCAAGGGTATCGATGCGTCCCTGTGGGGCATGCTGTTCGTGTCGTTGTTCATCATCGCCATCTACCGCTTCTTTGGCCTGATCGCGACCGTTGCGCTGTCGGTGAACATGGTGCTGTTGCTGGCCCTGATGTCGCTGCTGGGGGCTACACTGACCCTGCCAGGTATCGCCGGTATCGTCCTCACCATGGGGATGGCGGTGGACGCCAACGTGCTGATCTTCTCGCGGATTCGTGAAGAGATTGCGGCTGGCATGAGCGTGCAGCGCGCAATCAACGAAGGCTTTGGCCGGGCATTTACCGCAATTCTCGACTCCAACCTGACCACATTGCTGGTCGGCGGGATTCTCTTTGCCATGGGCACCGGCCCGGTCAAGGGTTTTGCGGTGACCATGTCCCTGGGTATCTTTACCTCGATGTTCACGGCCATCATGGTGACCCGTTCAATGGTCAACCTGATCTTTGGCGGGCGTGACTTCAAGAAGTTGTGGATTTAAGGGGCTGCCATGTTACGTACAATCAACTTCATGGGCGTTCGCAACATTGCGTTCGGCGTCACCGTGCTCCTTACTGTTCTGGCGTTGTTCAGCTGGTTCCATAAGGGCCTGAACTACGGTCTGGACTTCACCGGCGGTACGCTCATCGAGCTGACTTACGAGAAGCCGGCCGACGTTGGCCAGGTGCGCAACGAGCTGGTCAAGGCCGGCTACGACGAAGCCGTGGTACAGAGCTTTGGCGCGACCACCGATCTGCTGGTGCGCATGCCGGGCGAAGACCCGCAACTGGGGCAGCAAGTCGCTGACGTCTTGCAGAAAGTCGGCGGCGACAACCCGGCGTCGGTCAAGCGCGTCGAATTCGTTGGCCCGCAAGTCGGTGAAGAGCTGCGAGACCAGGGCGGCCTCGGCATGCTGATGGCGTTGGGCGGCATCATGCTCTACCTGGCTTTCCGCTTTCAGTGGAAGTTCGGGGTGGGCGCTATCGTCTCGCTGATCCACGACGTGATCGTGACCGTGGGTATCCTGGCGTATTTCCAGATTACCTTCGACCTCACCGTATTGGCGGCGGTACTGGCGATCATTGGTTATTCCCTCAACGACACCATCGTGGTATTCGACCGGGTTCGCGAGAACTTCCGGGTGCTGCGCAAGGCGACGTTGATCGAGAACATCAATATCTCCACGACCCAGACCCTGCTGCGGACCATGGCGACATCGATCTCGACTCTGCTGGCGATCGCCGCACTGATGATTTTCGGTGGCGACAACCTGTGGGGCTTCTCTCTGGCGCTGTTCATCGGCGTGCTGGCGGGTACTTACTCGTCGATCTACATCGCTAACGTGGTGCTGATCTGGCTGGACCTCAGTAGTGAAGACCTGATTCCTCCGGTCGCGACCGACAAGGAGATTGACGACCGTCCTTGATGGGCGTTTGTTGGTCGGCTGTCGCAAAAGAAGGCGTGAGGATTGAACTCACGCCTTTTTTTTTGCTCCAAGGCTGGGTATAGCGCGGACGTTTCGGTCCGCTTGTGATGGTCAGGAGGTTCACGTGAACAAGTCGTTACTGGTTGGTGCGGTATTGGGTGCTGTCGGTGTGACTGCCGGGGGTGCTGTCGCCACCTACAGCCTGGTAAAAAGCGGCCCTGAGTATGCGCAAGTACTGGCAGTGCAGCCGGTCAAGACCCAGATCAAAACACCGCGTGAGGTCTGCAAGGACGTCACCGTGACCCGGCAGCGTCCGGTGCAGGATCAACATCAAATCGCCGGCACTGTGGTCGGTGCCCTGGCCGGTGGCTTGCTGGGGAATCAGATCGGTGGCGGCAGCGGCAAGAAGATCGCGACCGTGGCTGGCGCAGTGGGTGGTGGTTATGCCGGTAACAAGGTGCAGGAAGGCATGCAGAATCGTGATACCTACACCACCACGCAGACTCGCTGTAACACCGTGAATGACATCAGCGATAAGGTTGTCGGGTATGACGTGCGTTATAACCTGGATGGCAAGGAAGGCACGGTGCGCATGGAGCGTGATCCTGGTGGGCAGATTCCGGTGGATAAGGAAGGGCGTCTGATCCTGGGTCAAAACCAGCAATAATCCCGGGCCTGGCGCAGATTCAAAAAACTGTGCAATTCAAAATGTGGGAAGGGGTTTGCTCCCGATAGTGGTGGATCAGTCAGCCAATCAGGCGCTGACCCACTGCAATCGGGAGCAAGCCCCTTCCCACATTTGCTTGGTGGTGTGGCTGGCATTTCAGGCGCAAGCAAATCCAAGGCAAAAAAAAGCACCTCGAAAGGTGCTTTTTTTGTGCTTGCTCGCTTAGCGCTTCAGCGAAGCCGGCAGGTGCGGCTGAATAGCCGTCAGCACCGCCTTGAAGCATTTGGTGTTGCCGGCTACGACGTGACCCTTTTCCAGGAAGTCGTGACCGCCAGTGAAGTCGCTCACCAGGCCGCCGGCTTCTTGAATCAGCAGCGCGCCTGCCGCCATGTCCCATTCGGACAGGCCTGACTCCCAGAACGCATCAAAACGACCGGCGGCGACATAGGCCAGGTCGAGGCTGGCGGCGCCGGCGCGACGGATGCCTGCGGTCTGGCCAACCAGGGAGCGGAACATGCCCAAGTAGTTTTCCAGGTTGTCCATCTGGTCATCGCGGAACGGGAAGCCGGTGCCCAACAGGGCGCCGTCCAGGCTGGTGCGGCCGCTGACGCGCAGGCGACGACCGTTCAGTTGGGCGCCACGGCCACGGCTGGCGGTAAATTCTTCCTGGCGAACCGGATCCAGTACAACGGCGTGTTCCAGGCGGCCGCGGTATTTGCAGGCAATGCTCACGGCAAAATGCGGGATGCCGCGCAGGAAGTTGGTGGTGCCGTCCAGTGGGTCGATGATCCACAGGTAGTCTTCGCCTTCGCCGCTACCTTTGTGCAAACCGGTTTCTTCACCGAGGATGCCGTGAGTAGGGTAGGCCTTGCGCAGGGCGTCGATGATTTTCTGTTCGGCGGCGCGATCCACCTCGGACACATAATCCTTGGCGTCTTTTTCGTCGACCTTGATGGTATCCAGGCGCTCGATGGAGCGGAAGATCAATTCACTGGCGCTGCGGGCGGCGCGCAGCGCGATATTCAGCATGGGCTGCATGGATGTGTCACCTAAGGTTGTTAAAGAAAGCCGGGCATTCTAGCAGAAACTTTCTTCAGGTGAAGGACGACGTTCGCTTTCATGGCATAACCTTAGGCTGTTCTGTAAGATTTGCTCCCCTTTCCCGTGTCCGAGAGCGCCTCCCTTGCTGCAAAACATTCGTGTCGTCTTGGTCAATACCAGTCACCCCGGCAATATCGGTGGGGTGGCGCGAGCCATGAAAAACATGGGGCTGACGCGCCTGGTGCTGGTTGAACCGCGCCTGTTTCCGCACCACGAGGCTGATGCTCGTGCATCCGGCGCCAATGACATCCTTGAAAAAGCTCAGGTCGTCGCCACTTTGGAAGAGGCCTTGGTCGGCTGCAATCTGGTGCTCGGCACCAGCGCTCGCGACCGTCGAATTCCTTGGCCGCTGCTTGATCCCCGCGAGTGCGGGGCCAAAGTGGTCGAGGAAGCGGTCGGTGGTGCTGAAATCGCGTTGGTATTCGGTCGTGAAGATTCCGGCTTGACCAATGAAGAGCTGCAGCGATGTCATTATCACGTGCATATTCCATCAGATCCCGAGTTCAGTTCGTTGAATCTTGGGGCTGCGGTGCAGGTGTTGAGTTATGAAGTGCGTATGGCCTGGCTGGCAGCCGCAGGGCAGCCGAGCAAGGTAGAAAAGGAAGAGGTTGCGTCGAGCAAAAGTGGCGAATTGGCCACCATGGACGAGCTGGAGCGGTTCTATGAACACCTGGAGCAGACCCTGGTGGCCATCGAATTCCTCGATCCCGAAAAACCACGGCATTTGATGGCGCGCTTGCGTCGACTGTACGGGCGCAGTTCAGTCAGTCGAGCGGAAATGAACATATTGCGTGGCATCCTCACGGAAACCCAGAAAGCGGCCCGTGGCGAGCTTCTTAAGCGGAAGGATTAAAAAATGTTCGAGCGTTTGCGAGAAGATATCCAGAGTGTTTTCCACCGTGACCCGGCGGCGCGCAACGCCTTCGAGGTATTGACCTGCTACCCGGGCATGCATGCGATCTGGATTCATCGTCTGTCGGGTGCCTTATGGAGCATGGGCTGGAAATGGCTGGCGCGACTGGTGTCGAACTTCGGTCGCTGGCTGACCGGGATCGAGATTCATCCGGGGGCAAGAGTCGGGCGTCGCTTCTTCATCGACCACGGCATGGGCATTGTGATTGGTGAAACGGCCGAAATCGGCGATGACGTGACCCTCTATCAGGGCGTGACCCTGGGGGGCACCAGTTGGAATAAGGGCAAGCGCCACCCGACCCTGGGCGACGGCGTGGTAGTGGGGGCGGGCGCCAAGGTATTGGGCCCATTCACTGTCGGCGCCGGCGCCAAGGTCGGCTCCAATGCGGTGGTCACCAAGGCTGTTCCGCCGGGTGCGACCGTGGTGGGGATTCCGGGGCGGATCATCGTCAAGCCGGAAGTCGGCGACGAGCAGGAAGCCAAGCGCAAGGCGATGGCCGAGAAGATCGGCTTCGATGCCTATGGTGTCAGTGAAGACATGCCCGACCCGGTGGCGCGCGCCATTGGCCAGTTGCTCGATCACCTGCAGGCGGTGGATGGCAAGCTCGATGGAATGTGCGGGGCGCTGAAAGAACTGGGCAGTACCTACTGTGCCAAAGACCTTCCAGAGCTGCGCGAAGAAGATTTCGCCGAAATCAAGGACGAGGCGGCCACAAAGGCCAGTTGAAGTCCAGGGATCAGCGCAAAACCCAGGTGTGCGGGCTTGCTCGCGAATGCGGAGTGTCAGTCGCCGAGTATATCGACTGATTCACCGCGTTCGCGAGCAAGCCCGCTCCCACATTCGCTCTCCATTGGTCTGCGGTTCGCCCTTGTTCCCGCTGTTCGTCCCCGGCCCTTCCTGCTATGATTCGCGCGCCCTTTTTGCGGGTATTCCTGACTAAAGTACTAGGTCTTATAGTTGACTTAAATACTCGGGAATAGCATACTTGCTCCCATTCTGAAGCACCTTGGTATTTGTCCATGAGACTGACTACAAAAGGCCGATATGCGGTGACCGCCATGCTGGATCTGGCCCTGCACGCGCAAAATGGCCCGGTGTCCCTGGCCGATATCTCCGAGCGCCAAGGCATTTCCCTGTCTTACCTCGAGCAATTGTTCGCCAAGTTGCGCCGCAGCAACCTGGTTTCCAGTGTTCGCGGTCCTGGTGGCGGTTATCAGTTGTCTCGCGACATGCAGGGTATCCAGGTTGCACAGGTGATCGACGCGGTGAACGAATCCGTCGATGCCACCAAATGTCAGGGGCTGGGTGATTGCCATGCCGGCGATACCTGCCTGACGCACCACTTGTGGTGTGACCTGAGCCTGCAGATCCATGAGTTTTTGAGTGGTATCAGCTTGGCTGATCTTGTAACTCGCCGTGAGGTGCAAGAAGTAGCCCAGCGTCAGGACCAGCGCCGATGCAACACCAAGGCGCCGCTTCTGGACAAGATTGAAGCGTCCGCCGTCGAGTGACAGCCGCAGAGCTAACGGCACGCCAGCCAGCCTGATTTAGGAGAAAGTCCATGAAATTGCCGATTTACCTTGATTACTCAGCGACCACCCCGGTTGATCCGCGTGTTGCGCAAAAGATGAGTGAATGCCTGTTGGTTGACGGAAACTTCGGCAACCCGGCCTCCCGTTCCCACGTGTTCGGCTGGAAAGCCGAGGAAGCGGTCGAGAACGCTCGTCGTCAGGTCGCGGACCTGGTCAATGCCGACCCACGCGAAATCGTCTGGACTTCCGGTGCCACCGAGTCCGACAACCTGGCAATCAAGGGCGCGGCGCATTTCTACGCCACCAAAGGCAAGCACCTGATCACCACCAAGATTGAGCACAAGGCTGTCCTCGACACCATGCGCCAACTGGAACGTGAAGGGTTTGAGGTCACCTACCTCGAACCGACCACCGACGGCATCGTGACCCCGGCGATGATTGAAGCGGCGATGCGTGAAGACACCATCCTGGTTTCCGTCATCCACGTGAACAACGAAATCGGCACCGTCAACGACATCGCGGCCATCGGCGAGCTGACCCGTTCCAAGGGCGTGCTGCTGCACGTCGACGCGGCGCAGTCCACCGGCAAGGTCGACATCGACCTGTCCCAGCTGAAAGTCGACTTGATGTCGTTCTCGGCGCACAAAACCTACGGTCCCAAAGGCATCGGCGCCCTGTACGTGAGCCGCAAGCCTCGCGTGCGCATCGAAGCCACCATGCACGGCGGCGGGCACGAGCGCGGCATGCGTTCCGGCACCCTGGCGACCCACCAGATCGTTGGCATGGGCGAAGCCTTCCGTGTGGCCAAGGAAGACATGGCTGCCGAAAACGTGCGCATCAAGGCGTTGAACGAGCGTTTCTACAAGCAGGTCGAGAACCTCGAAGAACTCTACGTCAACGGCAGCATGACCGCCCGTGTACCGCACAACCTGAATTTGAGCTTCAACTATGTCGAAGGCGAGTCGCTGATCATGGCGCTCAAGGATCTGGCGGTTTCGTCCGGTTCGGCCTGCACCTCGGCCTCCCTTGAGCCGTCTTACGTCCTGCGCGCCCTGGGCCGCAACGATGAGCTGGCGCATAGCTCGATCCGCTTTACGTTCGGCCGTTTCACCACCGAAGAGGAAGTCGACTACGCCGCGCAGAAAGTCTGCGAGGCTGTGACCAAACTGCGTACCCTGTCGCCGCTGTGGGACATGTACAAGGACGGTGTCGATATCTCCAAGATCGAGTGGGCGGCACACTAACTATAGAAGCCGCCACCCAAGCTCTGTAGGAACGTGGCGGAAAACGCAGGCGTTTTTACAGGGTTCCAGAGCGGCCCTGATGAGTGAGGATTCAGTACCATGGCTTACAGCGAAAAGGTCATCGACCACTACGAAAACCCGCGTAACGTCGGCAAGATGGACGCGGAAGATCCTGATGTCGGCACCGGCATGGTCGGCGCCCCGGCGTGCGGCGATGTGATGCGCCTGCAGATCAAGGTCAACGACGCTGGCGTTATCGAAGACGCCAAGTTCAAAACCTATGGCTGTGGTTCGGCCATCGCCTCCAGCTCCCTGGCGACCGAGTGGATGAAAGGCAAGACGCTGGATGAGGCTGTCACCATCAGCAACACCCAGTTGGCCGAAGAGCTGGCCTTGCCGCCAGTGAAAATCCACTGCTCGGTACTCGCGGAAGACGCCATCAAGGCGGCGGTTCGCGACTACAAGCAGAAGAAAGGCTTGATCTAAGCAATTTGGCGACGAGTAAGGAGTCAACGATGGCTATCAGCATGACAGAAGCGGCTGCGCGGCACGTGCGACGCTCCCTGGATGGGCGCGGTAAAGGTGAGGGAATTCGTCTGGGTGTTCGCACCACGGGCTGTTCCGGCCTTGCCTACGTGCTGGAGTTTGTCGATGAGGTGGTTGCGGAAGATCAGGTGTTCGAAAGTCACGGCGAGAAAGTGATCATCGACCCGAAAAGCCTGAGCTACCTGGACGGCACCGAACTCGATTTCGTCAAGGAAGGGTTGAACGAAGGCTTCAAGTTCAACAACCCCAACGTGCGCGGTGAATGTGGCTGCGGCGAAAGCTTCAACATCTGAGGCTATTTGTGGGTACTCCTTGTCATTTCGCTTTATTTGATCTGCAGCCGAGTTTTCGGCTGGATCTCGATCAGCTCGCCACGCGCTACCGTGAACTGGCGCGTGGGGTGCATCCCGACCGCTTCGCCGACGCTTCCGAGCGTGAGCAGCGGTTGGCACTGGAGCAGTCGGCCAGCCTCAATGAAGCCTATCAGACGCTGAAAAACCCACCTAAGCGTGCGCGTTACCTGCTTGCGTTGAACGGTGGCGAGTTGCCGCTTGAGGTCACGGTGCATGATCCGGACTTCTTGCTGCAACAGATGCAGTGGCGCGAAGAACTCGAAGACTTGCAGGACGAAGCCGATCTGGCGGGTGTCGCGGTCTTCAAGCGTCGTCTGAAAGTGGCTCAGGACGAACTCAACGAAAGCTTCGCAGCCTGTTGGGATGATGCAGCGCAGCGCGAGCAGGCCGAACGCCTGATGCGGCGCATGCAGTTCCTCGACAAGCTCACCTACGAAGTGCGCCAGTTAGAAGAGCGCCTCGACGATTAACCCAGTGCTGCCCCGATTGCACGCCTGATAGACAGATAAGACCTGATTACCATGGCTCTACTGCAGATCGCCGAACCCGGCCAAAGTCCACAACCGCACCAGCGTCGCCTGGCGGTGGGTATCGACTTGGGTACCACCAATTCGCTGGTTGCTGCATTGCGCAGCGGCCTTTCCGAGCCGCTGCCCGATGCCGATGGCCAGGTTATCCTGCCGTCTGCGGTGCGTTATCACGCCGACCGTACCGAAGTCGGCGAGTCGGCCAAGCTGGCGGCGTCTACGGACCCGCTGAACACCGTGTTGTCGGTCAAGCGCTTGATGGGGCGTGGTTTGTCCGACGTCAAGCAATTGGGCGATCAACTGCCGTACCGCTTTGTCGGTGGTGAGTCCCACATGCCGTTCATCGACACCGTCCAAGGGCCGAAAAGCCCGGTGGAAGTGTCGGCGGAAATTCTCAAGGTGCTGCGCCAGCGCGCCGAAACCACCTTGGGTGGGGAATTGGTCGGGGCGGTAATCACCGTTCCGGCGTATTTCGATGACGCTCAGCGGCAAGCCACCAAGGATGCGGCGAAACTCGCCGGCCTCAACGTATTGCGCCTGCTCAATGAGCCGACCGCGGCCGCCGTGGCCTACGGGCTTGACCAGCACGCCGAAGGCCTGGTCGCGATTTACGACCTGGGCGGCGGCACCTTTGATATTTCGATCCTGCGCCTGACCGGCGGCGTGTTCGAAGTGCTGGCCACCGGTGGCGATAGTGCGCTGGGTGGCGATGACTTCGATCACGCCATTGCTGGCTGGATTATCAACAGCGCCGGGTTGTCCGCTGACCTGGATCCGGGCGCGCAACGTAATCTGCTGCAGGCCGCCTGTGCTGCCAAGGAGGCGTTGACTGATGCAGCTTGCGTTGAAGTCTCCTACGGTACCTGGTCGGCGCAGCTGAGTCGTGAAGCCTTCGATGCGCTGATCGAGCCGATGGTTGCTCGCAGCCTCAAGGCCTGTCGCCGTGCCGTGCGTGATTCCGGTGTCGAGCTGGAAGATGTTGCTGCGGTGGTCATGGTGGGTGGTTCGACCCGTGTGCCGCGTGTTCGCGAAGCTGTCGCCGAAGCCTTTGGGCGCCAGCCGCTGACCGAAATCGACCCGGATCAAGTGGTCGCCATTGGTGCGGCGATTCAGGCCGATACCCTCGCAGGCAACAAGCGCGATGGCGGCGAGTTGCTGTTGCTCGATGTGATTCCTTTGTCCCTGGGGCTGGAAACCATGGGCGGCTTGATGGAAAAGGTGATTCCGCGTAATACCACCATCCCCGTCGCCCGCGCCCAGGACTTCACGACCTACAAAGATGGCCAGACAGCCATGATGATTCATGTGCTGCAAGGAGAGCGCGAGCTGATCAGCGATTGCCGTTCCCTGGCACGCTTTGAATTGCGCGGTATCCCGGCGATGGTGGCGGGCGCGGCGAAGATTCGCGTGACCTTCCAGGTCGACGCCGACGGCTTGCTCAGTGTGGCCGCGCGTGAATTGGGCTCGGGCGTCGAGGCCAGCATCCAGGTCAAGCCGTCCTACGGCCTGACCGATGGCGAAATCGCCAAGATGCTCAAGGACTCGTTCCAATATGCCGGTGACGACAAGGTCGCCCGTGTGTTGCGTGAGCAGCAAGTTGACGCCCAGCGCCTGCTCGAAGCGGTGCAGGGTGCTCTTGAGGCCGACGGCGAGCGTTTGCTGGACGCCGAAGAGCGCATGGTCATCGACCTGCAGATGCAAGAGTTGGCCGAATTGATGAAAGGCACCGATGGTTACGCCATCGAACAGCAGACCAAGCGCCTTTCGCAAGTAACCGATGCCTTTGCCGCCCGTCGTATGGACCAGACGGTAAAAGCCGCCCTGGCGGGCCGCAACCTGAATGAAATTGAGGAATAACTGATGCCGCAGGTCATTTTTCTGCCACACGCCGAGCATTGCCCGGACGGTATGGTTGTGGAGGCTGAGACCGGCAAGTCCCTTCTCGACGTCGCGCATGACAACCACATCGAGATCGAAAGTGCCTGTGGTGGCGTCAACGCCTGTACCACTTGTCACTGCATCATCCGCGAAGGTTTCGATAGCCTCGAAGAGGCTGATGAGTTGGAAGAGGACTATCTTGATAGAGCGTGGGGCCTGGAGCCGACATCGCGCCTGAGCTGTCAGGCCATCGTCGGCACCGAAGACCTCACCGTTGAAATTCCGAAATATTCGCTCAACCATGCAGCCGAAGCGCCGCACTGATTCAAGGAAGTGTCATGAGTCTTAAATGGGTTGATGTGCAAGAGATCGCTATTCTGTTGGCCGACGGCCATCCGGATATGGATCCTTATTCGGTGAACTTTGTCGCTTTGCGTGACATGGTCATGGCCTTGCCAGGGTTTGAAGACGATCGGGATCGCGGCGGTGAAAAGGTGCTTGAAGCTATCCAGACTGCCTGGAAAGAAGAACAGGACTGAAGCCTCCCTTACGCAGTTAGGCAATACCCAAGAACCCGCGTATAATTCGCGGGTTTAATTTTTCGCAAATTACCGTTTCTGGAGTTACACCATGGCTGTTCAACGTACTTTCTCCATCATCAAGCCTGACGCAGTTGCAAAAAACGTCATCGGCGAGATCACCACTCGTTTCGAAAAAGCCGGCCTGAAGGTTGTAGCTTCGAAACTCAAGCAACTGTCCAAGGCTGAAGCTGAAGGCTTCTACGCCGAGCACAGCGCTCGTGGCTTCTTCGGCGACCTGGTTGCCTTCATGATCTCCGGCCCGGTTGTCGTTCAGGTCCTGGAAGGCGAAAACGCTATCGCTCTGAACCGTGAGCTGATGGGCGCCACCAACCCTAAAGAAGCTGCTGCCGGCACCATCCGTGCTGATTTCGCTGAGTCCATCGACGCCAACGCTGTTCACGGTTCGGACTCCGAAGCCGCTGCTGCTCGCGAAATTTCGTACTTTTTCGCTGCTACTGAAGTAACCGCTCGCTAAGCATCGGCTTAAAGAGTGAGGGTGAATCCATGACTACATCGACTGTTAAAACCAACCTGCTGGGTCTGACCCAACAGGAAATGGAAAAATTCTTCGACTCAATCGGGGAGAAGCGTTTCCGTGCCGGTCAGGTAATGAAATGGATTCACCACTTTGGCGTCGATGATTTCGACGCCATGACCAACGTCAGCAAGGCTCTGCGCGACAAGCTCAAGAGCATTGCCGAGGTTCGCGGTCCGGAAGTTGTCAGCGAGGACATCTCCAGCGACGGCACCCGCAAGTGGGTGGTGCGCGTGGCGTCCGGCAGTTGCGTCGAGACCGTCTACATTCCCCAGGGCAAGCGCGGCACCTTGTGCGTTTCGTCCCAGGCAGGCTGTGCCCTGGACTGCAGTTTCTGCTCCACCGGCAAGCAAGGCTTCAATAGCAACCTCACCGCCGCCGAAGTTATCGGTCAGGTGTGGATTGCCAACAAATCCTTTGGCAGCGTCCCGGCAACCGTCGACCGTGCCATCACCAACGTGGTGATGATGGGCATGGGTGAGCCGCTGTTGAACTTCGATAACGTCGTTTCGGCCATGCACCTGATGATGGACGACCTGGGCTACGGCATTTCCAAGCGCCGCGTGACCCTGTCGACCTCCGGCGTGGTGCCGATGATCGATGAGCTGTCCAAGCACATCGACGTCTCCCTGGCGTTGTCCCTGCACGCACCCAATGACGCATTGCGTAATCAATTGGTGCCGATCAACAAGAAGTATCCGCTTAAGATGCTGCTCGAGTCTTGCCAGCGCTACATGTCGTCCCTGGGCGAAAAGCGCGTGCTGACCATCGAGTACACCTTGCTCAAGGACATCAATGACAAGGTTGAGCACGCGGTCGAGATGATCGAGTTGCTCAAGAACATCCCGTGCAAGATCAACCTGATTCCGTTTAACCCGTTTCCCCATTCTGGCTACGAGCGGCCGAGCAACAACGCTATCCGCCGTTTCCAGGATCAACTGCACCAGGCCGGCTTCAATGTCACCGTCCGCACCACCCGTGGTGAAGACATTGATGCTGCGTGTGGCCAATTGGTAGGACAGGTGCTGGACCGCACCCGTCGCAGCGAGCGTTATATCGCCGTGCGCGAATTGAGCGCTGACAGTGATATGGCGCAGAACGCCGCGACCCGAACCTGAGAGAGGATCTCTATGCCCTTGCGCCTTGCGCTGCTTTTGCTTTTTGCCGGTCTGATGGCCGGTTGCGTTTCCTCGGGCGCTGACAGTCCGTTGCAAACCGGCAAGGGACGTGATGAGGCGCGTGCTGCCTATGTGCAGTTGGGCTTGGGGTATCTGCGCCAGGGTTTGAGCGAGCAGGCCAAGGTGCCGTTGCAGAGAGCCCTGGTCCTTGACGGTCAGGACGCTGATGCCAATGCGGCGTTGGCCCTGGTATTCCAGGCCCAGGCCGAACCCGAGCTGGCGGAGCAGTACTTGCGCAAGGCGCTGGCCGTGCGACCCGGTGATCCGCGGCTGCTCAATAACTATGGCAGTTTCCTGTTCCAGCAGGCACGTTTCGCCGAAGCTTCCGGTTATTTTCAGCAAGCGGCAGCCGATACCCTCTATCCTGAGCGTTCCCGGGTTTTCGAGAACCTCGGTGTGACTTCGATACGCCTCGGGCAGCGTGACAGCGCTCGCCGGCAACTGGAAAAAGCCCTGCACTTGAACCAACGCCAGCCTCGGGCTTTGCTCGAAATGGCTGAGTTGTCCTATGAAGACAGGCATTATGTGCCAGCACGTGACTATTACGAACGTTTTAGCCTGCTCAGCGGGCAAAATGCACGTAGTCTATTGCTCGGCGTGCGCTTGGCTGCGGTTCATGAGGAACGCGACAAGGCCGCACGTTTTGGCCAGCAATTAGAACGACTCTATCCCGGTACGCCGGAATATCAGCAATACCTGTCGGAGCAATGATGAAAGCCGCGCACCCGGAAGTTGTAGCCGCTAATCGTGTAAACCCAGGCGAGACCTTGCGTCAGGCCCGCGAAAGCAATGGTTGGTCGTTGGCCGAAGTGGCCCTCAAGCTCAATTTGACCACCACTTCCCTGGGCAACCTGGAAAACGGTGCGTTCGACAAGCTGCCGGGGCACACCTTTGCCCGCGGCTACATCCGCGCCTACGCCAAGTTGCTGGGCATCGACCAGGCGGCTCTGGTCCAGGAGTTCGACCAATTCACCGGCACCGATTCCCAAGGCAGCAGCGTTCACGGCCTGGGTCGTATCGAAGAACCAGTGCGGGTTTCCCACACGATTCTGCGCATCGTCAGCCTGTTGTTGCTGATCGCTGTGATCGGCGGCGGTTTTCTCTGGTGGCAGGACCAGGCCTCCCTGCGCAGCAAGGACCTGACCAGTAACGCCCTTGAGCATGTCGAAGTCGAAAGCGCCGACGGTACCACCCAGATTCATCCTCTGGACGAGCCGGAAGATCAGGCTGTGGTTCAGGGACAGACTGCGCCGCAAGGTCAGAGCCTGGATTTGCAAACGGGTCAACCGGCTGCCGAGGCCGGCGCCGATCCGGCCGCGACCGCTGTGCAACCTGCTCCTGGCGTCACTGCTCCGGTTACCCCGGTTACCCCGGCTGCCCCGGCTCCCGCCCCCGTCGATCCGGCCCAGACGCCGGTTGCACCCGTTGCTCCGGTTGCGCCGACTACGCCGACTGCAGCAGCCCCCGAAGCCCAGGCGCCCGTCACGGTGATGGGCGATGGCCGTGTCCAGATTACCTACGTCGCTGACTGCTGGACGCAAGTCAGCGATGGCACTGGCAAGGTGCTGTTCAGCGGACTGAAGCGTAAGGGCGATACGCTGGATCAGGTCGGCAAACCCCCTCTGGCGCTGCGTCTGGGCTTTGCCCGTGGCGCGCAAGTGGTCTACAACGGCCAGCCCGTGGACGTGGCGCCGTTCACCAGTGGCGAGACCGCTCGCCTGAAGTTGGGACAATAGTCATGCACGGCGAATCTCCAATCAAACGTCGCGTATCGCGCAAGATCTGGGTCGGCTCGGTGCCGGTGGGGGGCGATGCCCCTATCGCGGTGCAGAGCATGACCAACAGCGACACCAATGATGTGGCCGCCACCGTTGCCCAGATCAACCGTCTGGAAGCGGCCGGCGTCGATATCGTGCGGGTTTCGGTTCCGGACATGGACGCCGCCGAAGCGTTCGGTCGTATCAAGCAACTGGTCAAGGTGCCGCTGGTCGCCGATATTCATTTCGATTACCGGATTGCCTTGCGTGTGGCTGAGTTGGGCGTCGATTGCCTGCGGATCAACCCGGGTAACATTGGTCGTGAAGACCGGGTGCGCGCCGTGGTGGATGCCGCCCGTGATCGCGGGATCCCGATTCGCATCGGCGTGAACGCCGGTTCCCTGGAAAAAGACCTGCAAAAGAAATATGGCGAACCGACACCTGCGGCGTTGGTGGAGTCTGCACTGCGTCACGTCGAGCACCTGGAGCGTCTGAATTTCCAGGACTTCAAGGTCAGCGTAAAGGCTTCCGATGTGTTCATGGCGGTAGAAGCCTACCGTCTGCTGGCCAAGGAAATCGTCCAGCCGCTGCACCTGGGCATCACCGAAGCCGGTGGTTTACGTTCAGGCACAGTGAAATCTGCGGTGGGTCTCGGTATGCTGCTGGCCGACGGGATTGGCGATACTATTCGCATCTCCCTGGCGGCGGACCCGGTAGAGGAAGTGAAAGTCGGCTACGACATTCTCAAATCCCTGCATTTACGTTCCCGTGGCATCAATTTTATTGCCTGCCCGAGCTGCTCGCGGCAGAACTTCGACGTGGTGAAAACCATGAACGAACTGGAAGTGCGCCTGGAAGACCTGCTGGTGCCGCTGGATGTGGCGGTGATCGGATGTGTGGTCAACGGCCCGGGTGAAGCCAAAGAGGCGCATATCGGCCTGACCGGTGGCACGCCCAACCTGATTTACATCGACGGCAAGCCGTCGCAGAAATTGACGAATGACAATCTGGTGGATCAGTTGGAAAGGTTGATCCGCGAGAAAGCGGCCGAAAAGGTCGAAGCTGACGCAGCGCTGATCGCGCGCGGCTGATTGAACGAATTTAAGGACTAGATGTGAGCAAGTCTCTGCAAGCCATTCGTGGCATGAACGACATCCTGCCCGAGCAGACGCCGCTGTGGCGCTACTTCGAGAGCACGGTCGCGCGTCTGCTGGATAACTACGGTTACAAGCAGATCCGCATGCCGATCGTCGAGTTCACCGAGCTGTTCAAGCGCTCCATCGGTGAAGTGACCGACATCGTCGAAAAAGAGATGTACACCTTCGAAGACCGCAACGGCGACTCCCTGACCCTGCGTCCGGAAGGGACCGCCGCGTGCGTGCGCGCTGTGCTGGAGCATGGCCTCACCGGTGGCGGTCAGCCGCAGAAGCTGTGGTACATCGGCCCGATGTTCCGCCACGAGCGTCCGCAGAAAGGCCGTTATCGCCAGTTTCACCAGATTGGCCTGGAAGTCTTCAACCTCGACGGTCCGGACATCGATGCCGAGCTGATCGTGTTGACCTGGCGCCTGTGGGGCCTGTTGGGGATCCGTGACGCGGTCAAGCTCGAGCTCAACAGCCTGGGCACCAGTGAATCCCGTGGCCGTTACCGTGAAGCCCTGGTTGAGTTCCTGTCCGCACGCCTGGACCAGTTGGATGAAGACAGCCAGCGTCGCCTGAAAACCAACCCGTTGCGCGTACTTGATACCAAGAATGCCGACACCCAGGCGGTACTGGTCGACGCGCCGAAAATGGCCGACTACCTGGATGATGAATCCCGCACGCACTTCGAGGGGCTCAAGGCCCGCCTGGAGGCGGCCGGTATTCCTTTTGTCATCAACCCCAAGCTGGTACGTGGCCTCGATTACTACAGCAAGACCGTTTTCGAGTGGGTCACCGACAAGCTTGGCGCCCAGGGTACGGTGTGTGCCGGTGGCCGTTACGACGGCCTGGTGGAACAAATGGGCGGTAAGCCGACCACCGGTGTGGGGTTCGCCATGGGGATCGAGCGCCTGATCCTGCTGCTGGAAACCCTGGAGCAGGTACCCGAAGAAATTTCCCGTCAGGTGGATGTGTACTTGTGCGCCTTTGGCGAGGCGGCCGAACTGGCTGGCCTGGCCTTGAGCGAACAGCTACGCGACCAACTGCCGAACCTGCGCTTGCAGGTGAATGCCGGTGCCGGCAGTTTTAAAAGCCAATTCAAGAAAGCCGATAAGAGCGGTGCATTGTATGCACTGATCCTGGGCGATGATGAACTGGCCCAGCAAGTGGTAAGTTTCAAACCCCTGCGTGGCCAGGGCGAACAACAAAGCATTGCCTTTGATGCGCTCGCTGCGCATTTGGCCACCTGCATCGTGCAGGGTTGAAGCTGTCAAACAGCCGAATTTAGCGATTAAGGAGTATTGGGGTGTCGAGTACTGATGATGAGCAACTGGCCGATTTCAAGGACTGGTGGCAGCGCAACGGCAAACCCCTGGTCACTGGCGGCTTGCTGGCGCTAGTGGTGGTGTTCGGTTGGCAGGCTTTCCAGAAGTATCAGAGCAATCAGTCGCACGGCGCCTCGATGCTCTATCAGCAACTGCTGGAAACCACGCTGACGCCGAATGGCAAGCCTGACCCTGCCCAGGTGGCGGATCTGGCCGGCAAGCTGAAAAGCGAATTTGGCGGTAGCACCTACGCCCAGTACGGTAGCCTGTTCGTCGCGAAAGTCGCGGTCGACACCGGCAAGCTGGATGATGCCGTGGCCGAATTGAAAGCCGTCGCCGACAAGCCGGCCAACCCGACCCTGGGTGAAATTGCACGTCAGCGCCTGGCTCAGGTTCTGGCAGCCCAAAACAAGGCCGACGAAGCACTGAAACTGCTCGACGGCGATGCTGACAAGGCATTCCTGGCTACTCGTGAAGAGCTCAAGGGCGACCTGCTGGTCCAATTGGGTCGTACCGACGAAGCCAATGCTGCGTACCAAAAAGCCAAGGCCGCGCTGTCTGATGAAGCAGCGGTCGGTGGCTTACAAACCAAGCTGGACGACCTGGCCAAAGGGGATGCGTGACGTGATCCGTTGGAAACATGCAGCATTGCTGGCTCTGGCCGTTTTGGCCGCGGGTTGCAGCAGCAACAGCAAAAAAGAACTGCCGCCTGCCGAGCTGACCAGCTTCAAGGAAGAAGTGGTCCTGCAAAAGCAGTGGAGCCGCTCCATCGGTGACGGTCAGGGTGACACCTACAACATGTTGGTACCGGCAATCGACGGTGACAACATTGTGGCGGCTGACGTCACCGGCGTAGTGGTTTCCATGGATCGCATGAACGGCGACGTCAAGTGGAAGACAGACCTCGAACTGCCAGTATCCGGCGCCGTCGGCGTGGGTTATGGCCTGGTGATGATCGGCACGCTCAAGGGCGAAGTCGTGGCACTGGATTCGAGCACCGGTGAAGAGAAATGGCGCGCTCGCGTGACCAGTGAAGTCCTCGCGCCGCCTGCCACCAACGGTGATGTCGTGGTCGTGCAGACCCAGGATGACAGCCTGATTGGCCTTGACGCCACTACGGGCGAGCAACGCTGGTTGTATGACAGTACCCCCGCGGTCCTGACGTTGCGCGGTACCAGCGGTCCGGTTGTGACCAATAACCTGGCACTGGCTGGCCTGTCGACCGGTAAAGTGGTCGCCCTGAACATCCAGAACGGCGTACCGGCCTGGGAATCGCGGGTCGCGATTCCACAAGGTCGTTCCGAGCTGGACCGCGTAGTGGATATCGACGGCGGTTTGCTGCTGTCGGGTGAAACCCTCTATGTCGCGACTTACCAGGGTCGTGTAGCGGCGTTGGACCTGCAAAGCGGTCGCGTGCTCTGGCAGCGTGATGCTTCCAGCTATGCGGGTGTCGCCCAGGGGTTTGGCAGCGTCTACGTCAGCCTGGCGTCCGGCACTGTTGAGAGCGTCGACGAGCGTTCCACCACTGCTTTGTGGAGCAATGACTCGCTGGCCCGTCGTCAACTGTCGGCACCGGAAGTGTTCTCCAGCTACGTGGTGGTAGGTGACCTGGAAGGTTATCTGCACCTGCTGAGCCAGGTGGATGGTCGTTTTGTCGGCCGCGAACGTATCGACAGCGACGGCCTGCGTGCCCGTCCGCTGGTTGTAGGCAACATGCTTTACGTGTTTGGTAACAGCGGCAAGTTGGAAGCCCTGACCATCAAGTAAGAACTATGCTTGGGGTAACTCCCAGGCGGCCCTGCTACAACGCTTTTTGTTTCTTGTAGGAGCGAGCTCGCTCGCGAAGAACCTGAGGAACACACGTTTAATCAGGTTAGGCGCGTTATCGTTGTCGTTCTTCGCGAGCAAGCTCGCTCCTACAGTGATCAGTGTTGGGTGGGGTATGTGGCAGATCAAATGCCGCCCCGAGCACCAGCCGCTGCCTTGCAGCGGCTTTTGTATTTTCTGAAATAACGAAGTGGAGAGCCGCATGGTTCCCGTAATCGCCCTGGTGGGCCGACCTAACGTCGGCAAGTCCACCTTGTTCAACCGCCTGACCAGGACTCGCGACGCCATCGTCGGCGACTTGTCCGGTCTGACCCGTGATCGCCAATACGGTGAGGCAAAGTGGCAAGGGCGCTCCTACATTCTTGTCGACACCGGCGGTATCTCCGGTGACGAGCATGGCATGGACGAAAAGATGGCCGAGCAGTCGCTGCTGGCTATCGAAGAAGCCGATGTCGTGTTGTTCCTGGTGGATGCCCGTGCGGGCTACACCGCTGCTGACCAGATGATTGGCGAGCACCTGCGCAAACGCAACAAACGCTCCTACGTGGTGGCCAACAAGATCGACAACATCGATCCTGAACTGGCCCGCGCCGAATTCAGCCCGATGGGCCTGGGCGACGCGATCCCGATCGCCGGTGCCCACGGTCGCGGCATCACCCAGATGCTGGAAATCTGCCTGCGTGACTTCCCTCGGGATGACGTCGAGGAAGAAGAGGGCGAAGACGAGATCGTTGCCGAAGGTGAGGAAGCCAAGCGCATTCCTGGGCCGAGCGAAAAAGACGGGATCAAGATCGCCATTATTGGCCGTCCGAACGTCGGCAAGTCGACCTTGGTCAACCGCATGCTCGGTGAAGACCGGGTGATCGTGTATGACCAGCCCGGCACTACCCGCGACAGTATCTACATCCCGTTTGAGCGTAACGACGAGAAGTACACGCTGATCGATACCGCCGGTGTACGCAAGCGCGGCAAGATCCACGAGGAGGTTGAAAAGTTCTCGGTGGTCAAGACCCTGCAGGCGATCAAGGACGCCAACGTGGTGATCTTCGTCATGGACGCCCGCGAAGGTGTGGTCGACCACGACCTCAACCTGCTGGGCTTCGCCCTTGAGGCGGGTCGGGCACTGGTGATCGCGATCAACAAGTGGGACGGCATGACGCCAAGCGAGCGCGACTACGTCAAGGTCGAGCTGCAGCGTCGGTTGTTCTTTGTCGACTTCGCCGACATCCACTTTATCTCGGCGCTGCACGGCACCGGCGTGGGCAACCTCTACGCGTCTGTGCAGAACTCGTTCAAGTCGGCGGTCACCCGCTGGCCGACCAACCGCCTGACCCAGATCCTCGAGGACGCCGTGGGCGAGCACGCGCCACCGATGGTCAACAACCGTCGGATCAAGCTGCGTTACGCCCACTTGGGCGGTGCCAACCCGCCGATTATCGTGATCCACGGTAATCAGATCGAGAAGGTGCCGAAGTCCTATGTTCGTTATCTGGAAAACACCTACCGCCGTGTCTTGAAACTGGTCGGTACGCCGATCCGTATCGAGTTCAAGGGTGGCGAGAACCCGTACGAAGGCAACAAGAACAGCCTGACCGACCGTCAAGTGAACAAGAAACGTCGCTTGATGAGTCACAACAAGAAGGCTGACAAGAAGCGTAAAGATCGGCGCTAAGCTTCAGGCTGGCAACCCCATCGCCGCACAAAAAAGGCTTTTGTAGGAGCGAGCTTGCTCGCGAAGAACGTCAGGGCACCGCGTTAAAACCAGACAGCCCACGTTATCGTTGACGATTTTTCGCGAGCAAGCTAGCGCCTACAAAGATTGGCACTCCTTCTCCATAGCCGTTTTTTGTGCCTGGCGATTGACCCCTTGCAGCTTGCAGCTTAAAACTTGCAGCTCACCTGGAGGGGGCTCCATGATCACCAGCAAGCTGCCGAATGTCGGCACCACGATTTTTACCACGATGTCGCAACTCGCCGCCGAGACCGGCGCGCTGAATCTGTCCCAGGGTTTTCCCGACTTCAATGGCCCCCAGGCGCTGCTCGATGCGGTGGGCAGGCACGTCGCCAGCGGCCACAACCAATACGCGCCGATGACCGGCCTGCCGGCGCTGCGGCAGCAAGTGTCGGCCAAACTGGCGCGCAGCTACGGCGTCACGGTCGATCCCGACACCGAAGTGACCATCACGCCCGGCGCCACCCAGGCGATTTTCTGCGCAATCCAGGCGGTGATCCGCAGCGGCGATGAAGTCATCGTGTTTGATCCGTGCTACGACAGCTACGAACCTTCCGTAGCACTTGCCGGCGGTCGCTGTGTGCACGTGCAACTGGGGCTGGAGGATTTCAGCCTGGACTTCGAGCAGATCCAGGCCGCGCTGTCACCGCGTACGCGCATGATCATTCTCAACACCCCGCATAATCCCAGTGGCGCGCTGATCAGTCGGACCGAACTGGAGCAACTGGCCGAACTGATCCGTCATCGTGATATTTATCTGGTCAGCGATGAGGTTTACGAACACCTGGTCTTCGACGGCGTGCCCCATGTCAGCGTATTGGCCCATGAAGAGCTGTATCAACGGGCCTTTGTGGTCAGTTCCTTTGGCAAGACCTACCACGTCACCGGCTGGAAAACCGGCTACGTGATCGCGCCACCGGCTCTCAGCGCCGAGCTGCGCAAGGTGCATCAATACGTCAGTTTCTGTGGCGTTACGCCGCTGCAGTACGCGCTGGCGGACTACATGGCCGAGCACCCTGAACATGTTGCAGAACTGCCGGGGTTTTATCAGGCCAAGCGTGACCTGTTCTGCGACTTGCTGGCGTCATCCCGCTTCAGCTTTACTCGGGTGGCCGGTACTTACTTCCAACTGGTGGATTACTCACGGGTCCGTCCGGATCTGGATGACGTTGACATGTCGCTGTGGATGACCCGCGAACATGGCGTGGCCAGCATTCCGGTCTCGGTGTTCTACCAGAACCCACCGCAGGGCCGGCGCCTGGTGCGCCTGTGCTTTGCCAAGCGCGAGGAGACGCTGCGCCAAGCAGCCGAGAAGCTATGCGTGATTTGAGTGAGTTACCCGATCTGAATATTGCCCTGGTACAGACCTCCCTGGCGTGGCATGACCGCCAGGCGAACCTTGAGCATTTCGAGTCGCTGCTGGAGCAGGCCAGGGGCGCGGATTTGATTGTGCTGCCGGAGATGTTCACCACCGGCTTCTCGATGGAGTCCGAAACCCTCGCGGAAGCAGAGCACGGACCGACCCACGAGTGGCTCAAGGCCCAGGCGCGCAAATACGCTGCGGTGATTACCGGCAGCGTGATTATCCAGGCGGCAGACGGCAGCCATCGCAACCGCCTGTTGTGGGCGCGGCCGGATGGCGAGGTGTTGCACTACGATAAACGCCACTTGTTTCGCATGGCCGGCGAGCACAATCACTACACCCCCGGTGAACGCCAGGTGCAGTTCGAGCTCAAGGGGTGGCGCATTCGCCCATTGATTTGCTATGACCTGCGCTTTCCGGTGTGGAGCCGTGACGCCCAGGACACCGACCTGCTGCTGTACACCGCGAACTGGCCGGGCGCGCGACGCCAGCACTGGAATCGCTTGTTGCCGGCACGGGCGATCGAAAACCTGTGTTATGTGGCGGCGGTGAATCGCGTCGGAACAGACGGCAAGGGCTTTGCCTATACCGGTGACAGTCAGGTGCTGGACTTCCAGGGCGAAAGCCTGCTCAGCGCGGGGGAGGCGGACGGGGTTTTCCAGGTGTGCCTGGATGCCGCGGCACTGGCGGACTATCGCAGCCGTTTCCCGGCTAACCTGGATGCCGATAGCTTTCAATTTGTCTGACAAATTGCTATCGCGAGCAAGCCCGCTCCCACATTCGACCGCATTCCCCCAGGCGGATGCGGTCGAATGTGGGAGCGGCGGTGCGACGATTCGACTTGCTCGCGATGAGGCCATCAGCCTCACCCTAGACCCAAAGCAAAAAGGCCCCTGGTTTTTTCAATCCAGGGGCCTTTTGTATTTCAGCGTAGGTTTACGCCGCTTTCGCTTCCAACTGGCTCAGCGAGCGGTTCAGCGCGCTGAACAGCGCCTTGAAGCTGGCCGTGGTGATGTTTTCATCGATGCCCACACCGTGTACCGAACGCTCGCCGTTGACCCGCAGCTCAATGTAAGCCGCCGCCTTGGCATGGGTGCCGGCGCCGATGGCGTGTTCGTTGTAGTCCATGATTTCGACACCAATCGGCAGGCCGGCCACCAGCGCCTCCAGTGCGCCGTTACCCTTGCCGTGCCAGCGCAGGTTGGTTTCGCCCTGGCCTTTGCCGGACACTTCCACTTCCACCGTGCTGTTGCCGTTTTCTTCCTGCAGGCGATGGCTGACCAACGCGTACGGGGTGTTGGCTTGCAGGTATTCACGCTGCAACAACGCGTAAATCTGCGGTGCAGTCATCTCCAGGCCAACGCGATCGGTTTCCGCCTGTACCACTTGGCTGAACTCGATCTGCATGCGACGTGGCAAGCTGATGTCGTATTCCTGTTCCAGCAAATAAGCGATCCCGCCTTTGCCCGACTGGCTGTTGACGCGAATCACCGCCTCGTAGCTGCGGCCAATGTCGGCCGGGTCGATTGGCAAATACGGTACTTCCCACAGGGTGTCCGGCTTCTGCTGGGTAAAGCCCTTGCGGATCGCGTCCTGGTGGGAGCCCGAGAAGGCAGTGTGGACCAGGTCGCCCACATATGGATGACGCGGGTGTACCGGGATCTGGTTGCACTCTTCGACGACTTTGCGCACACCGTCGATATCGGAGAAATCCAGCTCGGGATCCACGCCTTGGGTGTAGAGGTTCAAGGCCACTGTCACCAGGTCGACGTTGCCGGTGCGCTCGCCGTTGCCGAACAGGCAGCCTTCGACACGGTCGGCGCCGGCCATCAGGCCCAGCTCGGTTGCCGCAACCCCGGTACCACGGTCGTTGTGGGTGTGCAGGCTGATGATGACGCTGTCACGACGGTTGATATGGCGACCGAACCACTCGATCTGGTCGGCATAGATGTTCGGCGTGGCGCATTCGACGGTAGCCGGCAGGTTGAGGATCACCTTGTGCTCAGGTGTCGGGTTCCAGACCTCGATCACCGCGTCACAGACTTCCTTGGCGAATTCCAGCTCGGTCGCACTGAAGGTTTCCGGTGAGTACTCGAACGTCCACTGGGTTTCCGGCTGCTGGGCGGCGTATTTGACGAACAGCTTGGCCGCGTTGACCGCGATCGCCTTGATCCCGTCCTTGTCCTGATTGAAGACAATGCGACGGAAGGATGGCGAGGTCGCGTTATACAAATGCACGATGGCTTTCTTCGCCCCGCGCAGGGATTCAAAGGTGCGGGCGATCAAATCTTCACGGCCCTGGGTCAGCACCTGGATGGTGGTGTCCTCGGGGATGTGATTGTCTTCGATCAGCGTGCGCACGAAGTCGAAATCGGTTTGCGAAGCGGCCGGGAACGAGGCTTCGATTTCCTTGACGCCGACAGCGACCAATGTCTTCCAGAAGCGCAGTTTCTTGACCGCATCCATCGGTTCGATCAGCGATTGGTTGCCGTCGCGCAAATCGGAGCTGCACCAGATCGGCGCGGCAGTGATGGTCTTCGACGGCCAGGTGCGGTCCGGGATATCAATGGTCGGGAACGCACGGTATTTCGAAGACGGGTCTTTGAGCATGCTCATCAGAAGAATCCTTGTTGTAGGGCCGAAAAGAGGCGGCCTGCCGGAAAACGTTTATTAGGGATGCTGTTATTGAGGTGAAGCAAGAGGCGAGGCAGTTCGATTCAGCCTGGCAGTCGTGCGCTGACAAGGCACAGGCTGCGGTGCTGACGAAGCTGAATGAGGGTGTGAGAGGTTTTCATAAGCTCAACCCTAACCGTCGGGATTCAAGATGGCAAGCAGTCGAAAAAAATTGAGAGGATTTCTGGGTTTTAGGTGGTAGGCGAGATTTTATGCTTGAAATTTACCTTTTGGCTTGTTTTGTTTGCGCACCCTGCCAAGGGTGCGCAATCCGGATCAAGGGGTAAAAGCGCCAATGAAGATCGCCGGATCCACCCGCGCGTCGTTCAGGCTGACATTCCAGTGCATATGCGGTCCGGTTGCGCGGCCAGTGGCGCCCACCTTGCCGACCACCGCCCCGCGTGCCAGCTGTTGGCCCACGTTCACATCAATCTTCGACAGATGACAAAACATGCTGATAAAGCCTTGGCCATGGTCGACGAATACGGTTTTACCGTTAAAGAAGTAGTCACCGATCAGGATCACCTTGCCGCGTGCCGGGGTCTTGACCGGTGTGCCCGCGGGCACCGCAAAGTCCAGGCCGGAGTGGGGATTGCGTTCCTCGCCATTGAAGAACCGGCGAACACCGAACTTGCTCGACAGCGGGCCGTTCACCGGCTTGTCCAATATCAGATTGCTGGGGATGTTCGGGCTGAATGTGCGGTAGGCCTTGATCTGGGTCGCCAACTCCTTCTCGATGCGCTTGAGCTGTGCCGGCGCCGGGTTGACCTGGCTTTTATTCTTCAGGGTGATGCGTTGTTCCGGGTACTTCTTGAAGCCCACGATGAAAGGCAGGTTGCGGCCGCCGCTGCTGATCCGGTGATTGCCAGGTGGTGTGCCCAGTGGAATGCCGACGATGGCGAGCCAGTTGTCCTGCTCCTTGACCACCAAGACCGGTTTGCCTTGAAAGGTGGCCTTGGGTGCCGCGGCCGAGGCGCCCAGGTCCACCACGGCCACGCCGCCGGGCACTGGTTTGTTCAAGGCTCGGGTAATGTAGCTGTCGGCATGGGCGTTAAAGGTCAGGCACAACAGCATCAGCAAACTTAAAAAACGCGGCATGAATCAATCCAGTAATGAAAGGGTGACGGGCGTCAGGTGGTTATCCTCCACCCGGACCTGCAATTGGCCTTCGCCCAGACGTGCGGTAAGACGCTGGCCGGTATGGGTTTGGGCGGCGTCGCGGATGGCCTGGCCGCGCTCATCCAGAAGGATGCTGTAACCGCGTCCGAGCGTCGCCAACGGACTGACCACCTGCAGCGTTTGCACTTGGCTTTGCAACTGCAGGCGACGGGCCTTGAGACCTTCACGCATGGCGCGCGGCAGGCGTTCGGCAAGGCTGTCCAGGCGTTGGCGCAGCATCGCCAGTTGTCGGCCCGGGTGCTGGCCGGCCAGGCGTGTTTCCAGGCGGATCAGCCGTTCGCGACGGGTATTGAGGTTGCGCTCGAAGGCGCGGCGCAGGCGCATGTCCAGGTCGTCCAGGCGTTGGGCTTGCTGGCGCAGGCGTTCGCCAGGGTGGCGCAGGCGGCGGGCCATGCCTTCCAGGCGCAGGCGGTCATGCATCAGGCGGTTGCGCATGCGCATGACCAGGCGCCGGTGCAAGCTTTCGACCTGGCGCACCAGGTCGCTGGCGTCCGGTGCGAGCAGCTCGGCAGCCGCGGAAGGCGTGGGCGCGCGTACATCGGCCACGAAGTCGCTGATGGACACATCGGTTTCATGGCCCACGGCGCTGACGATTGGCGTCACGCAGGCATCCACGGCACGCGCCACCGGCTCTTCGTTGAAGCACCAGAGGTCTTCCAGCGAGCCGCCGCCACGGGCCAGGATCAGTGCGTCGAAGCCCCGTGCATCGGCCAGCTTGAGCGCTCGAACAATCTGCGAGACCGCTTCGCGGCCCTGGACCGCGGTGGGGATCAATGTCAGTTGCACCTGTGGGGCGCGGCGACGGAACACGCTGATGATGTCGCGAATCACTGCGCCAGTCGGCGAACTGATAATGCCGATCCGCCGTGGATGGGCCGGCAGCGGTACTTTTCGTTCAGCACTGAACAGGCCTTCGGCGCTGAGTTTCTCTTTCAAGGCATCGAACGCCAGGCGCAACGCGCCATCGCCGGCCGGTTCGACGGTGTCGAGAATCAACTGGTAGTCGCCGCGGCCCTCAAACAGCGAGACCTTGCCCCGTACCTTGACCGCCAGGCCATCTTTCAAGGCCTGGCGCACCCGGGCGGCATTCTGTCGAAACAATGCGCAACGCACCTGCGCGCCGCTGTCCTTGAGGGTGAAGTACACGTGGCCGGAGGCCGGGCGGGCGAGGTTGGAAATCTCGCCTTCGACCCAGATATTGGTGAACACATCTTCCAGCAACACCCGCGCGCGGCCGTTGAGCTGGCTGACAGTCAGGACTTCGCGGTCCAGGCCCAGACGGGCAAAGGGATCTTTAATCATGGACGGCAGTTTATAGGCATTCACCCAGTGTTTGACAGAACTGCTCTATCGGCGCCGAGACTGAACGCGAAGATAGGGGGGGCAACCCGGCGTGTTGGTTAAAGTGACCGATCTCTCTAACAAGGAATGTCCGATGAGCCCGGTCGAACTCATGAGTCAGTGGTCTTTCAGCGGCATCGACGGGCTGGTGCTGGTCAGCGGTATCGCGCTGATTGCCCGCTATTTGAGTACTTGACCTGTGGGTGCCAGGGATTAAGCTGCCAGCCTTCAAAGCCTATTCGCGAGCAAGCCCGCTCCCACATTCGACCGCGTTTTTGCTGTAGGAACGCCGTCGAATGTGGGAGCGGGTTTGCTCGCGAAGGCGTCAGATGCCACACCGCAGGACTCCCATGAATTCCCAAAGCATCCTTGTCCCGAAAATTTCCACCTTGCCCGTCCACGAGCCCCGGGCCCGGGCGATTGTGCGTTGGCTGGTGCGCAAGAACATCATCAAGGAAGAGCTCACTACCTGCGGGCGCACCGGCAACCGCATGGGCTACGCCCTCGCCGACGGAGCCCGCGCCGTGGTGCTGTACCCCGAAGCGTTGCCGTTCAACGAACCGGTCAACGGTCTGGAGATTATCTACAAGCGCTGCATCTACACACCAGCCAAGGGGTTTCTGGAAGAAGCCGGCTGCCCGGAATGCCGCAAGGAGGTCGGCGAGGCGCTGTTCGAAAGCCTGGAGGACTGGATGCCCGGCCACACCGATAACTTCACCTGCCCGTTGTGCGGGCATGAAGACGACATCAATGGTTTCCTGTTCCTGCAGGAATGCGGCTTCTCCAACCTGGGGTTCATCTTCAACAATTGGGCGGAGGCGGGGTTCAAGCAGAGCTTTATCGACGAATTTGCCGACTGGCTGGACCACAAGATCAGTTGGGTCAAAGTCGAGCTGTAGGAGCGAGCTTGCTCGCGAAAATCGTCAACGATAATGTGGGCTGTCTGGTTTTAACGCGGTGCCCTGGCGTTCTTCGCGAGCAAGCTCGCTCCTACAGAAAAGCAACAAGGTTTACCCTTCTATCAGTATTACCAATATTGTCAGAGTTTTACGTTGAGCCCCGACAGGTGTCTGAGTATAATGGCGCGCTTCCATTTTCCCGCTCGGGAGCCCCCGCGATGCTGCGTATCAGCCAAGAAGCTCTGACATTCGACGACATTCTCCTAGTGCCCGGTTATTCCGAGGTACTTCCTAACGAAGTCAGTCTCAAGACCCGCCTAACCCGTGGCATCGAGCTGAATATTCCCCTGGTTTCTGCCGCCATGGACACCGTTACTGAAGCCCGTCTGGCAATCGCCATGGCTCAGGAAGGTGGCATCGGCATTATCCACAAGAACATGACCATCGAGCAGCAAGCTGCCGAAGTGCGCAAGGTCAAGCGTTACGAAGCTGGCGTGGTCAAGGACCCGATCACCATCGACGCTGAAGCGACCGTGCGTGACCTGTTCGAACTCACTCGCATGCACAATATTTCCGGCGTTCCGGTGCTGCACGATGGCGACCTGGTCGGCATCGTCACTTCCCGTGACGTGCGTTTCGAGAACCGCCTTGAAGTCACCGTCCGTGAAGTGATGACGCCTAAAGAGCGTCTGGTCACCGTCAAGGAAGGCGCCGACAAGAACGACGTTCGCGAACTGCTGCACAAACACCGTATCGAACGCGTGCTGATCGTCGACGAGAAATTTGCCCTCAAAGGCATGATGACCGTCAACGACATCGAAAAAGCCAAGGCCTACCCGCTGGCGAGCAAGGACGACCAAGGTCGCCTGCGTGTCGGCGCTGCCGTCGGTACCGGTAAAGACACCGGTGACCGCGTCACGGCGCTGGTGGCTGCCGGGGTCGACGTGGTCGTGGTCGACACTGCCCACGGTCACTCCAAAGGCGTGATCGACCGTGTTCGTTGGGTCAAAGAGAAATTCCCTGAAGTACAAGTGATCGGTGGCAACATTGCTACCGGCGCTGCTGCCAAGGCCCTGGCCGAGGCGGGCGCGGACGCGGTCAAGGTCGGTATCGGCCCGGGCTCGATCTGCACCACCCGTATCGTTGCCGGTGTCGGCGTGCCGCAAATCAGCGCCATCGCCAATGTCGCCGCGGCCCTTGAAGGCACCGGCGTACCGTTGATCGCCGACGGTGGTATCCGTTTCTCCGGTGACCTGTCCAAGGCCATCGTTGCCGGTGCATCCTGCGTGATGATGGGTTCGATGTTCGCCGGTACCGAAGAAGCTCCGGGCGAGATCGAGCTGTTCCAGGGCCGGTCCTACAAGGCTTACCGTGGCATGGGTTCGCTGGGCGCCATGTCCCAGGCTCAAGGTTCCTCCGACCGTTACTTCCAGGACTCCTCGGCAGGCGCCGAGAAACTCGTTCCGGAAGGTATCGAGGGGCGTGTCCCTTACAAGGGCACCCTGAGCGCCATCATCCATCAGCTGATGGGCGGCCTGCGCTCCTCGATGGGCTACACCGGCAGCGCCAACATCGAAGAAATGCGCACCAAGCCTGAGTTCGTGCGGATCACCGGTGCCGGCATGGCCGAATCCCACGTGCATGACGTGCAGATCACCAAGGAAGCGCCAAACTACCGCGTAGGTTGAGCCTTCCAGCAAAATGTTAAGTAACCGGGGCTGTCTTATTCAGCCCCGAGTTGTTTCTGATTCATTAGACGAGACTGATCTCATGGCCCTCGACATTCACGCCCACCGCATCCTGATCCTCGATTTCGGTTCCCAGTACACTCAGCTGATCGCCCGCCGCGTGCGTGAAATCGGCGTGTACTGCGAACTGCATCCGTTCGACATGGACGACGAAGCGATTCGCGAATTCGCTCCAAAAGGCGTCATCCTCGCCGGCGGCCCCGAGTCCGTACACGAAGCCAACAGCCCGCGTTGCCCACAGGCAGTATTTGACCTCGGCGTACCGGTCTTCGGTATCTGCTACGGCATGCAGACCATGGCCGAGCAACTGGGCGGCAAGGTCGAAGGTTCCGAGCTGCGTGAATTCGGTTATGCCCGCGTCGACGTGGTCGGCAAAAGCCGCCTGCTGGACGGCATCGAAGATCACATCGACGCCGACGGCCTGTTCGGTCTCGACGTGTGGATGAGCCACGGTGACAAAGTCACCAAAATGCCGGCGGACTTCCACATCCTGGCCAGCACCCCGAGTTGCCCGATTGCCGGCATGTTCAGCGACGAGCGTCGTTACTATGGTGTGCAGTTCCACCCGGAAGTGACCCACACCAAGCAAGGGGGGCGCATCCTGTCGCGCTTCGTCCTCGATATCTGCGAGTGTGAAGCCCTGTGGACCCCGTCGAAAATCGCTGAAGACGCCATCGCCAATGTGCGTGCCCAGGTCGGCACCGACAACGTCCTGCTCGGCCTCTCCGGCGGCGTTGACTCCTCGGTGGTCGCGGCGCTGCTGCACAAGGCCATTGGTGATCAACTGACCTGTGTGTTCGTCGACAACGGCCTGTTGCGCCTGCACGAAGGTGAGCAGGTGATGGCCATGTTCGCCGAGAACATGGGCGTCAAGGTGATCCGCGCCAACGCCGAGGAGCAGTTTCTCAACAACCTGGCCGGCGAGTCCGACCCGGAGAAGAAGCGCAAGATCATCGGTCGTACCTTCATCGACGTCTTCGATGCCCAGTCCAACAAGCTGGACAACATCAAGTACCTCGCCCAAGGCACTATCTACCCTGACGTGATCGAGTCGGCCGGCGCCAAGAGCGGCAAGGCCCACGTGATCAAGTCCCACCACAACGTGGGTGGCCTGCCTGAGGAAATGAACCTCAAGCTGGTAGAACCGTTGCGCGAGCTGTTCAAGGACGAAGTCCGCCGTCTGGGTCTGGAACTCGGCCTGCCGTACGACATGGTCTACCGCCACCCATTCCCGGGCCCGGGCCTGGGCGTGCGGATCCTCGGTGAAGTGAAAAAGGAATACGCTGACCTGCTGCGTCGCGCCGACCACATCTTCATCGAAGAACTGCGCAAGGCCGACTGGTACCACAAGGTGAGCCAGGCCTTCGTGGTGTTCCAGCCGGTCAAGTCGGTCGGTGTCGTGGGTGATGGCCGTCGCTACGCCTGGGTCGTGGCCCTGCGCGCCGTGGAAACCATCGACTTCATGACCGCCCGTTGGGCACACCTGCCGTACGAACTGCTGGAAACCGTCAGCGGCCGTATCATCAATGAAATCGAAGGCATCTCGCGCGTGACCTATGACGTGTCGAGCAAGCCGCCGGCGACGATCGAGTGGGAGTGATCCTGCGCCAGCAGGTGAACGCTGAATAACAGAACCCCGGCCTTTGAGCCGGGGTTTTGTATTTTGTGAGTCGGTAAATCAAACGTCACCGTTCAAAGTGTGGGAGCGGGCTTGCTCCCACATTTTTGATCTTCGCGTGGCCTTATCGCCGTGCAATATCCGAAAAGTAAAACTTATCCAGCGTATGCCGCGATTCGGTGTACTCGAATTGTCGCCCGTCCTGCAAAAACGTCTGGTTGCTGACCACGATCACATGGCTCTGGCCGTCGAGGTCGAGGTGTGCCTGATCGTCCTTGCCTCGGGGCAAGGCTTCGATGGTGCGTTGGGCGTAGCTGATGTGCAGGTGCAACGTTTGTTCGATGAATGCGTAGATCGACTGCTCGGCAATCGTCTGGTCCAGCCCCGGGATCAGGTCGGCGACGAAGTGGTTGATGTCGAGAATCACCCGTTTGCCACCGATGCGTCGTACCCGTTTGATCCGGGTGATCAAACTGCCGGGTGCGGCTTCGATATGTTCCAGCAATGAACCTTCAAGGGGGAACTGGCTGAAATCCACCACTTCGGTGCGCACGTCATCCCCGAGGTCGGCGTGGGTCTCGAGAAAGCTGACGATCCCGCCGAGCTGGAATTCGATGGGGTTGGGTGACAGCACAAAAGTGCCCTTGCCATGGATTTTTTGCGCAAAGCCGCGCTCCTGCAACTGCTCGATGGCTCGACGCACGGTGCCACGGCTGGCCTGGTAGGCGTCCATCAGTTCGGTTTCGGAGGGAAGGCGCGTGCCGCGTTGCAGGCGTTCGGTGGTGATGCTGGCAAGCAGATCGGTATAGATCTGGTTGTATTTGCTCATGGGGGAGGGCTCTGTGCAGCGTTTGCATTCAAGGCAGGAACCTTAGTGGCAGAGGTGGGGTTTGTCCATCGGGCCCTTGGATATCGCCAATCGCGGCAGGGGCGAGTTTGCTGCGAAAAATCTGACATCCTGCGGCACTCTCGGGTTTTTCGCGAGCAAGCTCGCTCCTACAAGTGGTCAATAAAATAAACAAATTGTAACTCGTCTATACGAGTTGTTGATTTAACTCGTACAGACGAGTACTTTGCTCCTCGGCGTGCTGTCAATGACTGCCCTCAATAACAAAAAAACCAAGTGGAATATCAAGCATGAGCCACGACTACCCGAACATTGCCCGCGAGATTCTCCGCAGTCTCGGCGGCAGCGACAACCTTGAGCAAGCTGCCCACTGCGTGACCCGTCTGCGCCTGGCCCTCAAGGACCCAGGCCTGGTCAGGAATGCCGAATTGAGTCAGGTCGACCTGGTCAAGGGCTCGTTTTTTACCGGCGGGCTGTTTCAGATCGTGATCGGCCCCGGCGAGGTGGAAAAGGTCTATGCCGCGTTGCGGGCAGAGACGGGCCTGGCCGCATCGACCATTGCCGACGTGAAGCAGAAGGGCGCGGATAAAACCAATCCCATGCAACGGCTGGTGCGGGTGTTTTCCGATGTGTTCATGCCGATCCTGCCGGCGCTGATCATTGCCGGCCTGCTCATGGGGGTGAACAATCTGATGGGCGCCAAAGGCATGTTTATCGAGGGGCAGACGCTGCTGGAAGCCTATCCAAACCTGGAGGGCCTGTGGAGCCTGATCAACCTGATGGCCAACACTTCGTTCGTGTTCCTGCCCGCGTTGGTGGGCTGGTCGGCGGCCAAGCGTTTTGGCGGTAGTGAAATCCTTGGCATCGTCCTCGGCCTGATGCTGGTGCACCCGGATCTGCTCAACGCCTGGAACTATGGCAAGGCGGTCGCCGGTCTCGACGGCCAGAGCTTGCCGTACTTCGATATCCTGGGCTGGTTCCAGATTGAAAAGGTCGGCTATCAAGGGCAAATCCTGCCGATCCTGATGGCCGCCTACGTCATGAGCGTCATTGAGAAATGGCTGCGGGCGCGGGTGCCGAATGCGATTCAACTGCTGGTGGTGCCCATCACCACTATCGTCGTCACTGGCGTGCTGGCGCTGGCGATTATCGGCCCGGTGACCCGGCACCTGGGCATTCTGATCACCGAAGGCGTGGTCACGCTGTTCGACCTGGCGCCGATGCTTGGCGGCGCGATTTTCGGCCTGTTGTATGCGCCGTTGGTGATCACCGGCATGCACCACATGTTTCTCGCCGTGGACCTGCAACTGATCTCCACCCAGGGCGGCACTTTTATCTGGCCAATGATCGTGATGTCCAACCTGGCCCAGGGCAGCGCCGCGCTCGGCGTGTTCTACATGAGCCGCAACGCCCGGGACAGAAGCATGGCCTCGACGTCGGCGATTTCCTCTTATTTCGGCATCACTGAACCGGCGATGTTCGGCGTCAATCTGCGCTTCAAGTTTCCCTTCTATGCGGCCCTGCTGGGCTCGGCGCTGGGCAGTATTTTCCTGTCGCTGAACAAGGTCCAGGCCTCGGCGATCGGCGTCGGTGGCTTGCCCGGTTTCATTTCGATCGTGCCCCATGCCATCCCGATGTTTGTGATTGGCATGGTGGTGGCGATGGTCGTGCCGTTTGTCTTGACCTGTGCGTTGAGCATGAAAATCGTTCGGCCGGGGTATCGGGTCGCCTGATCCATTGCTATCGCGAGCAAGCCCGCTCCCACATTTTCAAATGCATTCCAGCCTGTGGGAGCGGGCTTGCTCGCGAAGGGGCCCTCAAGGCCAGCACACAACCCATTGAAGGAACCCACCATGCAAGACTGGCAACATTCGGTGATCTACCAGATCTACCCAAAAAGCTTCCACAGCCACGCGGGTAACGCCACCGGTGATCTGCTGGGGATCGTCGACAAACTCGATTACCTGAAGTGGCTGGGCGTCGATTGCCTGTGGATCACGCCGTTCCTGCGCTCGCCACAACGCGACAACGGTTACGACATCAGTGATTACTACGCCATCGATCCCAGCTACGGGACCATGGCCGACTGTGACCTGCTGATCAGCGAAGCCGCCAAGCGCGGGATCAAGCTGATGCTCGACATCGTGGTCAATCACACCTCCATCGAGCACGCGTGGTTCCAGCAGGCGCGCAGCAGCCTCGACAATCCCTATCGCGATTTCTACATCTGGCGCGACCAACCGAATAACTGGGAATCCAAGTTCGGCGGCTCGGCCTGGGAATACGAAGCGCAAACCGGCCAGTACTTTCTGCACCTGTTCGATCACACCCAGGCCGACCTCAATTGGGACAACCCCAAGGTCCGCGCCGAGGTGTTCAAGATGATGCGCTTCTGGCGTGACAAGGGCGTCGGCGGTTTTCGCCTGGACGTGATCAACCTGATCTCCAAACCCGCGGACTTTCCCGAGGACAACACCGACGGCCGTCGCTTCTATACCGATGGCCCGAATGTTCACCAGTACCTGCAGGAAATGCACCGCGAAGTCTTTGCAGGGCATGACCTGATCAACGTGGGTGAGATGTCGTCCACCAGCCTGGAACACTGCGTTCGCTACTCGCGCCCCGAGTCGAAAGAACTGTCGATGACCTTCAACTTTCATCACCTGAAAGTCGATTACCCCAACCTGCAAAAGTGGGTGCGGGCGGACTTCGATTTCCAGCAGCTCAAGCGCATCTTTTCCGACTGGCAACTGGGCATGCAGGCGGGCGGCGGTTGGAATGCGTTGTTCTGGTGTAACCATGATCAACCGCGGGTGGTCTCGCGGTTTGGCGATGACGGCGAGTATCGCGTGGCCTCGGCGAAGATGCTGGCCACGGCGCTGCACTTTTTGCAGGGCACGCCTTTTGTCTACCAGGGCGAAGAGTTGGGCATGACCAATCCGGGCTTCGACAGGATCGAGCAGTACCGTGACGTCGAGACCTTGAACATTTACCGCCTCAAGCGCGATGCCGGCGAGTCCGAAGCCGACAACATGGCCGCGATCATGCAGAAATCGCGGGATAACGGGCGCACGCCAATGCAATGGAATGCCGACGACAACGCGGGTTTCAGCCGTGGCGAACCGTGGATCGGCATCCCGGCGAATGCGGCGCAGATCAATGTGCAAAGCCAGTTGGATGATCCCGAGTCGGTGCTGCATTACTACCGCGCGCTGATCGCGATGCGCCGCGTCGAGCCTCTGATTCAGGAGGGTGTGTATCGCCCATTACTGGCGAAGCACGCCCAGGTCTGGGCGTACCTGCGCGAAGGGCAGGGCGAACGCCTGCTGGTGTTGAACAATTTCTACGGCACGCAGTGTCAGGTCGAACTGCCCCGCGAGGTCATCGGCGAGACCACCGAACAACGCCTGCTGATCAGCAACTACCCCGACTGTCCGGCGCGCACGGTGCAGGTCTCGCTGCGCCCTTACGAATCCTTTGTGCTGCATCTGACCGACTGACATCCCCTTGTAGGAGCGAGCTTGCTCGCGAAAAACCTGAAAGCGCCGCGTGCATCCAGGATGCCCGCGTCATCGTTGACGATTTTCGCGAGCACGCTCGCTCCTACAAACATCGCGTCACAAACAATAAAAAGAAATGGAGCGCTTCATGAAAAAAATAATAAAGCTGGGCCTTCTTACTTCTAGCATGACGTTTGCCTTGGCCGCCCAGGCCCTGGAATTTTCCGGTTATCTGCGCAGTGGCGCGGGGACTTCAACGGGCAGTGGTCCGCAACAATGTTTCCAGTTGCCGGGCGCACAGACCAAATACCGCCTGGGCAACGAATGCGAACAGTATGGCGAGCTGGAGTTGCGCCAGGATCTGTTCACCCTTGACGACGGCTCGGTATTGAGCGTCGATGCCATGGCCTCGCTGTACAACAAGTACGACCGAGAGCTGAAGTTCCAGGGGGAAAACAACGGCTCGGCGCGCATGCCGCAGATGTATGCGCAGTGGTCGAACATGCCCAGCCTCAACGGCGGGTCGCTGTGGGCTGGTCGCCGCTACTACAAGCGTAATGACATTCATATCTCCGACTTTTACTACTGGAACCAGAGCGCCACCGGCGGTGGTATCGAAGACGTGCTGATTGGCGATTTGAAGTACAGCTACGCGCTGTCACGCAAGGACAATCTGTACCAGAAGGAATACGCCACCCGCCACGACTTCAATGTGGCCGGTTTCAAGACCAATCCCGGTGGCGAGCTGGAACTGGGTTTGAGCTACATCGAGAAAGCCGGTGGTCGCGACGCCAACAGCGGCTGGGCGCTCACCGCCCAGCACGTGCAGACGCCGTTCTTTGGCGGCAAGAACAAGTTCGCCTTGCAGTACGGTGAAGGGCCGGGCACGGGCCTGGGTTACACCGGCAATACGGCCCTGGACAAGAGCAGCAAAAGCTACCGCGCGGTGGAGTTTTTCGACTGGCAAGTGACGCCGCGATTGGGTGGTCAGGTCGAGGCGGTTTACCAGAAGGATATCCGCCCCGGTCGCCAGGACCAGACCTGGATTTCCCTGGGTGTGCGCCCGGCCTACGCCCTCACCGAGCAGTTCAAACTAGTCGCCGAGCTTGGTCACGATCAGGTCGATGCCAGCGGCGGCACCCGCAAGCTGAGCAAATTTACCTTCGCCCCGACCTGGTCGCCCAAGGGCCCAGCGTTCTGGGCGCGGCCGGAAATACGCGTGTATTACACCTACGCGGCCTGGAACGAAGCGGCCAAGCGTGCGGCCAATGAACTGGCGGCGGGCTCGGCATTGTCCGACACCGGTAGTTACGGCTCGGCGCGACATGGCTCGAACTTTGGTGTGCAGGTTGAGTACTGGTGGAAATAAATCCATGGGATCGAACACGGACCAATGTGGGAGCGGGCTTGCTCGCGATGGCGGCGTATGCGGCGATATATCTGTTGGCTGGCCCACCGCAATCGCGAGCAAGCCCGCTCCCACATTTGGATATTCGTCACCTTGGAATTTGCATCCGCCCTATGATTTTTACAGAACAACATAACAGGTGAAGTCATGACCACAACTCAAACCCTGGAACTGCTGGCGCCCCTGGCGGGGGTGTTGCTCCCGCTGGATCAGGTGCCGGACCCGGTATTTGCCAGTCGCATGATTGGCGATGGCGTGTGTATCGATCCGACCTCGCCAATCCTCTGCGCGCCGTTGGCCGGGGTGATCAGCAATATCCAGGACAGTGGGCATGCGGTGAGTGTCACTGCTGACAACGGTGTCCAGGTGCTGATGCATATCGGCCTGGACACCGTGAACCTGGCGGGCAAGGGTTTTACGCGACGGGTGAAGGAAGGACAGCGGGTCGAGGCCGGTCAGCCGTTGATCGAGTTTGACGCCGACTTTGTCGCACTCAATGCCCGCAGTTTGCTGACCTTGATGCTGGTGGTGAGCGGCGAGCCGTTTGCCCTGTTGGTCCCGGAGGCCGGACTGATTGCGGCCGGGCAATCGCTGTTGCGTGTGACGGCCGAGCCGGGCACGGTCGCGGATGAACAAGAGCAGGGTGAAGCGCTGTTTTCCAAGCCCGTGACGCTGCCCAATGCCAACGGCTTGCATGCGCGTCCGGCGGCTGTCTTTGCTCAGGCCGCCAAAGGTTTCAATGCGAGTATTTGCCTGCACAAACAGACCCAGAGCGCCAATGCCAAGTCGCTGGTAGCGCTCATGGCGCTGCAAACCGCACAGGGCGATATCGTGCAAGTGAGCGCGATTGGCGCGGATGCCGAGGTGGCCATCCAGGCGCTGGCAATGATGCTGGTCGAAGGCTGTGGCGAAACGCTGTCGGCTCAAGTTGACAGGCCTGAAGAGGTCGCGCCGGTATCCTCTGCGAGCGTCTTGCGTGGCGTTTGTGCGTCACCGGGGTCGGCGTTTGGCCAGGTGGTCCAGGTTGCGGAACCCGAGTTGAGCATCACCGAGGTCGGCAGGGGAGAAGCCACCGAGCGCGCTGCGCTGGAGCGTGCCCTGCTGCAGGCGACCGAAGCCCTGCAAGCTTTGCAGACCAAGACGGGCGGCGCCCAGGCGGAGATTTTTCGGGCCCACCAGGAACTGCTGGAAGATCCGACGTTGCTGGAACAGGCACATGCGGGGTTGGCTCACGGCAAGAGTGCGGCGTTTGCCTGGAAGCAGGCCACGGTCGCCACGGCGACGCTGTTTCAGGGACTGGGCAGTGCGCTGCTTGCCGAGCGCGCGGTCGATTTGGCGGATGTTGGCCAACGGGTGCTGAAGCTGATTCTCGGTATCAACGACAGTGTCTGGGACTTGCCGGAGCAGGCCATTCTTATCGCCGAGCAGCTGACCCCCTCACAAACCGCCAGTCTCGACACCCGCAAGGTGCTGGGGTTCGTCACCGTGGGCGGTGGCGCAACCAGCCATGTCGCGATCCTGGCCCGCGCCCTTGGCTTGCCGGCGATCTGCGGCGTGCCCGCTCAGGTATTGCACTTGGCCAAGGGCAAGCAGGTGCTGCTGGACGCCGACAAGGGAGAACTGCGCCTGGAGCCCGACTTGGCCGAAATCGAGCACTTCAAGGCTTCTCGGCAACAGCAGGTTTTACGCCGTCAGCGCGAGATGGAGCAGGCGCAGCGGGCCGCGATCACCCGCGACGGTCATCACGTCGAGGTGTCGGCCAACGTTGCTTCGTTGCAAGAAGTGGAGCAGGCCCTGTCCCTGGGTGGTGAAGGTGTCGGCTTGCTGCGTTCGGAGTTCCTCTACCTCGATCGCAACCGCGCGCCGAGCTCTGCTGAACAGGCCGCGACCTACTGCGCCATCGCCCGCGCCCTTGGCGGCGAGCGCAACCTGGTGGTGCGGACCCTGGATGTGGGCGGCGACAAGCCGCTGGGCTATGTGCCGATGGAGCGCGAAACCAACCCGTTCCTCGGTCTGCGCGGCATTCGCCTGTGCCTGGAGCGTCCAGAACTGTTGCGTGAACAGTTTCGCGCCATCCTGGGCAGCGCCGGTCTGGCCCGGCTGCACATCATGTTGCCAATGGTCAGCCTGCTCTCGGAGTTGCGCCTGGCGCGCAAGATGCTTGAAGAGGAAGCCCAGGCCTTGGGGCTCAAGGAACTGCCAAAGCTGGGAATCATGATTGAGGTGCCGTCGGCGGCGTTGATGGCCGATGTGTTTGCGCCGCATGTGGACTTCTTCTCTATCGGCACCAACGACCTGACCCAATACACCTTGGCCATGGACCGTGATCACCCGCGCCTGGCCAGTCAGGCCGACAGCTTTCATCCGGCCGTGCTGCGGTTGATTGCCACCACCGTCAAGGCCGCCCATGCCCATGGCAAATGGGTGGGGGTGTGTGGTGCCTTGGCTTCTGAAGCGCTGGCGGTACCGCTGTTGGTCGGGCTTGGCGTGGATGAGTTGTCCGTCAGCGTGCCGTTGATCCCGACCATCAAGGCCACGGTGCGCGAGCTGGACCTGGCTGACTGTCAATTGATCGCCCGTCAGGTGTTGGACCTGGAAGATGCCGCGCAAGTACGTGAGGCGTTGCGCCGATATCCGGCGATGGCCGTCGAAACCCCTTTGGTTGTGGAGAACTGAGTCATGTTCGAGAAATTGCAGCAGGCGTTCTGGAAAGCCCTGACGCCGGATTTGATTCTTGAAACACCGCCCACCGCCGCCGAGGCTGAAACATTGTTGGCGCCCGCTGTGCTGGCGGCGTTGGGTGGCGCGGGCAACCTTGAATCGCAACAGCGCGTGGCACTGACGCGGGTCCGGGTGCAACTGCAGGATGCGGGGCGCCTGGATGCGGCGGCGTTGAAGGCAGCAGGTATACCGGATGTGATGGTGCTGGAGGGTGGTGTCGTACATCTACTCACTGGTCTTTAGCCCAGTGGAGAGCAAAATGTGGGCGCGGCGGTGTCTTTAGAGAACGGTCTTTAGAGTGGCGGGGTGTCTTGCGCCGGCTTGGTCTTGTCCACGCCCGGCACATGCAGGGCGCCTTCAACCACCTGTTCGCCCTCCAGTTGCGGCTGGGTCACCCAGGTCAGGATGTCGTAGTAGCGGCGGATGTTGGCCACGAAATGCACGGGTTCACCGCCCCGGGCATAGCCGTAGCGGGTCTTGCTGTACCAGCGCTTCTGTGAAAGGCGTGGCAGCATTTTTTTCACGTCGAGCCACTTGTTGGGGTTCAGCCCTTCCTGCTTCGCCAGTTTGCGCGCGTCATCCAGATGACCGCCGCCAACGTTGTAGGCGGCGAGGGCGAACCAGGTGCGGTCGGGCTCCTCAATCTTGTCGTCCAGCTCATTCTTGATCATGGCGATGTATTTGGCGCCGCCCTTGATGCTCTGCCGGGCGTCGAGGCGATTGGACACGCCCATTGCCTGGGCGGTGTTCTGCGTCAGCATCATCAAGCCACGCACGCCGGTCTTCGAGGTGACTGTCGGTTGCCAGAGGGATTCCTGGTAGCCAATCGCAGCCAACAGTCGCCAGTCGACTTTTTCTTCCTTGGCCGAGGCCTTGAAGAACTTCTCGTACTTGGGCAAGCGCTGCTGCAGGTGTTGGGCGAAGGTATAGGCGCCGACATACCCGAGCACATCAACATGGCCGTAGTAGCGATCTTTCAGGCGTTGCAGGGTGCCGTTCTTTTCTACCTTATCCAGGTAGCTGTTGACCTCATCGAGCAGGCTGTTGTCCTCGCCCGGCGCCACGGCCCAGCTTTGATCGCTGGCGTCTCCCAGGTCAAAGGCGACGCGGACCTTGGGGAAGTACACCTGATTCATGGCGACTTCGTTGGAGTCCACCAGCGTCAGGTCGATCTGACCTTCATCGACCATGCGCAGCAAATCGACCACTTCAACAGCGTCGGACTCTTCGTATTCAATTGCGGGATTTTTCTGTTTCAGCGCGGCCAATTGTTCGGCATGGGTGCTGCCCTTGAGCACCATGATCTTTTTACCCACCAAGTCTGCCGCGCTGGTGGGGCGGGATTGGCCGTTGCGGTAGATGATCTGCGGGGTGACTTCCAGGTAGGGATGCGAGAAGCGCACTTGTTGCCGCCGCTGCTCGCTGCTGACCAGGCCCGCGGCGGCCAGTACCGGCCCGTTGGGTTTGCCTAAGCGGCTGAACAAGTCGTCGAGGTTATCGGCGGTCTGGATCTCGAGTGTTACCCCCAGGTCGTCGGCGAAGCGCTTGACCAGTTCGTATTCGAAACCGGTTTCGCCGTTACGGTCCTGGAAGTAGGTGGCCGGACTGTTCCGTGTGACCACCCGCAATACACCGTCCTCCTTGATTCGCTCTAGCGTGCTGGGCTTATCAACACAGGCGCTGAGCATCAGGAAGAGTCCGGTAGCGATGAGCCATTTGGCGCATCGCGGGCGCAAAGCAGTCGGGAAGAACATCTGCGCAGTATACGCAAAGGACCCTCGGCGCCATATCTCGACAGCACGGGTCTTGTCTGGTAGCACCCTTGAAACCGCGCTGGAAGCCTTGAAAACGGGGGTTGGGTGAAAAATATGACGATTAAAATAACTGTCCGCAATGGAGCGGATGCGGCCTCGATGGCGAGCTGATTCGGCCAACTGACGTTCGGCAGCGGCCAGCGGTGCCGTTTCGGGTGCCGTTGGCGATGGTTTACGCTAGAATGCACGGCCTCAAAGCACACCCCTTCCCGAGGCTGTCCCGAAGATGTTGATCCTGCGCGGCGCTCCTGCCCTTTCTGCCTTTCGCCACAGCAAACTCCTTGAGCAACTGAGCCAGAAGGTTCCAGCTGTTACTGGCCTGTATGCTGAATTTGCTCACTTCGCCGACGTCAACGGTGTCTTGACCGCCGACGAACAGCAAGTGCTGGCGCGCCTTCTGAAGTACGGTCCCAGCGTTCCAGTTCAAGAGCCCAGCGGCCGCTTGTTCCTGGTCCTGCCACGGTTCGGCACCATCTCGCCCTGGTCGAGCAAGGCCAGCGACATCGCCCGCAACTGCGGCCTGGAGAAAATCCAGCGTCTGGAACGTGGGATCGCCTTCTACGTCGCGGGCCAGTTCAGCGAAGCCGAGGCCGAGCTGCTCGCCAGCAGCCTGCATGACCGCATGACCCAGATCATTGTGAGCCAGCTGGAACAGGCTGCTGGCTTGTTCAGCCACGCCGAGCCCAAGCCGCTGACCGCGATCGACGTGCTGGGTGGCGGACGCGCCGCCCTCGAAAAGGCCAACACCGAGCTGGGCCTGGCCCTGGCGGAAGACGAGATCGACTATCTGGTCAACGCCTTCACCGGCCTGGCGCGCAATCCCCATGACATCGAACTGATGATGTTCGCCCAGGCGAACTCCGAGCATTGCCGTCACAAGATCTTCAACGCCAGTTGGGACATTGACGGCGAAAGCCAGGAAAAAAGCCTGTTCGGCATGATCAAGAACACCTACGTGATGCACAGCGAAGGCGTTCTGTCTGCTTATAAGGACAACGCCTCGGTCATCGTCGGTTCTGTCGCCGGCCGTTTCTTCCCGGACCCTGAAACCCGCCAGTACGGCGCGGTGCAGGAGCCGGTGCACATCCTGATGAAGGTTGAGACCCACAACCACCCGACCGCGATTGCCCCGTTCCCGGGCGCAGCCACAGGTTCCGGCGGTGAAATCCGTGACGAAGGTGCAACCGGCCGTGGCGCCAAGCCAAAGGCGGGTCTCACCGGCTTCACCGTGTCCAACCTGCAGATCCCGGGCTTCGAACAGCCGTGGGAAGTGCCGTACGGCAAGCCTGAGCGCATCGTCAACGCGCTGGACATCATGATCGAAGGCCCGCTGGGCGGCGCCGCGTTCAACAACGAATTCGGGCGTCCGGCGCTGACCGGCTACTTCCGTACCTTCGAACAGTCCATCACCACCCCGCGTGGCGATGAAGTGCGCGGCTACCACAAGCCGATCATGTTGGCCGGCGGCATGGGCAACATCCGTGAAGAACACGTCAAGAAAGGCGAGATTCTGGTCGGCTCCAAGCTGATCGTCCTCGGCGGCCCGGCGATGTTGATCGGCCTGGGCGGCGGCGCGGCTTCTTCGATGGCCACCGGCACCAGCTCGGCAGACCTGGATTTTGCTTCCGTGCAGCGCGAAAACCCCGAGATGGAACGCCGTTGCCAGGAAGTCATCGACCGTTGCTGGCAGTTGGGTGACAAGAACCCGATCAGCTTTATCCACGACGTCGGCGCCGGCGGTTTGTCCAACGCCTTCCCGGAACTGGTCAACGATGGCGAGCGTGGTGGCCGTTTCGAACTGCGCAACATTCCAAACGACGAGCCGGGCATGGCCCCGCACGAAATCTGGAGCAACGAATCCCAGGAACGCTACGTTCTGGCGGTCGGTCCTGAAGACTTCGCACGCTTCCAGGCCATCTGCGAACGCGAGCGTTGCCCGTTTGCCGTGGTCGGCGAAGCCACTGCCGAGCCGCAACTGACGGTCACCGACAGCCACTTCGGCAACAGCCCGGTGGACATGCCCCTCGAAGTGTTGCTGGGCAAGGCCCCGCGCATGCACCGTTCGGCGGTTCGCGAAGCCGAGTTGGGTGACGATTTCGACCCAGCGGCCCTGGAACTGGCCGACAGCATCGAGCGCGTGCTGCACCACCCGGCCGTTGCCAGCAAAAGCTTCCTGATCACCATCGGCGACCGCACCATCACCGGCCTCGTGGCCCGTGACCAGATGGTCGGCCCGTGGCAGGTTCCAGTGGCTGACGTTGCCGTCACCGCCACCAGTTTCGACGTCGATACTGGCGAAGCCATGGCCATGGGCGAGCGTACACCGCTGGCCCTGCTGGACGCACCGGCATCGGGGCGCATGGCTATTGGTGAAGTGCTGACCAACATCGCGGCGTCGCGCATCGGCAAGTTGTCCGATATCAAGCTGTCGGCCAACTGGATGTCCGCCGCCGGCCATCCTGGCGAAGACGCGCGTCTGTACGACACCGTGAAAGCCGTCGGCATGGAATTGTGCCCGGAGTTGGGGATCACCATCCCGGTGGGCAAGGACTCGATGTCCATGGCCACCCGCTGGAACGATGCAGGCCAGGACAAGAGCGTCACCTCGCCGCTGTCGCTGATCGTCACCGGCTTTGCCCCGGTCATCGATATCCGTCAGACCCTGACCCCGCAACTGCGCATGGACAAGGGCACCACCGACCTGATCCTGATCGACCTGGGTCGTGGCCAGAACCGGATGGGCGCCTCGATTCTCGCTCAGGTGCATGGCAAGCTTGGCAAGCACGCACCGGACGTCGATGACGCCGAAGACCTGAAAGCGTTCTTCGCCGTCATCCAGGGCCTCAACGCCGACGGCCACCTGCTGGCTTACCACGACCGTTCCGATGGTGGCTTGCTGACCAGTGTCGTAGAGATGGCGTTTGCCGGTCACTGCGGCCTGAATATCGTGCTCGACAGCGTTGCCGAAGATGCCGCCGAGATCAACGGCATCCTGTTCAACGAAGAATTGGGTGCGGTGATTCAGGTGCGCCAGGATGCGACGCCGGACGTACTTGCACAATTCAGTGCTGCCGGCCTGGACGATTGCGTGGCGGTGATCGGCCAGCCGATCAACAACGGTGAAGTCAATATCTCCTTCAACGGCGATACCGTATTTGCAGGCCAGCGCCGTCTGCTGCAACGCCAGTGGGCCGAGACCAGTTACCAGATCCAACGCTTGCGTGACAACGTCGACTGCGCCGAGCAGGAATTCGACGCGATCCTGGAAGAAGACAACCCTGGCCTGAGCACCATGCTCAGCTTCGACGTCAACCAGGACGTCGCCGCGCCTTACATCAAGAAAGGTATTCGCCCACAAGTTGCGGTACTGCGCGAGCAGGGCGTCAACGGCCAGGTGGAGATGGCGGCCGCGTTCGACCGTGCCGGCTTCAACGCGATCGACGTGCACATGAGCGATATTCTCGCCGGTCGCGTTGACCTCGACGAATTCAAGGGCCTGGTGGCCTGCGGTGGCTTCTCCTACGGTGACGTACTGGGTGCCGGTGAAGGCTGGGCCAAGTCGGCGCTGTTCAACAGCCGCGCGCGTGACGCGTTCCAGGGCTTCTTCGAACGCAACGACAGTTTCACCCTGGGCGTGTGCAACGGTTGCCAGATGATGTCCAACCTCAGCGAATTGATCCCGGGCAGCGAGTTCTGGCCGCACTTCGTGCGTAACCGTTCCGAGCAGTTCGAAGCCCGTGTCGCCATGGTGCAGGTGCAGGAATCGAATTCGATCTTCCTGCAAGGCATGGCCGGTTCGCGCATGCCCATCGCCATCGCCCATGGTGAAGGCCATGCCGAGTTCGAGAGCGAAGAAGCCCTGCTGGAAGCCGACCTGTCCGGCACCGTGGCCCTGCGTTTCGTCGACAATCATGGCAAGGTCACCGAGACCTATCCGGCTAACCCCAACGGCTCGCCACGCGGTATCACCGGCCTTACCAGCCGCGACGGTCGCGTGACCATCATGATGCCGCACCCGGAGCGGGTCTTCCGCGCGGTGCAGAACTCGTGGCGGCCGGAAGAGTGGAACGAGGACGGCGCGTGGATGCGCATGTTCCGCAACGCTCGCGTGTGGGTGAACTAAGGCGATGTACAAGCTGGCCTTCTTTGTGCCCGACAGCCATGTCGAAACGGTGAAAACAGCCGTCTTCGAAGCGGGCGGCGGGCGCATCGGCGACTACGAGTGCTGCGCCTGGCAAGTGCTGGGCCAGGGCCAGTTCCGCGCGCTGGACGGCAGCCAGCCGTTTATCGGGCAGGTGGGCCAGGTCGAAGTGGTTGAAGAATGGAAGGTTGAGCTGGTGGTGGCGGATGAGTTGATTGTGGCTGTTGTGGCTGCGCTCAAACTCAGCCATCCGTATGAAACACCGGCGTATGAAGTGTGGCAGTTGGCGAATTTCTGATTCGTCGGCTGTAAAAACAGGAAACCCGCTGGCCAGTTTGGTCAGCGGGTTTTTTGTTGGCTTTGAGGCCTCATCGCGAGCAAGCCCGCTCCCACATTTTGAACTGTGAATACCCTCAAATGTGGGAGCGGGCTTGCTCGCGAATGGCCATAAAAGCCAGCACACCTTTAAACCCCGGCGCTGACCTCGCGGCCATTGACCAACCGCTCCATCGCCTCACCCAATCCCGTAGCCTTGTCGCCAATCAACAGATGCCAGACGCCGCTTTCCAGCGAACTCACACCCTGGCATCCGAGCGCTGTCAGTTGAGGTTCCGACACCACCGACCCATCCCCCAATTCCACGCGCAACCGCGTCATGGCCACCGCTTCCAACTGGCGTACATTCGCGCGGCCGCCCAGGGCGCTCAGCCATTTTTCCGCTTCCTGCAGATTGACCGCCGTTGGTTTATCCACAGGCGCGACCGGCCCAGGTGTTGCCTCGACAAAGGAGGGCATCGCCAGTCGAATCTCATCGGCAATGCTGTCGGCCATCGGCCCGACCACCACCTGCAGACTGCCGCCATTGCCCGGGCGCACCACCGCCATTGCGCCCAGCGCTTTGAGCTCGGCATCCACCGCCTTGTTACGGTCGCGCATGTCCAGGCGCAGGCGCGTGGTGCAGGCGCCGACGCTGAGCAAGTTGTCGGCGCCGCCCAATGCACGGATATACGCAGAGGCGCGCTGGTTGTCGGTCATGACCTCGGCGTGCGCGACCTGGACGTCTTCGCGTCCGGGTGTCTTCAAGTTGAAGCGACGGATACAGAAGTTGAACACCGTGTAGTAGATCGCCGCATAAGCCAGGCCTACCGGCAGCACCCGCCAGCCATTGGTCGACTTGCCCCAACCGAGCACCATGTCGATAAATCCGCCGGAGAAGGTAAAGCCGAGGTGGATGTCCAGCAGGTTGGTCACGGCCATCGACAGGCCGGTCAACAGCGCGTGCAGCAAATACAGGAAAGGCGCGAGGAACATGAAGGCAAATTCGATGGGTTCGGTGACCCCGGTGAGGAACGACGTCAGGGCCATCGACAGGAAAATCCCGCCCATGATCTTGCGCCGTTCCGGCAAGGCGTTGCGGTACATCGCCAGGCACGCCGCCGGCAGGCCGAACAACATCACCGGGAACATCCCGGTCATGAACTGGCCGCCGTTGGGGTCGCCGGCGAAGTAGCGGGTCAGGTCGCCAGTGACCACCGCGCCGGTCACCGGATCAGTGAAGCTGCCGAAGACAAACCACGCCATATTGTTGAGGATGTGGTGCAGGCCGGTGACGATCAGCAGGCGGTTGAACACGCCAAACACGAACGCGCCGAGACTGCCGCTTTCCATCAGCAAGGCGCCAAAGCTGTTGATGCCGTGCTGGACCGGTGGCCAGATCAGGCCAAAGATCACGCCCAGGCCGACAGCGGTAAAACCGGTGACTATCGGCACAAATCGTCGTCCACCAAAGAACGCCAGGTACTCCGGCAGCTTGATGTCCTTGAAGCGGTTGTACAGCGCGCCGGCCATCAGGCCGCTGACGATCCCGGCGAGCATGCCCATGTTGATGGTGCTGTCCATCACCTTGAGGGTCGAGATCATCACCAGGTAACCAATGGCACCGGCGAGGCCGGCGGTGCCGTTGTTGTCGCGGGCGAAACCCACGGCGATACCGATGGCGAAAATCAGCGCCAGGTTGGCGAAGATCGCCTGCCCGGCATCGTGCATCACGGCGATGTTCAGCAGGTCGGTATCGCCCAGGCGCAGCAAGAGGCCGGCGATCGGCAGGATCGCGATCGGCAGCATCAGCGCACGGCCGAGGCGTTGCAGGCCTTCGATAAAGTGTTGGTACATGGCGTGTCTCCTTTTTTCTTGTTGTTGTCAGCTCAGCGGCCAATGGTGATGACAGGCTTGGCGAACGGCCTGGGCGCTGCTCAGGTTGAGCAGGTCTTGGCTCAGTTGCCGGCATTGCGCGGCATCCAGATGGCGCACGCGGTCTTTGATTTCGGCAATTTGCGGCGGGCTGACGGACAGCTCGCTGACCCCCAGGCCGATCAGCGCCGGTGTCGCCAGCGGGTCGGACGCCAGCGCGCCGCAGACACCCACCCAACGCCCGTGTTTGGCGGCTCCACTGCAGGTCTGGGCGATCAGTCGCAGCAGTGCCGGGTGCAAGGCATCGACTCGAGCGGCGAGGCCCGCGTGGTCGCGGTCCATCGCCAGGGTGTATTGGGACAGGTCATTGGTGCCGATGGACAGGAAGTCCGCGTGTTCGGCCAATTGTTCGGCCATCAACGCCGCGGCGGGGACTTCGATCATCACCCCCAGCTCCGGGCGTTGACTCAGTTCCAGCTCGACGCACAACTGGTCCAGGCGCTGGCGGATGTGCAGTAATTCGTCGACTTCGCTGACCATCGGCAGCAGGATCCGGCAACGTTGCAACGGGCTGACCTGAAGCAGGGCGCGCAGTTGCTGGTCGAGCAGTTCGGGACGCACCTGTGCCATGCGAATGCCGCGCAAGCCCAGCACCGGGTTGGCCTCAACGGGCAATGGCAAGTAGTCCAGTTGCTTGTCACCGCCGACGTCGATGGTGCGGATGATCACCGGCTTGTCGCCCATGGCATCCAGTACCGCCTGGTAAGCCTGGCGTTGCTCCTGTTCATCGGGTGCGGTGCGACGGTCGACAAATAAAAACTCGGTGCGCAGCAAGCCGACACCATCCGCGCCGTTGGCAAAGGCGAGCAGCGCCTCGTTGCTGGACGCGACGTTCGCGGCCACTTCAATACCCAGCCCGTCGAGGGTGCGCGCGCGCGCCTGGGCCTGCGCTTGTTGCTGCTGGCGCTTGAGTTGCTGCGCCTGGCGAATCTGCTGGACCTCGGCGTGGCGTGCTTCGCTGGGTGTCAGTTCCAGGCGGCCGTTGCTGGCGTCCAGTACCACGCGCTGGCCTTGCGGCACTTCCAGCACCTCCCCGCCCAGTGCAACCACGCAGGGTAAACCTTTGCCTCGGGCAAGAATCGCCACATGGGACGTCGCGCCGCCTTCGGCCATGCAGATACCGACGGCCTGCTGCTCGCTCAGTTGCAGCAGGTCGGAGGGGGTCAATTCATGCGCGACGGCGATGGCGCCCGCGGGCAACTCGAAGTGCCAGGCCTCACCCAACAGTGCACGCAGCACCCGTTGCTGCAGGTCCCGCAGGTCGTTGGTACGTTCGGCAAACAAGGGTTTGCCCAAGTCCAGCAACACCGTGCATTGAGCCTGGATCGCATCGCGCCAGGCATGGGTGGCGGCGCTGCCTTGTTCGATGGCGCGGGTGGCGCTTTCCAGCAGTGTGGGGTCTTCCAGCAGCGCCAGGTGCGCGGCGAAAATCTGTTCTTCTTCCTCGTCCTTGCGTCGACGTGCCTGGTTCAACGTGTCGCGGATTTCGCCACGGACCTGCTCCAGGGCAACGTCCAGATGCTGCAACTGTTCGTCGACCGCGTGATTGCGCGGGTCGGCTGGCAACTCAATCCCGTTCAGCCGGAACAAGGGCCCGCAGACCAGTCCTGGCGCGGCGCAGACGCCTTGCAACACCCCTGCTTCGGCGGGGGCGCGACGTGGGGCAACGGCCACTGGCGCGGGGGCAGCCTCGTGGACAGGCACAGACAGCGCACCGAGCAGGGCTTGCAAGGCCGCTTCGCAATCCATGCCACGGCAACTGACCTGTACCTCGTCCTGCTCGCCGATGCCCAGTCCCATCAGCCCGGTCAGGCTGTCACAGGAGGCCGACTTGCCGGCGAAATGCAGGTGCGACTGGCTGCTGAAGTCTTGAGCCGTCTTGCGGATCAGCGCAGCGGGACGCGCATGCAGGCCACCACGGTGAGTGATGCGAATGCTGGCGCTGGCTTCACTGCTGGCGTGGTCGACGGGCAGCGCCGCTGTGGCCGAGGTGCTGCGTGGCGAGATGTGCACCAGCGGCTCACCGAGCTTTACCGTCTGCAGGTTGATCGGCCGCAGTTCGAAGTGCTCGCCGTTGGTCAGGATGATCAGGCTGATAAGGCTTTTGCACTGACGGGCGATGCGGTCCAGGTCAAAGCGTACCAAGGCCTGGCCGTTGCCGACCCGCGCGCCTTTTTCGACCAGCAAGGCAAAGCCTTCGCCATTCAGTTCGACCGTATCGATGCCCACATGCAAGAGGATTTCGGCCCCGTTGTCGGCGCGAATGGTCAGCGCATGTCCGGTGCGGGCGACATGCATCACCGTGCCCGCGCACGGGGCGTACAGGCAATCGTTAAGCGGGTCGATGGCAATGCCATCGCCCATGGCGCCGCTGGCGAAGACGTCGTCCGGGACGTGGCCCAGCTTCAGCACGGGTCCACTCAAGGGCGCACTGAGGGTGAGGTGGTTTTTATTGTTCGGCATGGGCACGGTTCTCATCAGGAAATCGCTGCAGTCCACTTAGTGGGTGCGGGTCACTTTGCTCAGGTGACGGGGCTGGTCCGGATCCATGCCCCTGGCGTGCGCCAGACCGGCGGCCATCACGTAGAAGCTCTGGATCGCGAGTATCGGATCGAGAGCGGGGTGCTCGGCGCGACTCAAGGTCAGGTCGCGTTCGGCCACATCATCGGGAGCGGCCAGCAGTACGCGGGCGCCACGTTGGCGCATCTCCTCGGCCAATGTGAGCAGGCCCGCCTGTTCGGCGCCGCGCGGGGCGAAGACCAGCAGCGGGTAGTTATCGTCGATCAAGGCCATCGGCCCGTGGCGCACTTCGGCGCTGCTGAAGGCTTCGGCCTGGATCGCCGAGGTTTCCTTGAGCTTGAGCGCGGCTTCCTGGGCGATGGCAAAACCGGCGCCACGCCCGATCACCATCAGGCGCTGGCAGTCGCGCAGCGCTTCGATGGCCAGGCTCCAATCCTGGGTCGCGGCTTCACGCAAGCCGGCGGGCAACGCTTGGCAGGCTTCGAGCAGCGGATCTTCCTGATTCCAGTGAGCGATCAATTGCGCACTGGCGCTCAACGTGGCGATAAAGCTCTTGGTGGCGGCGACGCTGCGTTCCGGTCCGGCGCACAGCGGCACGTGGAATTCGCACGCGGCCTCCAGTGGCGAGTCCTCGGCATTGACCAGGGAAACGCTCAACGCCCCACGCTTGCGCAATACACGCAGGCTGTTGACCAGGTCAGGGCTCTGTCCCGACTGCGAGAAACCAAAGGCCACCTGGCCGCTGACTTTCAGCGGCGATTGCGAGAGGGTCACCACTGACATCGGCAGCGACGCCACGGGGATTCCCAGGTGTTGCATGGTCAGATAGGCAAAGTAGCTGGCGGCATGATCCGAGCTGCCGCGGGCTACGGTCATCGCCACTTGCGGCGGTTGGCGGCGCAGACGGCCGGCGACGTCCGCCAGCATCGGTTCCAGGCGTTGCAGTTGAGCCTCGACGGCCTCACAGGAGGACAGCGCCTCTTCAAGCATTTTTGAAGTCAATGGTTTCTCCTTCGACCATTACGTCGGTGAGGTTCAGGGAACGATCCAGGCGCACGCAGTCGGCAAAGCTGCCGGGTTGCAGGCGACCGCGTTCTTCCAGGCCCAGATAGTCCGCAGGAAATTGCGACAGGCGTTGCGAGGCTTCGCTGATAGGCAGACCGATTTTCACCAGATTGCGCAGGGCCTGATCCATGGTCAGGGTGCTGCCGGCCAGGGTGCCGTCGGCCAGTCGCACACCGCCCAGGCATTTGGTCACGGTGTGGCTGCCCAGCTTGTATTCGCCGTCGGGCATGCCGGCGGCGGCCGTGGAATCGGTGACGCAGTACAGGCAGGGAATCGCGCGCAGGGCTACACGCATGGCGCCGGGGTGCACGTGCAGCAAGTCCGGAATCAACTCGGCGTACCGGGCATGGGCCAAGGCCGCCCCGACGATGCCCGGCTCGCGGTGATGCAGCGGGCTCATGGCGTTATACAGATGGGTGAAACTGGTGGCGCCGGCGGCGAGGGCGGCCACGCCTTCCTCATAGCTGCCCAAAGTGTGGCCGATCTGCATGCGCACGCCGCGTGCACTGAGGCTGCGGATCAGCGCGTCATGGCCGGCGATTTCCGGGGCGATGGTGATCACCCGGATCGGGGCCAGGCGCAGGTACTCCTCGACTTCTGCCATCAGCGCGGTGTGGGCGAAGTTAGGTTGAGCACCGAGTTTTCCCGGATTGATGTAGGGACCTTCCAGGTGTACCCCGAGCACCCGCGCGCTGCCCGCAGGACGCTGTTCGCAGAACGTGCCGAGTTGGCCGAGCACGCTGGAGATTTCCTCCACCGGCGCAGTCATGGTGGTGGCCAGCAGCGAGGTGGTACCAAAACGCACGTGGGTGCGGGTGATGGTCTCGAAGGCGTCGGCGCCTTCCATGATGTCTTTGCCGCCACCGCCATGTACGTGCAGGTCGATAAAGCCGGGCAGCAGGTAGGGCAGCTCGTTATCGGCCGGGTCGCAAGGGACGCCTTCAATGGCGCTGACCTTGCCGTGCCGGTGCACCACTCGGCCGCGAAACCAGCCTTGGGGGGTGAGGATATTGTCTTCGGACATGGGCAGTTCTCTAGGGCCGCAGTTCGGCGGCAAAGTCGTACCGACGCAGCTCTGCGACGAAGTCGTAGTAGTCGTTGCGGCAGTAGGTGTCGGTGATTTCAATCGGCGTGTTATCGGCGGTGTAACCGACACGGGTCATCAGCAGCATGGCGGTGCCGGGCGCGATGCCCACCAGGCCCGCGAACTCGTCCGAGGCATTGATTGCCTGTACATGCTGCAAGGCGCGGACGATGGGCTTGCCGATGCTTTCGAAGTATTCATACAGCGAACTGCCCAATGCCTGCGGTTGCGGCAGCACCGAGGCCGGGACGGCAGTCATTTCAATGGCCATCACCGTGTCATCGGCTTTACGCAAACGCTTGAGTCGCGCCACCTTGTCGTTGGTCGACAGGCACAGGCGGATCAGTTCTTCGTGGGTCGGCGGGGTGATATCGCGCTCCAGCCATTGGGAGCCGGGCACAAAGCCCTTGAGGCGCAACATCTCGCTGAAACCCGACAGGCGTGACAGCGGTTGTTCCAGGCGTGGCGTGATAAAGGTGCCTGAACCTTGACTGCGACGGATCAAACCCTGGGCAAACAACACTTCCAGGGCTTTGCGGGCGGTGACCCGCGAGATGCTCAACTGCTCACTGAGCACGCGCTCCGACGGCAGAGCCTGTTCGGAGGTCCACTGGCCGGCATGGATCGCCGCTTCCAGTTTGCGCGCCAATTGCAGGTACAGCGGCATGGATTGTTTATCGTCGGGGCGCAAGGCCAGGATGGGATTCATCTGTCAGGTTTCCGATGCGGTTATTGGAGTGTTGTCGCCCGGTATTGAGCGGAAAATTAATACCACTTAAATACCATGTCAATGCGACCAGAACGGTGCACGCAATGGTTTATGGGGCCTTTCATGGTGCCCGGTATTCAGTGGTATTAGAGAGGTCTTTGTTGCGCGCAGGGCTATACAGTCCGCGCAGTGAACTGGTATTCACCGGCGGGTGGTGTCGGGGGAGGGAAATATTTTTGAATTAATTTACCAGCGGTCGAGGATTACGGCCGAATCTCGATCATCGTGCCGTCTTTCACCAGGCTCCAGACTTCACGCATGTCGACGTTGCGCATGCCGATGCAGCCATCGGTCCAGTCCAGCGTGTGAAACCACTGTTCCGGGTAGTCTTCGCTGTCTGGCGTGCCGTGGATCATGATCATGCTGCCGGGCTTGACCCCTTCGCGGCGGGCGCGGGCGGCGTCACTGATGTTCGGGTAGGAGATGTGCATGGACAGGTTGAAGCGGTCGCTGGTCTTGCGCCAGTCGATCCAGTAGAAACCTTCCGGCGTGCGGCGGTCGCCTTCGATAAGTTTGTGACCCTTGGGGTTTTTACCCAGGGAAATACGGTAGGTCTTGAAAGGCTTGCCATCGTTGATCAGTTGCAACTGATGGGCGGACTTGAGCACCAGGACTTTCTCGACCGGCTTGCCGCCCAAGGTGGCCAGAGTGGACGCCGATGACAGGCTGACAAACGAAAGGCAGAACAGAGCGAGCAACCAACGCATTGAAACAATATCCCTTTGAAGTCGGCCCGGGAGGGTTATTTTGCCGGTTGAGTCAGCGGCGGCACTGATTCGCTGCGCACTGGAAACACCTGTTGCCGACGGTCGGCGAAAAAGCATTCTAAAGTACGTCCGACGGTGCGGAAAGCCAGCTCGGACCAAGGGATATCGGCTTCATCGAACAGCTGCACTTCGAGGCTCTCGATGCCTGGCTGGAAATCCAGGTCGATCAGCTCGGCGCGGTAGAAAATATGCACCTGGCTGATGTGCGGCACGTCGATCAAGGTGTAGATATTCAGGTCGCGGACTCTGGCGCAGGCTTCCTCCAGGGTTTCGCGTACCGCCGCCTGTTCAACGGTCTCGCCGTTCTCCATAAACCCGGCGGGCAGGGTCCAGTAGCCCAGGCGCGGCTCGATGGCGCGACGGCACAACAGCACTTGCTCGCCCCAGACGGGTACGGTGCCAGCGACGATGTTGGGATTTTGATAGTGAATGGTCTGACAGTGGTCACAGACATGCCGCAAGCGTGCGTCGCCTTCGGGAATGCGTTGGGTGACCGGTTTGCCGCACTGGCTGCAGAAATTCATGCTTGGGTTCCTGGGGACTGTGCCTATCTTGGCGTGCAGGGCTTTGCCCTGCAAGTTGTCGTTTCGCGACACGGCCCGGGTTTTGGGCTTGGGCGTCCGCACGCTTTGGTGCATGATGCAAGGTAGTCAACAGATCGAGATGACTCATGCTGGACGAGCTACTTCGCCGTGTAAGCAATCACACACCACGCACTCTGGAAACTGACAGTCGTTTCCCCGAGGCTGCCGTGCTGGTGCCGATTACCCGCAGTGACGAACCCGAGCTGATCCTGACCCTGCGCGCCAGCGGACTGTCGACCCACGGCGGTGAAGTGGCGTTTCCCGGCGGGCGCCGTGACCCCGAGGACCCGGACCTGGTCTTCACCGCGCTGCGCGAGGCCGAAGAGGAAATCGGCCTGCCACCGGGCCTGGTGGAAGTGATCGGCCCGTTGAGCCCGTTGATCTCCCTGCACGGCATTCGTGTCACACCTTATGTGGGGGTCATCCCCGATTACGTCGAATACCTGGCCAACGATGCTGAAATTGCCGCGGTGTTCAGCGTGCCCCTGGAGTTTTTCCGCCAGGATCCCCGTGAGCACACGCATCGCATCGATTACCAAGGGCGCAGTTGGTACGTGCCCAGTTATCGATTTGGTGAATACAAGATCTGGGGCCTGACGGCGATCATGATCGTCGAGCTGATCAACCTGCTGTATGACGATGCCGACATCAGCCTGCACCGTCCGCCGAAAAGCTTCATCAATACCTGAGCCATCGTTTCGTATGGCGCGCCGTGAGGAACAGACCATGAAATACCGCCTGGGCGACGCCCGAGTCGAAACCCATCCCCACAGTTGGGTGGCCCCGAATGCCACGCTCGTGGGCCGGGTCAAGTTGGAAGAGGGGGCCAACGTCTGGTTCAACGCGGTATTGCGCGGCGACAACGAGTTGATCCTGATCGGCAAGAACAGCAATGTTCAAGATGGCACGGTGATGCATACCGACATGGGTTACCCGCTGACCTTGGGCACGGGGGTGACCGTCGGCCATAACGCCATGCTTCACGGTTGCACGGTGGGCGACTACAGCTTGATCGGTATCAACGCGGTCATTCTCAACGGCGCGAAAATCGGCAAGAACTGCATCATTGGCGCCAACTCGCTGATCGGGGAGGGCAAGGAAATTCCCGACGGATCTCTGGTGATGGGCTCGCCGGGCAAAGTGGTGCGCGAACTGACTGAGCAGCAGAAAAGAATGCTCGAAGCCAGCGCTGCTCACTATGTGCATAACTCCCAGCGCTATGCCCGTGACCTGGTCGAGCAGGAAGAATGAACCCGATCGAGCGCCCCGTCGCTTCGCCCTGCGTGAGCATTTGTGCGCTGGATGACGACGATATCTGCACCGGCTGCCAGCGCACCGCTGCGGAAATTACCCGTTGGGGGCTGATGGACAATGCCGAGCGCAGGGCGGTGCTGGGTTTGTGCCATGAGCGGGCGGTGGCGAGTGGGGTGGTGTGGATGTTACCCAGGAAGTCTGGCGCCTGAGCCACCGCTTTCGCGAGCAAGCCTGACCGTGTTTAACCTGTAGGAATGCGGTCAACTGTGGGAGCGGGCTTGCTCGCGAAGAGGCCCTCCCAGACGACATATTTCCAAATGTGAAGTACCCTGTGCCCCTTGCTCACGGGTCCCTCGCCTCATGCTCTTTCTGATTGCCTACATCAGCAGCGTCGTGCTGATCAACTTCGCCTTTTCCACCGCCCCTCACCTGGATGTCATCTGGTCCGCCTGGGGCGGCCTGGTGTTTATCCTGCGGGACATGGTGCAAACCCGCTTCGGCCATGGCGCGATTATCGCCATGTTGGTGGCGTTGGTGCTGTCCTACATCACCTCCGATCCATCCATCGCATTCGCCAGCGCCACGGCGTTCGCGGTGTCCGAATGCATCGACTGGCTGGTGTTCAGTATCACCAAGCGCCCGTTGCACGACCGGTTGTGGCTCAGTTCGGCGCTGAGCATTCCCCTCGATACCTTCATTTTCTTCGGCATGATTGGCGCGCTCACGCCCGTCGTGGTCGGTACCGCCCTGGCTTCGAAATTTGCCGGGGTGAGCGTGGTATGGCTGGCGATGGCCTGGCGTCTGCGTCGCCAGCGTGTCGCCAACTGAGGCCAATTGCCGTGGTTCATGTAAAATGCCGGCCTTTCTCCCCCCTGATCCGCTGCCCTGAGGACCTGTGATGACCCGAATCGGAACTCCATTGTCGCCCACCGCGACCCGTGTATTGATGTGTGGCTGCGGTGAGTTGGGCAAGGAAGTGGTAATTGAGCTGCAGCGCCTGGGCGTGGAAGTGATCGCCGTGGATCGTTACGCCAACGCGCCGGCGATGCAGGTTGCCCATCGCAGCCATGTGATCAACATGCTCGACGGCGCCGCCCTGCGTGCAGTGATCGAAGCTGAAAAACCGGACTTCATCGTTCCGGAAATCGAAGCCATCGCCACCGCCACCCTGGTGGAGCTGGAGTCCGAAGGTTTCACCGTGATCCCCACCGCCCGTGCGGCGCAGTTGACCATGAACCGCGAAGGCATCCGTCGCCTGGCCGCTGAAGAGCTGGACCTGCCGACCTCGCCGTATCACTTTGCAGACACCGTGGAAGACTACCGCAAGGCCGTCGAAGACCTGGGCTTCCCGTGTGTGGTCAAGCCGGTGATGAGTTCGTCGGGCAAGGGCCAGAGCCTGTTGCGCAGTGCCGATGACGTGCAGAAAGCCTGGGAATATGCCCAGGAAGGCGGCCGTGCCGGCAAGGGGCGGGTGATCATCGAAGGGTTTATCGACTTCGACTACGAAATCACCTTGCTGACCGTGCGTCACATCGGTGGCACCACGTTCTGCGCGCCGGTGGGGCATCGCCAGGAGAAGGGCGACTACCAGGAATCCTGGCAGCCGCAGGCCATGAGCCCGGTTGCGTTGGCCGAATCCGAGCGTGTCGCCAAAGCCGTGACCGAAGCGCTGGGCGGCCGTGGTCTGTTTGGTGTCGAGCTGTTCATCAAGGGCGACCAGGTGTGGTTCAGCGAAGTTTCGCCGCGTCCGCACGACACGGGGCTGGTGACGTTGATTTCCCAGGACCTGTCGCAGTTCGCCCTGCATGCGCGGGCGATTCTGGGCTTGCCGATTCCGTTGATCCGTCAGTTCGGGCCGTCGGCTTCGTCGGTGATCCTGGTGGAAGGGCAGTCGACCCAGACCGCGTTCGCCAATCTCGGCGCTGCCTTGAGCGAGCCGGATACCGCGTTGCGGCTGTTTGGCAAGCCAGAAGTCAATGGCCAGCGCCGCATGGGCGTGGCCTTGGCGCGCGATGAGTCGATTGACGCGGCGCGGGCCAAGGCGACCCGTGCTTCGCAGGCTGTGGTTGTAGAACTCTAAAAGCATCGCGAGCAAGCCCGCTCCCACACTGGTTTTGTGTCGTGCCCTTATAGCCTGGCAACGATGATCCAATGTGGGAGCGGGCTTGCTCGCGATAGCGATCTATCAGGCGACGCGATTCAAATCATTATCCCGCGTCTCTTTCAGGCACAGCACTGCAATCAGGCTCAACAGCGCTGCCGCCGATACATACCCGCCGACATAACTCAGGCCACCCATCGCCACCAGCTTGGTCGCGAAGAACGGTGCCGCCGATGCGCCGACAATCCCGCCCAGGTTATACGCCGCTGACGCGCCGGTATATCGCACGCGGGTCGGGAACAACTCCGGCAGCAGCGCGCCCATTGGTGCGAAGGTCACGCCCATCAGGAACAGTTCGAGGCACAGGAACAGCGCCACCGCCCAGGTCGAGCCGTGGGTCAGCAACGGTTCCATGGTGAAACCCGAGAGAATGGCCAGCACCGCGCCGGTGATCAGCACCGGTTTGCGACCATAACGGTCACTGGCCCAGGCCGCCAGCGGCGTCGCCGCCCCCATGAACAACACCGCAAAGCACAGCAGGCCGAGGAAGGTTTCGCGGCTGTAGCCCAGTGTTGTCACGCCGTAGCTCAGGGAAAATGCGGTGGTGATATAGAACAGTGCATAGCACACCACCATCGCCGCCGCGCCCAGCAATACTGGCATCCAGTGTTGGCTGAACAGCTCCACCAGCGGCACTTTCACCGGCTTCTGCTTGGCGACGGCGTTGGCGAATACCGGGGTTTCGTGCAGTTTCAGTCGTGCGTACAGGCCGACCATGACCAGCGCGGCACTGAGCAGGAACGGAATGCGCCAGCCCCAGCTACGGAATTGCTCGTCGCTCAGGCTCATGGCCAGAATCAGGAACAGGCCGTTGGCGGCGAGAAAACCAATGGAGGGCCCCAACTGCGGAAACATACCGAACCAGGCGCGTTTGCCCTTCGGTGCGTTTTCGGTCGCCAGCAACGCCGCGCCACCCCATTCCCCGCCCAGCCCGAGGCCTTGGCCAAAGCGCAGCACGCAAAGCAGGATCGGCGCCCAGGCGCCGATGGTGTCGTAGCCCGGCAGCAAGCCGATCAGCGTGGTACAGACGCCCATCAGCAGCAAGGACGCCACGAGCGTCGATTTGCGCCCGATCCGGTCACCGAAGTGGCCGAACAGTGCCGAGCCCAATGGCCGGGCGATAAAGGCGATACCAAAGGTCAGGAACGCCGCGAGCATCTGCGCGGTGCCGGAAGTTTGCGGGAAAAACACCGGGCCGATCACCAGTGCGGCGGCCGTGGCGTAGATATAGAAGTCGTAGAACTCGATGGCGGTGCCGACAATGCTCGCGGTTGCAACACGGCGGGTCGAGTTGAGCGGCGCGGCGGATGCGGCCTCGTTATAGGTGGTGCTCATTGACGTACCCCTGATGGTCGTTGCGCGCTTGGCGCGAATTATTATTGGTCGAACACCCATGGATCAGGGTAGTGCGCGGGGCGGCTCGGGATCGGAGCGTACCGGTCAGACACGATAAAGCACTGCCTGGACGCGCTCAGTGCGGGTAGCACGCGGTCGGGCGGGGCTTGGGTAAGCCTGCGGGATTATAGGAAGGGCGCCGAAGATCAAACAAGGCCTCGGGCACGGATCTTTGGTCTAAACCGCCATCGGCAGCGTGCCGGTATGCCAGATCAGCACCTTGCTCACCCGGTTGTCCTCGGTTTCAAGGATTTCCAGGCGGTAACGGCCAATTTTCACGCATACCGCGCAGTCCGGAATGGTCTCCAGCGCTTCGGTCGCCAGCCCATTCAGGGTCTTGGGGCCGTCGCTGGGCAGGTGCCAGCCCAGGCATTTGTTCAGTTCGCGAATCGATACGGCACCGTCAATCACGTAGCGGCCATCCGGCTGCGGCTGGATGAGCGGATTGTCCAGGCTTTGCTCGCTTTCAAATTCGCCGACGATCTCTTCGAGAATGTCTTCCAGGGTGACGATGCCCAGCACTTCGCCGTATTCGTCCACCACCATGCCCAGGCGGCGTTGCTGTTTGTGGAAGTTCAGCAATTGCAGTTGCAGCGGTGTGCTTTCCGGGACGAAATACGGTTCATGGCAGGCCGCGAGCAGGGCTTCCTTGGTCAGGCTGGCATCCGGCAGCAGATGTTGGACCTGCCGGGTGTTAAGTACCGCCTCGACCTGATTGATGTCGCTGTGGAACACCGGCAGGCGCGTGCGCTGGTTGCTGCGCAGTTGTTCAAGGATGTTCTCGAGCCTGTCGTCGAGGTTGATGCCGTCCACTTCGCTGCGCGGCACCAGAATGTCGTTGACCGTGATGTTGTCCAGGGCATGGATGCCCGGCAAGCCTTGCATGCGGTTTTCGGCCGCGTCCGATGCCTGTTCGTCAGCGTGATCAGGCTGCGGCTCGTCACTCTGTTTGACGATCCCGGATCTGCGCGCAAACGGACGCAACAGCAACAGGCTGACGCCGTTGAGCAGCCAGGCCAGCGGGTAGAGGATCTTCAAGGGTACCGCCAGCAACGTATTGCCAAAGCCCAGCACCGTTTGGGGATATCGGGTGGCGAGGGTGCGAGGCAAATAGTCGGCCAGTATCAGCAAAGTGGCGCTGGAAATCAGCCAACCAAGCCACGGACCGTTTTCGGCCCAGGCATAGATCGCCAGCAGGGTGCAGAGAATCACCACCACGGCGCGGCACAGGGTGTTGCACAGAATCAGGCTGTTGCGGGGAAAGTTCAGCCGGGCCGCGGCTTTGTCGCCCTGGCGTGTACCGGGGCGCAGGGCCAGCAGATGGTGTTGGGCGGCTTCGATGGCGGTAAACAGCGCCGACCATAAAACCAGCAGGGCCACTACCGCGAACATCGGCTCCAGGGGCAAATTGTGCATGATCGCGGTCCGTCAGATATGCAGGATGAATTCGCGGACCAGCTTGCTGCCGAAATACGCCAGCATCAGCAAGCAGAAACCGGCCAGGGTCCAGCGGATTGCTTTGTGTCCGCGCCAGCCCAGGCGGTTGCGACCCCACAGCAGCACGCTGAACACTATCCAGGCCAGGCATGCCAGCAGCGTCTTGTGGACCAGGTGCTGGGCGAACAGGTTTTCGACGAACAGCCAGCCGGAAATCAGCGACAGCGAGAGCAGGCTCCAACCGGCCCAGAGGAAGCCGAACAGCAGGCTTTCCATGGTTTGCAGCGGCGGGAAGTTCTTGATCAGCCCGGACGGGTGCTTGTGCTTGAGCTGGTGATCCTGCAGGAGCAACAGCAAGGCCTGGAACACCGCGATGGTGAACATGCCGTAGGCCAGGATCGACAACAGGATATGCGCCAGGATGCCCGGCTCTTCATCGATCACCTGTACCGTGCCGGTGGGGGCGAATTGCGCCAGCAGCACCGTCAGCATTCCCAGGGGAAAGAGCAGCAATAGCAGGTTTTCCACCGGGATGCGCGTGCAGGCCAGCAGTGTCAGGGCAATCACCGCGGCGGCGATCAGGCTGGCGGCGCTGAAAAAGTCCAGGCCCAGGCCGACCGGCGTCATCAGGTGGGTAAACAGGCTGGCGGTGTGTGCGATCAGGGCGAAGACGCCAAGACCTGCCAGCAGGCGTTTGTCCGCTCTGGTGCGTTGGGCAAGACGGGTACCCTGATAGAGGGTCGCAGCGGCGTACAAGAATGCGGCGGCGAGACTGGGTAGCAAACTGGGTGGCAAAGAGAGCATAAGTCCTGTTAGGCAAGCCCGAAAGCCGCTGAGTTTGGCATACACCTGCGTTCCACGAAAGACCACCGGGCCAGACAGCGGGTGTGCATGACGGCAGTCTTCGCTATAATCCGCGACCTGCCCACGCCGCAGGCTCGCCAAGCGCTGTTTTTAATAGCGATTTATCACAGCCTGGGCCGCCATTACCTCGGTCTACCATTGCATTTCGATGAATAGGGCCTGAAAGGATCGCGCATGTTTGAAAATCTGACTGACCGTCTCTCGCAGACGCTGCGCCATGTCACCGGCAAGGCCAAGCTGACCGAGGACAATATTAAAGATACCCTGCGCGAAGTGCGCATGGCATTGCTGGAAGCCGACGTGGCCTTGCCTGTGGTCAAGGACTTCGTCAACTCGGTCAAGGAGCGTGCGGTCGGCACCGAAGTGTCCCGCAGCCTGACGCCGGGCCAGGCCTTTGTGAAGGTCGTCCAGGCCGAACTCGAAAGCCTGATGGGCGCGGCCAACGAAGACCTGAACCTCAGCGCCGTGCCGCCGGCGGTCGTACTGATGGCCGGTTTGCAGGGCGCGGGTAAAACCACTACCGCCGGCAAACTCGCGCGCTTCCTTAAAGAGCGCAAGAAAAAAACGGTGATGGTGGTTTCGGCCGACGTTTACCGTCCGGCGGCCATCAAGCAGTTGGAAATGCTTGCCGGCGAAATCGGCGTGACCTTCTTTCCGTCCGATCTGAGCCAGAAACCGGTCGACATTGCCAACGCTGCTATTAAAGAAGCGAAGCTGAAGTTCATCGACGTGGTCATCGTCGATACCGCCGGTCGCCTGCATATCGATGACGAGATGATGGGCGAGATCAAGGCGCTGCATGCCGCGATCAACCCGGTCGAGACGCTGTTCGTGGTCGACGCCATGACCGGCCAGGATGCGGCCAACACCGCCAAGGCGTTCGGTGATGCGCTGCCATTGACGGGTGTGATCCTGACCAAGGTCGACGGTGATGCCCGTGGTGGTGCCGCATTGTCGGTACGTGCGATCACTGGCAAACCGATCAAATTCATCGGTATGGGTGAGAAGAGCGAAGCGCTCGAGCCGTTCCATCCCGAGCGGATCGCCTCGCGTATCCTCGGCATGGGCGACGTGCTCAGCCTGATCGAGCAGGCCGAACAGACGCTCGACAAGGACAAGGCCGACAAGCTGGCCAAGAAACTGAAGAAGGGCAAGGGCTTCGACCTCGAAGACTTCCGTGATCAGTTGCAGCAAATGAAGAACATGGGGGGGCTTGGAGGCTTGATGGACAAGCTGCCGAACATCGGTGGCGTGAACCTGGCGCAAATGGGCAATGCCCAGGGCGCGGCAGAGAAACAGTTCAAGCAGATGGAAGCCATCATCAATTCCATGACCCCGGCCGAGCGCCGCGACCCTGAGCTGATCAGTGGTTCGCGCAAACGTCGGATCGCCATGGGTTCCGGCACCCAGGTGCAGGATATCGGTCGCTTGATCAAGCAGCACAAGCAGATGCAGAAGATGATGAAGAAGTTCTCCGCCAAGGGCGGTATGGCCAAAATGATGCGCGGCATGGGCGGAATGATGCCTGGTCGCGGCATGCCGAAGATGTAAAAAATTCGCGCCGGCAGTCATGCCGGCGCTGTCCACGGCAACGTGGGCTCTCCAGCAAACCCGCCCACGGCGGGAGCTGACTCGCCGTTTTAACCGACGGCTCTATAGCAGATCTGAATGGCACGCTGATAGGCGCCAGAAAAAGACATTTGCAAAAGTCCGGATATTCCTTAGAATATGCGGCCTTTCGGGCACCTACGCCCGCTGTGCATTTAGATTTGCAGCACCGACTACAGGAACGATGTTCACATGCTAACAATCCGTCTTGCCCTTGGCGGCTCCAAAAAGCGCCCGTTTTACCACTTGACCGTAACCGACAGCCGCAACCCGCGTGACGGTTCGCACAAGGAACAGGTTGGTTTCTTCAACCCTGTTGCCCGTGGTCAGGAAATCCGTCTGTCCGTGAACCAAGAGCGCGTAGCCTACTGGCTGAGCGTTGGTGCACAACCTTCTGAGCGCGTTGCTCAGTTGCTGAAGGACGCTGCTAAGGCTGCGGCCTGAGCAATATGAACGCGACGCCTGCTATTGCTGATGATTTGATCGTTATTGGCAAGATTTACTCTGTTCACGGCGTTCGCGGCGAAGTGAAGGTGTATTCCTTTACTGATCCAACTGAAAACCTGTTGCAGTACAAGACCTGGACGCTCAAGCGCGAAGGTAGTGTGAAACAGGTCGAGCTGGTCAGCGGACGCGGGAACGACAAGTTCCTGGTCGCAAAGCTCAAGGGTCTTGATGATCGTGAAGAAGCGCGTCTTCTGGCCGGTTATGAGATCTGCGTGCCGCGCAGCCTGTTCCCTGAATTGACCGACGGCGAGTACTACTGGTACCAGCTGGAAGGTCTGAAGGTTATTGATCAACTCGGGCAATTGCTGGGGAAAATCGATCATCTTCTGGAAACCGGCGCCAATGATGTAATGGTGGTCAAGCCTTGCGCTGGCAGCCTGGATGATCGCGAACGCTTGTTGCCCTATACGGAGCAATGTGTGTTGGCCGTCGACCTGGTCGCGGGCGAGATGAAGGTGGAATGGGATGCGGACTTCTAAGCGTGGCTAATTTGCGCGTAGAAGTGATCAGTTTGTTTCCCGAGATGTTTTCCGCCATCAGCGAGTACGGCATCACCAGTCGGGCGGTGAAACAAGGGCTCTTGCAGCTGACTTGTTGGAATCCGCGAGACTACACGACAGATCGACATCACACTGTGGACGATCGCCCCTTCGGCGGTGGCCCGGGGATGGTGATGAAGATCAAGCCCCTGGAAGATGCACTGGTTCAGGCCAAGGCAGCAGCCGGGGAGAAGGCGAAGGTGATTTACCTGTCCCCTCAAGGCCGTCAACTGAATCAGTCGGCGGTACGCGAACTGGCGAATGAGGAAGCACTGATCCTGATTGCCGGTCGCTATGAAGGCATTGACGAGCGTTTTATTGAAGCTCATGTCGATGAAGAGTGGTCGATTGGGGACTATGTCCTGTCTGGCGGCGAGCTGCCGGCGATGGTCCTGATAGATGCGGTTACACGACTGCTGCCTGGAGCTTTAGGGCATGTGGACTCTGCGGAGGAGGATTCCTTCACGGATGGTTTGCTGGATTGCCCGCACTACACCCGACCGGAGGTGTATGCGGATCAGCGTGTTCCCGACGTATTGCTAAGTGGCAATCACGCACACATCCGGCGTTGGCGTTTACAGCAGTCCCTTGGTCGGACCTATGAACGACGCGCCGATCTTCTGGAAAGCCGCTCGCTTTCTGGAGAAGAGAAGAAGCTGCTCGAGGAATACATCCTCGCGCGGGACGATAGTTAACAACGTATCGATGGTAGGTCCGACGACTTACCTTAGGAGCACAGCATGACTAACAAAATCATCCTTGCACTCGAAGCAGAGCAGATGACCAAAGAGATCCCTACCTTTGCCCCGGGCGACACCATTGTCGTTCAGGTGAAAGTGAAGGAAGGCGACCGTTCGCGTCTGCAGGCGTTCGAAGGCGTGGTAATCGCCAAGCGTAACCGTGGTGTGAACAGTGCTTTCACTGTTCGTAAAATCTCCAACGGTGTTGGCGTAGAGCGTACTTTCCAGACCTACAGCCCGCAAATCGACAGCATGGCCGTCAAGCGTCGCGGTGACGTACGTAAAGCCAAGCTGTACTACCTGCGTGACCTGTCCGGTAAAGCAGCGCGCATCAAGGAAAAACTGGCTTAAGTCCAGCGTTCCGATGCAGAAAAAAGCAGCCTACGGGCTGCTTTTTTGTTGCCTGTCATTTGCCCATTGCCCTGGTACTTGTTCATGACTAGCCGCCTCGAAGAGATCCAGCGTCGTACCGATCTCTCAGTCACCCGCGTCACCAAAGCTGTATTCCCGCCGACCACCAACCATCACAACACCTTGTTCGGCGGCACCGCCCTGGCGTGGATGGATGAAGTGTCGTTCATCGCCGCCACACGTTTCTGTCGTTTGCCGCTGGTCACGGTTTCTACCGACCGCATTGATTTCAATCATGCGATACCCGCGGGCTCCATCGTCGAGTTGATCGGGCGGGTAATCAAGGTGGGCAATACCAGCCTCAAGGTCGAAGTCGAAGTGTTTGTCGAGAGCATGAGTGCCGATGGCCGCGAGAAGGCGATCCAGGGTGTGTTCAGCTTTGTCGCGATTGATGCCGACAAGCGGCCGGTGCCGGTGCTGCCTGGGTTTGTGGATTGATCTGAAATCGAGTCGCGGCTATCGCGAGCAAGCCGCTCCCACATTGATCATCGTTGCCAGCGATACACGGGCACGACACAAAACCCGTGTGGGAGCGGGCTTGCTCGCGATAGGATCTACCAGACACCCCAGTCATCTGCCCGAGTCCCCATGCCCGCCATCGATCACCCGCTGATAGACCGCTTCCTCGACGCCCTGTGGCTGGAAAAAGGCCTGTCGGATAACACCCGCCAGTCGTATCGCAGTGACCTGGCCCTGTTCAACGGTTGGCTTCAGGAAAAGCATCTGGAACTGATCAACGCCGGTCGCGAATTGATTCTTGACCATCTGGCCTGGCGCCTCGAGCAGAATTATAAGCCGCGTTCTACGGCGCGTTTTCTCTCGGGTGTGCGTGGTTTTTATCGCTATTTGCTGAGGGAGAAGTTGATCGCCGTCGATCCCACTTTACAAGTGGATATGCCGCAACTGGGCAGGCCCTTGCCTAAGTCCCTGTCAGAGGCCGACGTCGAAGCCCTGTTGGCCGCCCCCGACCTGAGTGAAGCCATCGGTCAGCGCGACCGCGCCATGCTTGAAGTGCTGTACGCCTGTGGGCTGCGGGTGACCGAACTGATCAGCTTGACCCTGGAACAGGTCAACCTGCGCCAGGGCGTGTTGCGGGTCATGGGCAAGGGCAGCAAAGAACGGTTGGTGCCGATGGGCGAGGAGGCCATTGTCTGGGTTGAGCGTTATATGCGCGATGCCCGCGGCGAGTTGCTGGGCGGGCGTCCGAGCGATGTGCTGTTTCCCAGCCAGCGTGGCGAGCAGATGACCCGCCAGACCTTCTGGCACCGTATCAAGCATCAGGCCAAGGTCGCCGGGATCGGCAAGTCGCTGTCTCCGCACACGTTGCGCCATGCATTCGCCACGCATCTGCTCAATCACGGCGCGGATTTGCGGGTGGTGCAAATGCTGCTGGGGCACAGTGATTTGTCCACTACCCAGATCTATACCCATGTGGCGCGCGCGCGTTTGCAGGAGATGCATGCCAAGCATCACCCGAGGGGCTGAAACGTGCCTATTTTCCCACCGGCGTCTGCCGTTGCGCCCAACTGTGGTAGGCTTTGCCGGTTTGCAAAGGGGACATTCCCGACCCGCGTCCCGCACCGGTGTCCTGATCTTCGTCCCTGCATCTGCCTTCAGGAGTTTCCATGCGCTTGACCCAGATTTTTGCCGCCGCAGCCATTGCGTTGGCCTCAACCTTCGCCGTCGCCGATAATGCCGCCGAGCAGACGATTCGTAAGAGCCTGGAAAGCCTCCAGCTTGAAACACCGGTAGAAAGCATCAGCGCCAGCCCCATGGCTGGCCTGTATGAAGTCAAGCTCAAGGGCAGCCGAGTGCTCTACGCCAGCGCCGACGGCCAGTACATTGTCCAGGGCTACCTGTTCCAGCTGAAAGACGGCAAGCCGGTCAATCTCACCGAGAAAGCCGAACGCCTGGGTGTGTCCAAGCTGATCAACGCGATTCCGGTCGCCGAAACCGTGGTGTATCCGGCCATTGGCGAGACCAAGACCCACATCACCGTCTTCACCGACACCACTTGCCCGTATTGCCACAAGCTGCACGCCGAAGTGCCTGAGCTGAACAAAATGGGCGTGGAAGTCCGCTACGTGGCGTTCCCGCGCCAGGGCCTGGGTTCGCCGGGTGACAAACAGTTGCAAGCGGTCTGGTGCTCGGCTGACAAGAAGGCGGCCATGGACAAGATGGTCGATGGCAAGGAAATCAAGGCGGCCGCGTGTGCCAATCCGGTTTCCAAGCAGTTCGCCCTGGGCCAGTCCATTGGCGTGAACGGTACGCCGGCCATCGTTTTGGCGGACGGCCAGGTCATTCCGGGCTACCAGCCTGCCCCACAAGTCGCCAAACTGGCGCTGGGTGCCAAATAAGCAGTATCGTCAAGCCTTGACGATCTTGATCCGCCAGCCAGCCGGCGGGTCATCAATAGTGAGCCGCAGTTGTGCGGCTGTTTTCCACGGCCGACCTTGAGTCGGCCGTTTCATGGGGAGTTCTTCAGTGAAACCGGTCAAAGTAGGCATCTGTGGGTTAGGGACCGTCGGTGGCGGAACCTTCAACGTACTTCAGCGTAACGCCGAGGAAATTTCCCGCCGCGCAGGGCGTGGGATTGAAGTTGCTCAAATTGCCATGCGTACGCCAAAGCCTCAGTTCCAGACGACCGGTATTGCGATTACCAACGATGTCTTCGACGTTGCCACCAACCCCGAAATCGATATCGTCGTCGAGTTGGTGGGCGGCTACACCGTTGCCCGCGAGCTGGTGCTCAAGGCCATCGAAAACGGCAAGCACGTGGTCACGGCCAACAAGGCGCTGATCGCCGTACATGGCAATGAAATCTTCGCCAGGGCTCGCGAGAAAGGCGTGATCGTTGCGTTCGAGGCCGCTGTTGCCGGTGGCATTCCGGTTATCAAGGCAATCCGTGAAGGTCTGTCGGCCAACCGCATCAATTGGGTCGCCGGCATCATCAACGGCACCGGTAACTTCATCCTGACCGAAATGCGCGAGAAAGGCCGTACCTTCGAAGACGTGCTGGCCGAAGCCCAGGCGCTGGGCTATGCGGAAGCCGATCCGACCTTTGACGTCGAAGGTATCGACGCCGCCCACAAGTTGACCATCCTGGCCTCCATCGCCTTTGGCATACCGCTGCAGTTCGACAAGGCTTACACCGAAGGCATCACCAAGCTGACCACTGCTGATGTGAACTACGCCGAAGCCCTGGGCTACCGCATCAAGCACTTGGGCGTGGCTCGCAGCACCGCCAGCGGCATCGAGCTGCGTGTACACCCGACGCTGATCCCGGCCGACCGCCTGCTGGCCAACGTCAATGGCGTGATGAATGCCGTGATGGTCAATGGTGATGCGGCCGGTTCGACCCTGTTCTACGGCGCTGGCGCCGGCATGGAGCCCACCGCTTCGTCAGTGGTCGCCGACCTGGTGGACGTGGTTCGTGCCATGACCAGCGACCCGGAGAACCGCGTGCCGCACCTGGCCTTCCAGCCGGATTCGCTGTCGGCGCATCCGATCCTGCCGATCGAAGCCTGCGAAAGCTCCTACTACCTGCGCATCCAGGCCAAGGATCACCCTGGCGTGTTGGCTCAAGTAGCCAGCATCCTGTCGGAGCGGGGGATCAATATCGAGTCGATCATGCAGAAGGAAGTCGAAGAACACGACGGCCTGGTCCCGATGATCCTGCTGACCCACCGTGTACTGGAGCAGCACATGAACGATGCCATCCGTGCCCTCGAAGCGCTGCAGGGCGTGGTTGGGCCGGTCGTAAGGATTCGCGTCGAACATTTGAATTAATTCAGCGGCAAGCGCCAAGCTTCAAGCTGCAAGTCAAGGCCGACCGCTTTAACTTGTAGCTTGCAACTTGAAGCTTGCAGCCCAAACCGAAGGTTTGCCCCTATGCGCTATATCAGCACCCGCGGCCAGGCACCGGCCCTGAATTTCGAAGATGTCCTGCTGGCAGGCCTTGCCACGGACGGCGGCCTGTATGTGCCGGAAAACCTGCCACGTTTCACCCACGAGGAAATCGCCTCCTGGGCTGGCCTGCCATACCACGAGCTGGCCTTCCGGGTCATGCGCCCGTTCGTCACCGGCAGTATTCCGGATGCGGACTTCAAGAAGATCCTGGAAGAGACGTACGGCGTGTTTTCCCACAATGCCATCGCGCCGTTGCGTCAACTGAACGGTAACGAGTGGGTGTTGGAGCTGTTCCACGGCCCGACCCTGGCGTTCAAGGACTTCGCCCTGCAATTGCTCGGTCGTTTGCTCGACTACGTGCTGGAGAAGCGCGGCGAGCGCGTGGTGATCATCGGTGCCACCTCCGGTGATACCGGCTCGGCGGCCATCGAAGGCTGCAAGCACTGCGAAAACGTCGACATCTTCATCCTGCACCCGCATAACCGTGTGTCGGAAGTGCAGCGCCGGCAGATGACCACCCTCTTTGGCGAGAACATTCACAATATCGCCATCGAAGGCAACTTCGATGACTGCCAGGAAATGGTCAAGGCCAGCTTTGCCGACCAGAGTTTCCTCAAGGGCACACGCCTGGTGGCGGTGAACTCGATCAACTGGGCGCGGATCATGGCCCAGATCGTCTACTACTTCCACGCTGCCCTGCAGTTGGGCGGCCCGGCGCGTTCGGTGTCGTTCTCGGTGCCGACCGGCAACTTCGGCGATATCTTCGCCGGTTACCTGGCGCGCAACATGGGCCTGCCGATCAACCAGTTGATCGTCGCCACCAACCGCAACGACATCCTGCACCGTTTCATGAGCGGTAATCAGTACGTCAAGGAAACCCTGCACGCGACCTTGTCGCCGTCGATGGACATCATGGTCTCGTCGAATTTCGAACGCCTGCTGTTCGATATGCACGGGCGCAACGGTGCGGCCCTGGCCGACCTGATGGACACTTTCAAGCAAGGTGGTGGTTTCAGCGTCGACCCAGAGCGCTGGACCGAAACCCGCAAGCTGTTCGACTCGCTGGCGGTGGACGACGCCGAGACCTGCGAAACCATCGCTGAAGTCTACGCCCAGACCGGCGAGCTGCTGGACCCGCACACCGCCATTGGCGTCAAGGCGGCGCGTGAGTGCCGTCGTAGCCTGGACATCCCGATGGTGGTCCTCGGCACCGCGCACCCGGTCAAATTCCCTGAAGCCGTGGAAAAGGCCGGCGTCGGCAAGGCCCTGGAACTGCCGTCGCACCTGGCGGATCTGTTCGAGCGTGAGGAGCGTTGCACGGTCTTGGCCAATGACCTCGGCACCGTCCAGGCCTTTGTCAGTCAGCACGGCAATCGCGGCAAGCCGCTCTGATTCCGAGACCCTGTTCAGTCAAGACCCCCGGGCAAGCCCCCTCACCACAAAGGTTGTACAGCCTTTTGTTTTGAGGGGCTGGTTTGCGCCCCCGCTCAAGGTTTCAGCGACCTCTCCCACGCCTGTTTTCTCTCTGTCATCTTCGCCGTGCATGCTCGTTTGACTCAGCACAGTGCTGCGTCATAAAGCGAACTTTCTGCTGTGCGCGAAGGTCACTTGAATGTCTGCACTTTGGCGACATTTTTGTTTTCCAATTAAGTGGTGATCGAGATGGAAAGTATCAGCCTATTGCTCGGTGAAGCGCTGAGCCCTTATCAGGTTACGCTGACCAGCTCTGGTGTGCAGGGTGAGTGTCTGGTGACCGTGAAGAATCCGGCCGGCGCTATCGTTGTCGAACGGGAAGTCAATCGCGCGCAATTGGTCGACAAGCGCGAGTGGGTTGACGTGGTGGATTGCCTGCACCGTGATCTTAAAATCGCTGAAGGACGCCTGGAACCTTCGGTCATTGCAGCGTTGCGCAATGCAGCCCAGACCCGCGCCAGCGTTCTCGCATGAAATTATTTTTATTGGGAAACTTCCTACAGCAAGGCCAGTCTGATTTTTTACAACAGGATCAAGCATTGTGCTCCGGTGCTTGTAGCTTGTTGTACTGGTCTTTGTAGGCCACGTTTAACCCCGAGTTGTCTCCCCACTGCTCGGGGTTTCTTTTTGCCCGAGATTTGTCAGGGCGCGGCTGTTTCCTTGAAGAAGCGCGCGCTTTATATCGCGCCGTCCTTGCGCAGGCGACTGATCGCCAGGTCATCGTAGCCCAGTGAGTTGAGCACGCTGGTGTTGTGTTCCCCCAGTTGCGGCCCGACCCACTCGCACCCGCCGGGGGTATCCGACAGCTTCGGTACGATGCCGGGCATCTTGAAGTCCTTGCCATCCGGTAATTGCGCCTTGAGGAACATTTCCCGGGCCAGGAATTGCGGATCGCCGAGCATATCTTCGGCGCTGTAGATCCGGCTGGCTGGCACCTCGGCCTGGTTCAACTGCTGCATCACCTGCTCCAGCGGCAGTGAATTGACCCAGCGATCGATCACGCCATACAGCTCGTCACGACGGCTGTCGCGACCATCGTTGCTGGCCAGGGCGGGATCGTTGGCCAAGTCCTCACGACCGATGAGCAGCATGAAGCGCTTGAAGATCGCATCGCCATTGGCGCCGATCTGCACATGTTTGCCGTCGGCGCTGGTATGGATCGAGGACGGAGTAATCCCCGGCATGATGTTGCCGGTCCGCTCACGGATAAAGCCGAAGACATCAAACTCGGGAATCATGCTTTCCATCATGGCAAAGATGGCTTCATAGAGCGCGACATCCACCACTTGTCCCAGGCCGCCATTGACCTCGCGGTGACGCAAGGCCATCAAGGCGCCAATCACCGCCCACAACGCGGCGATCGAGTCACCGATGGAAATGCCGGTACGCACCGGCGGACGGTCTTCGAAACCGGTGATATAGCGCAGGCCGCCCATCGATTCGCCCACCGCGCCGAAACCGGGTTGTGCCTTCATCGGCCCGGTCTGACCGAAGCCGGAGAGACGCACCATCACCAGTTTCGGGTTCAGGGCGTGCAAGGTGTCCCAGTCCAGACCAAGCTTCTCCAGCACGCCGGGGCGGAAGTTCTCGATCAGGATGTCGGCATCCGCCAGCACCTGTTTGAGGATCGCCAGGCCGTCGGGGTGTTTCAGGTTCAGGGTCAGCGATTTTTTGTTGCGTGCCTGGACGAACCACCAGAGGGACGTACCTTCATACAGCTTGCGCCATTTACGCAGCGGGTCGCCGCCGTCCGGGGATTCAACCTTGATAACCTCGGCACCGAACTCCGCGCAGATACGCGAGGCAAACGGGCCGGCGATCAAGGTGCCCAATTCGATGACTTTCAGGCCGGCAAGCGGTTTGGCGTTAAGCGACATAAGGATCCTTACAAGTGTCGGGCAGGTATGTACTGCTTTTTAACATAGGCAATCGATCCGGCGACAACCCTGATGCAGTGCAGGATTCGTTGAATGACCCCGGCATCGGTTAGACTGGCCGCCTTTTCCTGTCTCTAGAAGTCCGTTCATGGCCCAGCCGTCCACGACCTACAAGTTTGAACTCAACCTGACCGACCTCGATCGTTCGGTGTACGAGAGCGTCAAGCAAACCATCGCCCGTCACCCTTCGGAAACCGAAGAGCGCATGACCGTGCGTCTGTTGGCCTACGCCCTTTGGTACAACGAGCAGTTGGCGTTTGGTCGTGGTCTGTCAGATGTAGACGAACCAGCCCTCTGGGAAAAAAGCCTGGATGATCGAGTATTGCACTGGATCGAAGTCGGTCAGCCGGATGCGGATCGCCTGACCTGGTGTTCGCGTCGCACTGAACGCACCAGTCTGCTGGCCTACGGCAGCCTGCGCGTATGGGAAGGTAAAGTGGTGCCGGTGGCCAATAACCTGAAAAACGTACACATCGCGGCCGTGCCCCAGGAAATCCTCGAAACCCTGGCCAAGGACATGCCCCGCGTGATCAAGTGGGATGTGATGATCAGTGAAGGTACGATCTTTGTGACCGACGATCGTGGCCAGCATGAAGTCCAGCTTCAGTGGCTGGTGGGCGAGCGCGGCTGAAACCAAACACGTCCCCTGTAGGAGCGAGCTTGCTCGCGAAGATCGTTAACGATAACGCCGGCAATCGGGCACCCCGAGGCGTTCTCTGTTTTTTTCGCGAGCAAGCTCGCTCCTGCAGGGGCAAATTTTTATCTGTCATTAGAGAAGTCCTCGTCACCCCATGCGTATCGATCCTCGTCCGTTGCCCGCCGTCCTGCCCTTTCTGGGGGAACTGCCACCGCTGTTGACCCGCCTTTACGCCGCACGCGGTGTGCAGTCACAGGCCGAGCTGGATAAAAGCCTGGCGCGGCTGATTCCCTATCAGCAGCTCAAGGGCATCGACGCTGCCGTGGATCTGCTGGTGACGGCCCTGGAGCAACGCCAGCGGATTCTGATCGTGGGCGACTTTGACGCCGACGGTGCCACGGCCAGCACCGTGGGGACGCTCGGCCTGCGCTTGCTCGGGGCGGCGCATGTCGATTACCTGGTGCCCAATCGCTTTGAATACGGCTACGGCTTGACCCCGGAAATTGTTGCGGTGGCTTTGCAGCGCGAGCCGCAGTTGCTGATCACCGTGGACAACGGTATCTCCAGTGTCGAAGGCGTGGCGGCGGCCAAGGCGGCCGGGCTCAAGGTGTTGGTCACCGACCACCACTTGCCCGGTGATGAATTGCCGGCGGCCGACGCCATCGTCAATCCGAACCAGCCCGGCTGCGGGTTTCCCAGTAAAGCGCTGGCCGGCGTCGGGGTGATTTTTTACGTGCTGATGGCGTTGCGCGCGCGCTTGCGCAGCCTTGGCTGGTATGACCACGCGCCACAGCCGAACATCGGCGAACTGCTGGACCTGGTGGCCTTGGGCAGCGTGGCCGACGTGGTGCCGCTGGATGCCAACAACCGCATCCTGGTCCATCAGGGCCTGGAGCGGATTCGCGCCGGTCGCGCCCGGCCGGGGATCAAGGCGATCCTCGAAGTGGCCAAGCGCGATCACGCCCGCATCACCTCCACCGACCTCGGATTCATTCTTGGGCCACGCCTGAACGCCGCCGGCCGCCTGGATGACATGAGCCTGGGGATCGAATGCCTGCTCACCAGCGACTTCGCCATGGCGCGGGAAATGGCCGCGCAACTGGATGGCATGAACCAGGACCGTAAATCCATCGAGCAAGGCATGCAGCGCGAAGCGCTGGCCCAGCTCAAGGATTTGCCGGTGGAATCGATGCCGTTCGGCTTGTGCCTGTTCGATCCGGAATGGCATCAAGGGGTGATCGGCATTCTGGCGTCACGCATGAAAGAGCGTTATTTCCGCCCGACCATCGCTTTTGCCGATGCCGGTGATGGCCTGCTCAAGGGCTCAGGGCGTTCGGTGCCAGGTTTTCATATCCGCGATGCCCTGGCCGTAGTGGCCAGCCAGCATCCCAACCTGATCGCCAAGTACGGTGGTCATGCCATGGCGGCGGGCCTGACCCTGCCTGAGGCGAATTTCCCGCTGTTCGCCGAAGCCTTCGATGCCGAGGTGCGCCGACAGTTGCGTGAAGAAGACCTGACCGGGCGCCTGCTGTCCGATGGCACCCTCGCGGTGGAAGAGTTTCACCTGGACCTGGCCCGCGCCTTGCGCCACGCCGGGCCCTGGGGTCAGCACTTTCCCGAGCCCTTGTTTCACGGTGTGTTTCAACTGGTGGAACAGCGCGTCGTGGGCGAGCGTCACCTCAAAGTCGTGCTCAAGAGCGAATGCGGCTCGGTGAAGCTCGACGGCATTGCCTTCGGTATCGACCGCGAGGTCTGGCCGAACCCGACCATTCGCTGGGTGGAACTGGCCTACAAACTCGACGTGAATGAATTCCGTGGCCAGGAAACCGTGCAACTGATGATCGCGCACATCGAACCCCGCTGAACCCTGTGCAATCCTCGGTTGTCGACTAGTCTCTAAGCTCTGTGTGATTGGTCTTGTGAACGTGTCTTTTTCTGCCCGCAGGGGACGGGCTTATCATCTTCTTGTCACGCGTATCGGTCAGACAGAACCCTGGAGCCTATGCCCACCGGATATGAGAAGAGGTGCCCCATGAGTCTGTTGCTCGAACCCTACACCCTGCGTCAATTGACCCTGCTCAACCGTATTGCCGTGTCGCCTATGTGTCAGTACTCCGCCGTGGATGGCCTGGCCAATGACTGGCACCTCGTTCACCTTGGCAGTCGAGCGGTGGGCGGCGCCGGGTTGGTTTTTACCGAAGCCACCGCGGTCACCGCCGATGGCCGTATCACCGCCGAGGACCTGGGGCTGTGGAACGATGAGCAGATCGAGCCCCTGCAACGCATCACCCGTTTTATCAACGCCCAGGGCGCCGTGGCAGGCATTCAACTGGCCCACGCCGGGCGCAAGGCCAGCACCCATCGGCCGTGGATCGGCAAGCACGGCAGCGTCAAACCCGAAGAGGGCGGCTGGGTTCCGATCGGTCCCTCGCCGATCGCTTTCGATCCGCAGCACACGGCCCCCAAGCAGCTGGATGAAGGGCAAATCCAGACACTCATTGACGATTTCGTGGCTGCCGCCAAACGCGCCTTGACCGCCGGCTTCAAGGTGGTGGAGGTGCATGCGGCGCACGGTTATCTGTTGCATCAGTTTCTATCGCCCCTGAGTAACCAGCGCCAGGACCAGTACGGCGGCTCCTTTGAAAACCGTATCCGCCTGGTGCTGCAAGTCACCGAGGCCGTGCGTGACGTGTGGCCGCAAGACTTGCCGGTGTTTGTGCGGGTGTCGGCCACCGATTGGGTCGAGGACGGCTGGAACCCGGACGAAACCGTGGAACTGGCGCGACGGTTGAAAGACCTGGGCGTCGATCTGATCGACGTGTCGTCCGGCGGCACCGCGGCCAACGCAGAAATTCCTACAGGCCCCGGGTATCAAACCCGCTTTGCCGAGCGCGTGCGCAAGGAGTCGGGCATGGCCACCGGCACTGTGGGAATGATTACCGAACCGGCCCAGGCCGAGCACATTCTGCGTACCGGCCAGGCCGATCTGATCTTCCTCGCCCGTGAATTGCTGCGTGACCCGTATTGGCCGTTGCATGCCGACGATGACCTGGGTGGGCGCACGGCAGTCTGGCCGGCGCAGTATCAGCGAGCGACCCATCGCGATCAGCCGATTCACGAGTCGGACCTGCGCGACTGATGACCCTCGCCTGTCACTCAAACCCACCGCTGGCCGGTGGGTTTTTTCTGGGCGCGTGCAGCGACCTTGGGCAGATGTAGCGACGCCGCGACCCGGTTAATCCAGCTGTAAGAATTTTCTGCAGGCTCTTGGTTCAAGGTGATTTTTTAAGTGAATACTCTAAAAAATCTCACCAGCGCCATGGATAGTTTCTACGCTTGAAGTAAGGCGGGTTTCTGACCCAGGAAGTCAGCATCGCTGTGTGTCCGATCAGGCCTTGTGCTTTACCGCACAGGCTTATGGGCTTCAGGAAATGTCGTTTATTGCTCGGAGAAACAATCCATGGCCAAGCCCAGTGGTGTAGCAGGTGTTCTGGTGTTCTTGTTCAACCGCAAAGGGTGGTTGCAGGGCCGGCGGTTGAGTTCGGATGAGGCGCAATTGCTGGAGAGTTATCGCGCCTTGAGCAAGAGCGATCAGATGGCAATGCGTTACCTGGTTGGCGCCATGAAGAACGTGTCGCGGTTCTAGAGCGCTGGCGGCGCTCCCACGCGGCAATGCGCGTGGGAGCGTTTTACCTCAGGTGTAGGTGCGTTTGTCCGGGGCTGGCGGGAAGTACTGATACAACCAGGTTTCACTCAAGGTGCGCTCGTTGCTGCGAATAAACAGGCGCATCTCCACCGGCTCCACGCTGTCGCTGGTCGGGTACCAGTCGAAGAGAATGCGGTAGCCCTTGATGTCATCGAGGACCAGCACGCTGAAGTCCTTTACTTCGCCATGGGAGCAGGTGATCACCGGTTCAATCCCCGTGCCTTCGGGCAAGCGATCAAGGCCGCCGCCCTTGAAATCCACGGCGAAGCGGCGCGCCCACACCTCGGGATAATGCTCTCCCGGAGCCCAGCCCTCGGTAAATCCTCCCATGCCGGAACGCGTGGCGTTGACCTGCGCCAGCGGCGTGTTGACCGGAGGCAGGGCGCTCCAGTAGAGCTTGTAGCCGAAGGTCAGGGAGTCGCCGGCCGCCACTGGTTTTTTCGGGGTCCAGAAAGCGACGATATTGTCCATGGTCTCGCCGGTGGTCGGAATTTCCAGCAGGTCGATAGAGCCTTCGCCCCATGCGGTAGTTGGTTCCACCCACAGGCTCGGGCGCTTGCTGTACCAGTCGACGGTGTCCTGGTAGCTGGCGAATTCATGATCGGTCTGCAGCAGGCCGAACCCTTTCGGGTTGTTGTCGGCGAAGGCATTGAATTGCAGGGTCGCCGGATTGTTCAGCGGACGGCAGATCCACTCGCCGTTGCCACGCCACATCGCCAGGCGATCCGAGTCGTGGATCTGCGGGTGGATGGTGTCGCACATGCGTCGCTCATGCGTCCCGCAACTGAACATGCTGGTCATCGGCGCGATCCCCATTTGCTGAATGGCGCTACGGGCGTTGATGTGTGCGTCGATGGCCATGACCACCTGGGTAGCCTGGCAGTCGATGTCGAAGCGGTAAGCGCCGGTGGCGCTCGGTGAGTCGAGCAGGGCGTAGACCACGAAACGCGTGCTGTCCCTGGCCGGTGTCTCGAACCAGAACTGCGTGAAGTCGGGGAATTCCTCGGGCTTGTTTGCGTACGTGTCGATGGCCAGGCCGCGGGCAGAAAGGCCGTACTGACCGGTGTTATCCACGGCGCGGAAATAGCTGGCGCCGAGGAAAGACACCACATCGTGGCGGTCGAGTTTCGGTGCCTTGAACAGCTTGAACCCGGCAAACCCCAGGTCACCCTTGAGTTGCCGGGTATCGACCGTGGTTTTCTCATAGTTAAACAGCGAGGGGCGGAAGTGAACCTCTCGCGCCTGACGTGTCTTCGGGTCGACGCTGTGCATGCGCACCGGGGTTTTGAAACCCATGCCGACGTGGAAAAACTGCACATCCAGTTGGCCGTCGAGGTTTTTCCACAGCGAATGATTGGCGTCATAACCAATGGCGTTGAAGTTCTGCGGCGTCATGGTTGCCAGCGTTGGCGGCAACACTTGCCGGGTGTCCCGGTACGGTTCGCCGGCCAATTGCCTGGCCTGGTGCTTGAGCCAGTCGAAGTCGAATGCCTTGGCATCGCCATCGGCTGTACGAGTCGCGGCCCAGGCCTGGGTGGCCAACAGGCCGCTGGCCGAGAGCCCGGTGTAGGCAGCGATGGCCATGGACGCTTTGAGCAAATTCCTGCGATGCATAATACAACCTGTCGTGAGCAATCCCGTGCCTTTCCTGGCACGTGTCGGATCAAAAAGAACGGTTCGGACATGCCTTCGGCCAAACGCAATGGACATTTAACAGATGCCAAATAGCTTAAGCCGTTCGGTGAAGAAGGAAAATTCATTGATGGCAGTGTGATGGCCTTGTATGTGAAACAAGACGTGTCAGACCCGCCACGGGTGATCGCACTTTTCCAGGGCGGCTGCGTTACATCTGGAAGCACTCTAGTGCGGGGCTTTTTGGCACTTAGTTTTACGCTGGAGGCCTATTGTCCTATCAACACATGTCTGTGGAGACTACGAATGAATACCCGTGGATTGCTCGACCAGTTGCTCAAGTCGGGCCAGGATATGTTGCAAAACAAGGCCGGCGGCCAACGCAAAGGCGATGAAAAAGGCGCGCTGGGTGGGTTGCTCGGTGGTGGTGGCGGGCTCGGCAGCCTGCTCGGCGGAGCCGGCGGTGGCGCGTTGGCGGCCGGAGCCATGGGCTTGTTGATGGGCAACAAGAAAGCTCGCAAGTTTGGCGGAAAAGCCCTGACCTACGGTGGGCTTGCGGCTCTCGGGGTGATTGCCTACAAGGCTTACGGCAACTGGCAGGCGCAGCAGGCAGGCGCCCCCCGGGGCGAGCCGCAAACCCTGGACCGCCTGCCGCCGGCTCAAGTCGAACAGCACAGCCAGGCGATTCTCAAGGCCCTGGTGGCTGCGGCCAAGGCCGACGGCCATGTCGACGAACGCGAAAAAGCGTTGATCGAAGGCGAGTTCACCAAGCTGGACAACGACCGGGAACTGCAACACTGGTTGCATGCCGAACTCAACAAACCGCTGGATCCCACCGACGTGGCCCGTGCCGCCAGCACGCCGGAAATGGCCGCCGAGATGTACATCGCCAGCGTGATGCTGGTGGATGAAGAGAACTTCATGGAGAAGTCTTACCTGGATGAACTGGCGCGCCAGCTCAAGTTGGAGCCGGGCCTGAAGATCGAGCTGGAAAAACAGGTGCGCGAAGCCAGCGTCTGAATGGTGTAGCGTTCTCTCGGACACCCCGCATGCGTCATGGCTGCGGGGTGTTTTTGTATCCCTTGAGACGTGGTCCACAAGCCATTGATAAATGATGTTACTGGCTCGGCTATACTCCTCGGCATTTGATCGGCCCTTGAGGAAATACTGTGAAGAACTGGACCTTGCGCCAACGCATTTTGGCGAGCTTTGCGGTCATTATCGCGATCATGCTGCTGATGGTTGTGGTCTCGTATTCACGGTTGCTGAAGGTCGAAGTGAATGTGCATGCGGTCAAGGACGAAGCGATCCCTGGGGTGTTTTTCAGTTCGATGATCCGTGGCGCCTGGGTCGACAGCTACCAGAAAACCCAGGAGTTGATCGGCTTTCGAGAAAGCCAGGGCTTTTCCGACGCCGACCGGGAAGACTACAAGTCTTTCGAGGCGCGCCTTGATCAGCACATTGCCAGCTACGCACAGACCATCAGCCAGGGCCGCGATCAAACTCAGTTCAAGGCCTTCGAGGTCCTGCGCCAGGACTACAACAAGGTACTCGCCCAAGTCCTCGCGCTGCATGAAGCCGACAGAGACGCCGAGGCGCGTAAAATCTTCAGCGAACAACTGACGCCGGCCTGGTCCGCGGGACGCACCAAACTCAACGAAATCATCAGCGAAGACAAACAGCTCGCGGATAAAGCCACCACGTCTATCGACAATGCGGTGGCAGCCGCCAAAATAAACATGGGCGTTTCGCTGATCCTGGCAGTTCTTGCCGCGGGTCTGTGTGGCCTGTTGTTGATGCGAGCGATCATGGCGCCGATGAAGCGTATCGTCGATATCCTGGAGACCATGCGTACGGGCGATCTGAGCAAGCGTCTGAATCTGGACCGCAAGGATGAGTTCGGGGCGGTCGAAACCGGCTTCAACGACATGATGAGCGAACTCACCGCGCTGGTTTCCCAGGCCCAGCGTTCGTCGGTCCAGGTTACGACCTCGGTGACCGAGATCGCGGCAACTTCCAAGCAGCAGCAGGCTACCGCCACCGAAACGGCGGCGACGACCACCGAAATCGGGGCCACCTCCCGCGAAATCGCTGCCACTTCCAAGGATCTGGTGCGCACCATGACCGAAGTTTCCACGGCTGCCGATCAGGCGTCGGTGGCCGCCGGTTCCGGTCAGCAAGGCCTGGCCCGCATGGAGGAAACCATGCACTCGGTGATGGGCGCTGCGGATCTGGTGAATGCCAAGCTGGCGATCCTCAATGAGAAAGCCGGTAACATCAACCAAGTGGTGGTGACCATCGTCAAGGTCGCCGACCAGACCAACCTGTTGTCACTCAACGCGGCGATCGAGGCGGAGAAAGCCGGGGAATACGGACGCGGATTTGCCGTGGTCGCGACCGAAGTGCGCCGTCTCGCGGATCAGACCGCCGTGGCGACCTACGACATCGAACAGATGGTCCGTGAAATCCAGTCGGCGGTGTCGGCGGGCGTGATGGGCATGGACAAGTTCTCGGAAGAAGTGCGCCGTGGCATGTTCGAAGTGCAGCAGGTGGGCGAACAGCTGTCGCAGATCATCCATCAGGTCCAGGCCCTGGCGCCGCGGGTGCTGATGGTCAACGAAGGCATGCAGGCCCAGGCCACCGGCGCCGAGCAGATCAACCATGCGCTGGTGCAATTGGGTGATGCCAGCAGCCAGACCGTGGAATCCCTGCGCCAGGCCAGCTTTGCCATTGATGAATTGAGCCAGGTCGCGGTGGGTCTGCGCAGCGGCGTGTCGCGTTTCAAAGTCTGATGAGCGAGTTGGCGGCTAGACGTGGTGCCGTTACGGCCGCGAAAAAGGCATTGTTCCTGGTGTTCCGCATCGGCAACCAGCGCTATGCCCTCAAGGCCACGGAAGTGGCCGAGGTGTTGCCGCGCCTGCCATTGAAGCCGATCGCCCATGCTCCCGCCTGGGTGGCCGGGATCTTTGCGCATCGCGGTGTCATGGTGCCGGTCATCGACCTCAGTGCCCTGACCTTTGGCGTGTTGGCCCAGGCTCGCACCAGCACGCGGCTGGTGCTGGTCAACTACCCACCGGAACCTTCGCAGAAGTCCTGCTGGCTGGGGTTGGTTCTCGAGCAGGCGACTGACACCCTGCGTTGCGATCCCGCGGATTTCCAACCCTACGGACTGGACAATCGCCAGGCGCCTTATCTGGGGCCGGTGCGCGAAGATGAACAGGGCTTGATGCAGTGGATCGGTGTCGCCGATCTGCTGACGGCAGACGTCCGCGCCATGCTCTTTGCGCCCGGCCTGGCCGCTGGGGAGGCGCAATGAGCAGTGACCAACGCTTCTTCGATTTCCTTAAACTACGCATCGGCCTTGACGTTGCGTCGGTTGGCGCAGCGATCATCGAACGCGCCGTGCGCCAGCGCAGCCAGGCACTGCAAGGACTGAGCGCCGATCAATACTGGCAGCGCCTGCAAACCAGCGCTGACGAGCAGCAAGCATTGATCGAGGCGGTGATCGTTCCCGAGACCTGGTTTTTCCGCTATCCCGAGTCCTTTGCCACCCTGGCCCGGCTGGCGGTCGCGCGCCTGGCCGAGATCAAGCACCTGCGCGCCCTGCGTATCCTCAGCCTGCCGTGTTCGACGGGTGAGGAACCCTATTCCATCGCCATGGCCTTGCTCGATGCCGGTCTCGCTCCGCACCAGTTCAAGGTCCAGGGCATGGACGTCAGTCCGTTGTCGGTAGAGCGCGCGCGACGCGGGGTGTATGGCAAGAATTCGTTTCGCGGCCAGGACATCGGGTACCGCGAGCGGCATTTCAGTGCTCAGGATGACGGCTACCGGATTGCCGACCGGGTACGTGAACAAGTGTTCCTGCAAGTCGGCAATCTGCTGGATCCGCAATTGCTGGCCAATGAGCCGACCTATGACTTTGTGTTTTGCCGCAACCTGTTGATCTATTTCGACCAGGCGACCCAGAAACAGGTGTTCGAGGTGCTTAAAGGCCTGACCCATGTCGAGGGTGTGCTCTTTATCGGTCCTGCCGAAGGCAGCCTGTTGGGGCGCTTGGGCATGCGCTCGATTGGTGTCGCGCAATCCTTCGCCTTCAGTCGTCACGCCGAGGTCGCACCAGCGCCGGTACCCGAGCCGGTCTTTGCACCGCTACCGACGCCGGTGTTGCGCCGTAGCGCAGCGCCTGTTGCCGAGCGACCCCGGCCTTTCAGTACCTCGATCGCGCCGGTGGAGCCGATCAGGCCCGCGCCCGTGCAGTCGGACGCGGGCGCCTTGCTCGGGCAGATCGCCACGTTGGCCAACGAAGGCAAAAGCCTTGAGGCGCGTGCCGCCTGCGAACATTACTTGCAGAGTCATCCGCCATCGGCACAGGTGTTCTATTGGCTGGGCCTGCTCAGTGACGTAGCCGGCAGCTCCCTGGAAGCCCAGGGTTATTATCGAAAAGCCTTGTACCTGGAGCCCCAGCATCAGCAGACCTTGCTGCACTTGGCTACGCTGCTGGAGTCCCAGGGTGATACCGCGGGGGCCCGTCGCTTGCAAGCACGGGCCGCCCGCAGCGAGCGAGCCGCTGACAGTGAGCGTGAACGATGAGTAGCTCTGACGCCATGGACACAGGCCTGACGCTGACCGATACCCAGGCGATCGACGACTGCTGGAACCGTATCGGCATCCACGGTGATAAATCCTGCCCGTTGCTGGTCGAGCATATTCACTGTCGCAACTGCTCGGTGTATTCCGCCGCCGCTACCCGTCTGCTGGATCGCTATGCCTTGCAGCAGGACGACCGGCATGGCATGACGCCGGTAGAGGCGCAGGCAGATGTGGTCACCCGTTCGTTGTTGATGTTTCGCCTGGGCGAGGAATGGCTGGGCATTGCCACGCGCTGCCTGGTGGAAGTCGCGCCGTTGCAGCCGATCCATTCCTTGCCCCACCAGCGTTCTCGCGCATTGCTTGGCGTCGCGAATGTACGGGGTGCGTTGGTGGCTTGCCTGTCCCTGGTGGAGTTACTCGGGTTGGACAGTACGGGCGGCGGTGCGAGTGGCGCACGGATCATGCCGCGAATGCTGATTATCGCGGCGCAGGACGGCCCGGTGGTGGTGCCGGTGGATGAAGTGGACGGCATCCACGCCATTGATGAACGCGAGTTGAAGGCCGCCTCGGCCTCCGGCACCCAGGCCAGCGCTCGCTACACCCAGGGTGTATTGCAATTCAAAGGTCGCAGCCTGCGCTGGCTGGACGAGGTTCAACTGTTGTCCGCCGTGACTCGGAGTCTCACATGACCCCCGACCAGATGCGCGATGCCTCGCTGCTGGAACTGTTCAGCCTGGAAGCCGACACCCAGACCCAGGTGCTCAGCGCCGGCCTGCTGGCGCTGGAGCGCAATCCGACCCAGGCCGACCAGCTTGAAGCCTGTATGCGCGCCGCTCATTCCCTCAAGGGCGCGGCGCGGATTGTCGGCGTGGATGCTGGCGTCAGCGTCGCCCACGTCATGGAGGATTGTCTGGTCAGCGCCCAGGAAGGCCGGCTCTACCTGCAGCCCGAACATATCGACGCACTGTTGCAAGGTACCGACTTGCTCATGCGTATTGCCACGCCGGGTAATACCGTCGGCCACGCGGATATCGAATCCTACGTGGCCTTGATGGAGCAGTTGCTCGACCCGTCGCAACCCGCCGCGAAGGCGCCAGCACCGGCACCGATTCCGCAGCCAATCCCCACGGTGGAGGAGCCGTTGGCGCTGTCGCCAGAGAGCAGCGCATCGGTCAGCAGTGATGTGCCGCCACAGAGCAAACGCATGACCGAAGGTGGCGAGCGGGTACTGCGGGTCACGGCCGAACGCCTGAACAGTCTGTTGGACCTGTCCAGCAAATCTCTGGTTGAAACCCAGCGTCTCAAGCCTTATCTGGCCAGCCTGCAACGCCTCAAGCGGGTGCAAAGCAACAGCGCCCGTGCCCTGGACAACCTGGACGGCCAGCTCAAGAACCTCAACTTGAGCCTGGAAGCGCAGGAAGCGCTGGCCGACTCCCGCCGCTTGCTGAGCGAGGCCCAGTTGTTGCTGGCGGAAAAGACCGCCGAACTTGATGAGTTCGGCTGGCACGCCGGGCAACGCGCACAAGTACTCTATGACACCGCGCTGGCCTGTCGCATGCGCCCGTTTGCCGATGTGCTGACCGGGCAGGTGCGGATGGTCCGGGATCTTGGGCGCAGCCTGGGCAAGCAGGTGCGCCTGGAAATCGAAGGCGAAAAGACCCAGGTCGATCGCGACGTGTTGGAGAAGCTGGAAGCGCCACTGACCCATTTATTGCGCAATGCCGTCGACCACGGCATTGAAATGCCCGAACAGCGTCTGCTGGCGGGTAAACCGGCCGAAGGCGTGATTCGCCTGCGCGCATCGCACCAGGCCGGTCTGCTGGTGCTGGAGTTGAGCGACGACGGCAATGGCGTCGATCTTGAGCGGTTGCGCGGCTCGATTGTCGATCGCAATCTGTCGCCGCTGGAAACCGCCTTGCGCCTGAGCGAGGAAGAATTGCTGACGTTCCTGTTCCTGCCGGGCTTCAGTCTGCGCGATAAGGTCACGCAAGTCTCCGGGCGCGGCGTGGGACTGGACGCGGTACAGCACATGGTCCGCCAGTTGCGCGGCGCAGTGGTGCTGGAGCAAACGGCGGGGCAGGGCAGTCGGTTCCATCTGGAAGTGCCTCTGACCCTGTCGGTGGTGCGCAGCCTGGTGGTGGAAGTGGGCGAAGAGGCCTATGCCTTTCCCTTGGCGCACATCGAACGCATGTGTGATCTTGCGCCCGACGAAATCGTGCAGTTGGAAGGGCGTCAGCATTTCTGGCACGAGGGCCGGCACGTCGGTCTGGTGGCGGCCCACCAATTGCTGCAGCGCCCAGCCGGACCAGCCAGCGATGACACCCTCAAAGTGGTGGTCATCCGTGAGCGGGACGTGGTGTACGGCATTGCGGTAGAGCGCTTCATTGGCGAGCGCACACTGGTGGTGCTGCCGCTGGATGAGCGCTTGGGCAAGGTTCAGGACATCTCCGCCGGCGCGCTGCTGGATGATGGCTCGGTGGTGTTGATCGTGGATGTCGAAGACATGCTGCGCTCGGTGGACAAACTGCTCAATACCGGCCGCCTGGAACGTATCGCCCGACGTGCCCAGCAAACCGCCGAAGTGACACGCAAGCGGATTCTGGTGGTGGATGACTCGCTTACCGTGCGCGAATTGCAGCGCAAGCTATTACTTAACCGTGGGTATGACGTAGCGGTCGCCGTCGATGGCATGGATGGTTGGAATGCCTTGCGTTCGGAAGACTTCGACCTGCTGATTACCGACATTGATATGCCTCGCATGGACGGTATTGAATTGGTCACACTGTTGCGTCGTGATACTCGCCTGCAGTCGCTGCCGGTGATGGTGGTGTCCTACAAGGATCGCGAGGAAGATCGCCGCCGGGGCCTGGATGCCGGTGCCGATTACTATCTGGCCAAGGCCAGCTTCCATGACGATGCCCTGCTGGATGCGGTGGTCGAGTTGATCGGAGGCGCCAGGGTATGAGGATCGCCATCGTCAACGACATGCCGCTGGCGGTCGAGGCCCTGCGCCGGGCACTGAGCCTGGAGCCGGCCCATGAGCTGGTTTGGGTTGCCACCAACGGTCTGGAGGCGGTGCAGCGCTGTGCTGAACTGACTCCGGACCTGATCCTGATGGACCTGATCATGCCGGTGATGGATGGCGTGGAGGCCACTCGGCAAATCATGGCCGAAACACCCTGCGCTATCGTCATCGTTACAGTGGATCGGCAGCAGAACGTCAGCCGCGTGTTCGAAGCCATGGGCCATGGCGCCCTGGACGTGGTGGATACACCGGCGCTGGGCGTTGGCGATCCGAAAGATGCAGCGGCGCCATTGTTGCGCAAGATCCTCAACATTGGCTGGCTGATTGGCCAGCGCGGCAGCCAGGTGCGTTCGGAGCCGCCGCCCCAGCGGGCTACAGGCAAGCGTCAGAGACTGGTCGCCATTGGGTCTTCGGCGGGCGGCCCGGCAGCGCTGGAAATCCTGCTCAAGGGCTTGCCCCGAGACTTCCCGGTGGCCATTGTGCTGGTGCAGCACGTAGACCAGGTGTTCGCCGCCGGCATGGCCGAGTGGTTGAGCAGCGCCTCGGGCCTGCCTGTGCGCCTGGCCCGTCAGGGCGAGCCACCGCAAAGCGGCGTGGTGCTGCTGGCGGGCACCAATCATCATATCCGGCTGCTGAAAAACGGCACGCTGGCCTATACGGCGGAACCGGTGAACGAGATTTACCGGCCGTCTATCGACGTGTTTTTCGAAAGCGTCGCCCGCCATTGGAATGGCGATGCCGTCGGCGTCTTGCTGACCGGCATGGGGCGTGATGGCGCCCAAGGACTCAAATTGATGCGTCAGCGGGGCTATCTGACCATCGCTCAGGATCAGGCGAGCTCTGCGGTGTATGGCATGCCCAAAGCGGCGGCGGCCATCGATGCCGCTGTTGAAATTCGCCCATTGGACAGAATTGCGCCACGATTGCTGGAGGTATTCGCATAATGACCGATACCGCTCGCTGTCCTGGCTTGCAGATAGTGATTCAGGTGACCGCAAATGAATGATTTACAGCTCGACGACTTCAAGACCGACGAAAACGCCGCCATGGTGTTGCTGGTCGACGACCAGGCGATGATCGGCGAAGCCGTGCGGCGAGGTCTGGCCCTGGAGGACAATATCGACTTTCACTTTTGCGCCGACCCGCACCAGGCGGTTGCCCAGGCGATCCGCATCAAGCCGACGGTGATTCTCCAGGACCTGGTGATGCCGGGCCTGGATGGCCTGACCCTGGTGCGCGAATACCGCAACCATCCAGCCACGCAGAATATTCCGATCATTGTCCTTTCCACCAAGGAAGACCCGTTGATCAAAAGTGCGGCGTTTGCCGCCGGCGCCAATGATTACCTGGTGAAACTGCCGGACAACATCGAACTGGTGGCGCGCATTCGCTACCACTCGCGTTCCTACATGACCCTGTTGCAGCGCGATGCGGCCTACCGCGCGCTGCGGGTCAGCCAGCAGCAGTTGCTGGATACCAATCTGGTGCTGCAACGCCTGATGCATTCCGACGGCCTGACCGGGCTGTCGAACCGCCGGCATTTTGATGAATACCTCGAGCTGGAATGGCGTCGAGCCATGCGCGACCAGCTGCAGTTGTCATTGCTGATGATCGATGTGGATTTCTTCAAGACCTATAACGATACCTTCGGTCACCTGGACGGTGATGAAGCCTTGCGCCAAGTGGCGGAGACCATTCGCAATGCCAGCAGCCGCCCATCGGACTTGCCGGCGCGCTACGGCGGGGAAGAGTTTGCCCTGGTGCTGCCCAATACCTCGCAGGGCGGAGCGCGCCTGGTGGCTGAAAAACTGCGCCTGGCCGTCGCGGCGCTGAAAATCCCGCACATCGCTCCGGTCAATGGTTCAAGCCTGACCGTCAGCATCGGCCTGGCGACCCTGACGCCCCAGCAGGGTACCGATTGCCGACTGCTGATTTCGGCGGCGGACAAGGGCTTGTACCTGGCCAAGAACAACGGGCGCAATCAGGTGGGCATTGAGTGATGGGAAACGCCGGTGATCCAGCCTGAAAGAGGGCTGTTGAGGCGCGCGCGTGACTTTAGCGCCTCGTAGCCGCCGTCGAGCCTTTTCGGCCCAGCGGGCTGCCGTTTTCAGCCGTTTGCCGTTATACTCGCCGGCTTTCAAAAGTTCGCCAACGAGTGCTGCCCGCCATGGAAATCAACCCGATCCTTAACAGCATCAAGGACCTGTCCGAGCGCTCCGAAACTATTCGGGGGTATCTTTGACTACGATCAAAAGCATGAGCGTCTGACCGAAGTCAATCGCGAGCTTGAAGATCCGGCTGTCTGGAACAACCCAACCTACGCCCAGGAACTGGGGCGCGAGCGCTCCCTGCTGGCGCAGATCGTGGAAACCCTCGATGAGATGCACTCGGGCCTGGCCGATGCCAGAGACTTGCTGCTGATGTCCGCCGAGGAAGAAGACCAGGCTGCCGTCGATGACGTGGCCGCCGAGGTCGAACGCCTGCGCGAATCCCTGGAAAAACTCGAATTCCGCCGCATGTTCAGCGGTGAGATGGATGCCAACAACGCCTACCTGGACATCCAGGCCGGTTCCGGTGGCACCGAGGCCCAGGACTGGGCCAACATCCTGCTGCGCATGTACCTGCGCTGGGCTGACAAACGCGGGTTCGACGCGACCATCATGGAACTCTCGGCCGGTGAAGTCGCCGGGATCAAGGGCGCGACCGTGCATATCAAGGGTGAATACGCCTTTGGCTGGCTGCGTACCGAAATCGGCGTGCACCGACTGGTGCGCAAGAGTCCGTTCGACTCCGGCAACCGTCGCCATACCTCGTTCTCGGCGGTGTTCGTGTCGCCGGAAATCGATGACAACATCGAGATCGACATCAATCCGTCGGATCTGCGTATCGACACCTACCGCTCCTCGGGCGCCGGTGGCCAGCACGTAAACACCACCGACTCGGCCGTACGTATCACCCACGTACCGACCAACACCGTGGTCAGTTGCCAGAACGAACGTTCCCAGCATGCGAACAAAGACACCGCGATGAAAATGTTGCGGGCGCGTTTGTATGAACAGGAAGTGCAGAAGCGCAACGCCGCCTCCCAGGCCCTGGAAGACACCAAGTCCGACATCGGCTGGGGTCATCAGATTCGTTCCTACGTGCTCGACGCGTCGCGAATCAAGGACCTGCGCACCAACATCGAACGCAGCGACTGCGACAAGGTGCTCGACGGCGACATCGACGAGTACCTGGTGGCCAGCCTCAAACAAGGCTTGTAAGACTGTAGGAGCGGGCGGGACATCCAGTTCTTGCCCGCGCCCCCCAGCCGAAGGCTGGGGGCAACGAACCCGTGATGGAATTTCAAAAGACATGAGCGACCAACAACTCGATCCGCAAGCCCTGCAACAGGAAGAAAACTCCCTGATCGCCCAGCGCAAGGAAAAGCTTGCTGCCGAGCGTGCCAAGGGCAATGCCTTCCCCAACGACTTCCGTCGTGACGCCTACTGTGAAGACTTGCAGAAACAGTACGCCGACAAGACCAAGGAAGAGCTGGCAGAGGCTGCGATTGCGGTCAAGGTTGCAGGCCGCATCATGCTCAACCGTGGCTCGTTCATGGTGATCCAGGACATGTCCGGTCGTATCCAGGTCTACGTCAATCGCAAGACCTTGCCTGAAGAAACCCTGGCGGCGGTGAAAACCTGGGACCTGGGCGACATTATCGCCGCCGAGGGCACCCTGGCCCGTTCCGGCAAGGGTGATCTGTACGTCGAGATGACCAACGTGCGCCTGCTGACCAAGTCCCTGCGTCCGCTGCCCGACAAACATCACGGCCTGTCCGACACCGAACAGCGTTACCGCCAGCGGTATGTTGACCTGATCGTCAACGAAGACGTGCGCCAGACCTTCCGCGTGCGCTCGCAAGTGATTGCACACATCCGCAGCTTCCTGATGCAGCGCGACTTCCTGGAAGTGGAAACACCGATGTTGCAGACCATTCCCGGTGGTGCCGCGGCCAAGCCGTTCGAAACCCATCACAATGCGCTGGACATGGAAATGTTCCTGCGTATCGCGCCTGAGCTGTATCTCAAGCGCCTGGTGGTTGGCGGTTTTGAAAAGGTCTTCGAGATCAACCGCAACTTCCGCAACGAAGGCGTTTCGACTCGTCACAACCCTGAATTCACCATGTTGGAGTTCTACCAGGCCTACGCCGACTATAAAGACAACATGGACCTGACCGAAGAGCTGTTCCGCGAATTGGCCCAGTTGGTCCTTGGCACCACCGACGTGCCGTACGGCGACAAGGTGTTCCACTTCGGCGAGCCGTTCGTACGCCTGTCGGTGTTCGACTCGATCCTCAAGTACAACCCCGAGCTGACGGCCGATGACCTCAACGACATCGACAAGGCCCGCGCCATTGCCAAGAAAGCCGGCGCCAAGGTGCTGGGTTTCGAAGGGCTGGGCAAGCTGCAAGTGATGATTTTCGAAGAGCTGGTGGAGCACAAGCTGGAACAGCCGCACTTCATTACCCAGTACCCGTTCGAAGTATCGCCGCTGGCCCGCCGTAACGACGAAAACCCGAACGTCACCGACCGTTTCGAGCTGTTCATCGGCGGTCGCGAAATCGCCAACGCCTATTCCGAACTTAACGATGCGCAAGACCAGGCCGAGCGTTTCATGGCCCAGGTGGCTGACAAGGATGCGGGCGACGATGAAGCCATGCACTACGACGCCGACTTCGTCCGTGCCCTGGAATACGGCATGCCGCCGACGGCGGGTGAAGGTATCGGCATCGACCGCCTGGTGATGCTGCTGACCAATTCACCGTCGATCCGTGATGTCATCTTGTTCCCGCACATGCGGCCGCAAGCGTAACCTTAGCGAAATCCGAAGCCGCCTTTTATAAGGCGGCTTTTTTATGGGGCGTACTTCAGCGTCAAGCGAACAGCGCCAGGTTTTGGTCATTTCAAGGATGGGTGTCGTGAAGCGCGTAATGGCTCAAGAAGGTGCCGCCGGCATTGCCGCCGCCGTGGCCGAAAGTGTTCAATATCAGGGCCGCAAGGCCAGTCGCCAGGGCAGCGAACAGCGTCGGCAAGAGATTCTCGATGCGGCCATGCGCATTGTCGTGCGCGATGGGGTGCGGGCCGTGCGCCATCGCGCGGTAGCGGCCGAGGCCGGCGTACCGCTCTCAGCCACCACCTACTACTTCAAGGATATCGATGATCTGCTCACCGATACCTTTGCCCAATACGTTGAGCGCAGCGCGGCGTTCATGGGCAAGTTGTGGGCACGCAATGAAGGCCTGCTACGGGAAATGGTCGCCTACGGTGATGGCAGTGCCGAGTCGCGCTCGCAACTGGCCGATGACATTGCGCGGCTGACCGCCGATTACGTGCTGCGCCAATTGCTTAATCGTCGCGAGTACCTGATGGCCGAGCAGGCGTTTCGCCAGGAAGCCCTTTTGAATCCGCGCCTGGCCGAGCTGGTGCGTTCCCACCAGCAGATTCTGTTGCAGGGCACCGCGCAGTTTTTCCAGGTATTGGGGTCCCGCGAACCGCAGCAGGATGCCAAAGTGTTGACGGCGATTATCAGTCGGATGGAATATCAGGGCCTGCTGTTCGAACCAGAGTCGCTGACCGGCGAAGAGATGCTTGAGATTCTCAAGCGTTATATGCATTTGGTGCTGGCTTCGGTGTAACCGCCGTCCCCGCAGGAGGTCACCCTTTAATGAAAGCCTGGCGTGTCGTCGTGATCGCGTTGTCGTTCCTGCTGCTCAGCGGCTGCCTGGTGACCTTCAAGGATCCCCTGCCCGCCAGCGAAGCGGCGCCTGATGGCCTGCTCGGCAAGTGGGCCAGCAAGAATGCCTGGGGCGAGCCGCTCAACCTGCGGATCAGCCCTGCTGGCGGGCAGCGCTACAAAGCCGTGAGCTACCCTGACGCCAAACCGGGCCAACGTGACGAGTACCTGTTCACCGTGTCTCGCCATGGGCGTCGCTGGTACCTGTCGGCGCCAGTGCCCAAGGACTTTGGCGGCCATTTCATATTGGCCGGCTTTGAACTCAGCGAAAAACACGAATTGGTGGTCTACAACCTTGATCTCGAGCAGATCAATCAGGCCGTGGCGCAAAAGCTCCTGAGCGCCAGCACCGTGGAGACCGTCGAAGGCGATGGCGTGCTGGTGGACAGCCCCATGGACGCGGTTTTTGCTTATCTGGATGATCCGGCCAACGCCGATGTCTTTGTCGAAGCCGTGCGCTATCAGCGCGTGGGCAAATAACCTTTAGAGAGGAAGCACCGGGTGGACGATTACCAGCAGACGATACGCATATTGTCCGATCGAATCGTGCTGGCGCAAACACCGATTCGCGTCCTCGACGCTGTGAAGTGGGATGACAATATTCGCCAGGGATTCCTCAAGGCCAAGGGCAAGGACATGCCGGCCGTGGACCGCGACTATTATCTGAACCGAGCGTTGTCGTTCGATTCAAGCGCGGTAAAGCTGGAGTTCCAGAACATCGAGCGCGATATCACCCGTCAGTTGGGCCAGTTCAACCCGGTCGGGCAGATCATGCGGCGCATGTGCAAGGAGTACCGCATGGTGGTGCGCATGCTGGAAGCGCGGGGCACCGAGGATTTCGGGCTGATCTCCCAGGAACTCTACGGCGCCGCGTCCGACGCCTTCCATGCCGGTGATCCGACCTTGTCCGACCTGGGACTGATGCTCTCCGATTACCTGAACAACATCGACGGCCGTGGCGATCTCAAGGACGAAGCCAAGACCTTGAGCGCCAAGGACGCGGTCAGTCTGCTGCAAAGTCGTTTGAACAAGGTGTTCGGCGAGGCCGAGGAAACCATTCGTGTATTTGAGTCAGATGGCATTGTCGCCGACGCGGCGGCCGGGGCCGATTACATCAAGATCCGCGCCGATGCGATGTTCAACGAGCGCGACGTGCGCGCCCTCGAAGTCCACGAAGGGCTGGTTCATGTGGGGACGACGCTGAACGGGCAGAACCAGCCGATCTGCACGTTCCTGTCCAAAGGACCGCCGTCGTCCACGGTGACCCAGGAAGGCCTGGCGATTCTGATGGAGATCATTACATTTGCCTCTTACCCCAGTCGCCTGCGCAAACTGACCAACCGTACCCGTGCGATCCACATGGTGGAGGAGGGCGCCGACTTCCTGCAGGTATTTGAGTTCTTCCGCGAACAAGGTTTTGAAATGGCCGAAAGCTATGGCAACGCCAGCCGGGTGTTTCGCGGTTCGACGCCGACCGGACTGCCGTTTACCAAGGATTTGTCCTACCTCAAGGGCTTTATCATGGTCTACAACTACATCCAGCTGGCCGTGCGCAAAGGCAAGCTGGAGCAAGTGCCGCTGCTGTTTTGCGGCAAAACGACCCTGGAAGACATGCGTACCTTGCGCCAGTTGGTCGACGAAGGCCTGGTGGTGCCGCCCAAATACTTGCCGGAGCAGTTCCGCGACATGAACGCATTGGCAGCGTGGATGTGTTTCTCCAACTTCCTCAATCACTTGAGCCTGGACCGGATCGAGGCCGATTACTCGAACATCCTTTGACCCGTGTCGCCCTCGCCACAGGGAAATTCGTCAGTTTTTAAAAGTTGTATAGATACCTATGCTCCAAAGGGCGAGTGGTCTATTCAGGTTTATTCATGAGGTTTCAACGGATGAGAATCCTCGGCATTCTTTGCCTGTTACTGACCTTGGGCGGCTGCAGTTCGCTGCTGTTCTATCCCGAGCCCGGTCTGCCATTCACCCCTGAAAAGGCTGGTTTGCACTACCGCGACGTCACGCTCGCCACCGCCGATGGCATCACGCTGCATGCCTGGTGGCTGCCGGCCAAGGCGGGCGTGCCGCTCAAGGGCACTGTGCTGCACCTGCACGGCAACGGTGGCAACCTGTCCTGGCATTTGGGCGGAAGTTGGTGGCTGCCGGAACAGGGTTATCAAGTACTGTTGCTGGACTATCGCGGTTATGGCTTATCCGAGGGCAAGCCGTCGCTGCCGGCGATTTACCAGGACCTGGACGCCGCCTTCCGCTGGATCGACCAGGCGCCCGAAACCCAGGGCCAGCCGCTGGTGGTGCTTGGCCAGAGCCTGGGGGGTGCGTTGGCGGTGCATTATCTGGCGGAGCATCCCGAGCGTCAGCAACGCCTCAAGGCGCTGGTGTTGGACGGCGTCCCGGCCAGTTATCGTGATGTAGGGCAATTCGCCTTGAGCACGTCCTGGTTAACATGGCCGTTCCAGGTGCCGTTGTCCTGGCTGGTGCCGGATGCCGACAGTGCGATCAAGGCGATCGGACGAGTCAACGGTGTGCCGAAACTGCTGTTCCATAGCCTGGATGATCCGATCGTGCCCCTTTCCAACGGCATCCGACTGTATCAAGCTGCGCCCCCGCCGAGGGTGCTGCAGCTGACCCGGGGTGGTCACGTGCAGACCTTCGCCGACAAGACTTGGCAAACGGTGATGCTGCGCTATCTTGACGACCCGCAACATTTCAATGGCCTTCGTCGCCTGGGTGAAATTCCCAATTACCCGGCCGTGAAAAAATCCACGACAGCACCCGCAGAGAACCCGCAATGAGCGAAGAACGCAACATGATCCCCCTGATTCTCACTGGTATCGGCACCATCCTCGGCACCGTGGGTTGCCTGTGGTATTACGGCTACCTGCACTTCGCCAAGCCCGAGGATGCGCTGCTGCTCAGCGACTTCACCATGCTCAAGACTGTCCCGGGCGAGGACTATAAAATCTCCCTGACCCCGGCTGCCCAAGTGGCCCAGTGCGTCGACGGTGTGCTGGTGATGTTCGATACCGAGCAGAAAGGCCTGAGCGGTGTGCTGGTGAACAACAAGAAGCAAGCGGTTCGGTGCATGGGACAGGAAACCCCGCAGTTGCAGGAATAGATCGACTGTCCCGGCGTGAATCCCCATGTCCAGGCATGGTGCCGATGTTTCCTATCGGCATGCATACCTTTTCCCGTGGCCGACGTTGGTTGTGCCTGCAGGTAAATACGCAGAGTGGAACCATCACCTGTAGGGCGCCACATAAGCCTTGTCAGCATGGCTGATCGAGATCTTATGAACCGTTAATGCAGGGGAATCACTATGAGTATGGGCGTGAGTGGCATCGGCAACCTGCTGGGTGGCATGGGCAACATTCTGGGCCAGGGGCAACAGGCCGGTTTGCAGCAGCAAGGCCCCAACAATGGGGAAATGCTCAAGAAGTTGCTTGAAATGTTGATGGGCGGTGACGGCGCCCAACGTACGGCTGGCGCAGGCGAGTTGGACATGCAGAAACTGCGGCAAATGATGACCGGACAACAAGGGCTGCAGGCAATGATGCCCGGTCACGACAGTGGTCGGAGCCTGAACTTCGGTTGATATACAAAAAAGCCTCCGGCAAGAAGCAAGCCCGTTCAGTTAAAAGTGTCTGGGGTTACCCATTTCCCGTGGCGAGGGGGCTTGTTCCGTTGGGCTGCGCAGCAGCCCCAAAACCAGCCGCTACGGAGTATCTGGTACACCGCATTCGGCTTACTGGGGCTGCTACGCAGCCCAACGGGGGATAAGCCCCCTCGCCACAAAGGCAGTATCAGGCACTTCATTTGTTTGACTGAACGGCATTGCCGACAAGGGAGGCTTTTGGTAAGCGACCCCGCCTGGAGAAGGCGGGGCTTTTTCATGCAGCGTCAGTCGATTACTGGACCGAGGAGCGTGGCTTGACCGGCTGGTTGTCGTTGGAGATGGTCACTTCGACACGGCGGTTCATGGCACGGCCCGATACGCTGGCGTTATCGGCAACCGGATAGGCTTTGCCGTAGCCGGCGGTTACGATGCGGCCTGGGTTAACGCCCATTTTGATCAGTGCAACCTGCACCGAAGTCGCGCGGCGCTCGGACAGCGTCTGGTTGTAGGCATCGCTGCCGGTGCTGTCGGTGTAACCTTCGACGATCACCTTGCGGTCCGGGTTTTCCTGAAGGAATTGCGCCAGTTTGTTGATGTTGACCAGGCCGCTGGATTTCAGGTCGGCCTTGTTGGTGGCGAACAGTACGTCACCGAAGGTCACCAGCGTACCGCGCTCGGTCTGCTTGGCGTTCAGGCTGCTTTGCAGTTGCTTGATCTGCGCATCACGAGCTTCGAGCAGGGCGCGAGCGCGCTCGTCACCGGCGTTTTTCAGCTTGGCTTCGGATTCGCGCAGGGCGATGGTGTCCTTGGCGACTTCAACGCGCTGGTTGGTCAGGTAAGCCAACTGGTCGACTTTCTTCTCGTCTTCCTTGTCACGGTAGGCCTTTTCGGCTTTATCCAGCCACTCACCTGCATCCTTGGTTTCCAGGGCGGCGATTTTGGTCGCCTGTGGGTTGGCTTGCAGGGCCGTGTAGTTGGTCCGTGCATTTTCCAGGTTCGCGTTCGGCGGGGTGGAGCAAGCCGCCAGTGCAACGCTCATCGCCAGCAGGGCAGGGATCATCAATTGTTTACGCATAGTGGTATCGTCCTTTCAATTCGATTTCGGGTGCAGTGCAATCAGAGGTCGCGCTTACTTCTGCTGGATAGCAGCAGGGCGCATGCCTTCCTGACGCAGCTCCTGAACAGCTTTCTGGGAATCCTTCACCGCCAGTTCAGCTTTGGCAGCCTGGGCTTTACGCTCTGCAACACGAGCGTCCCACTCGGCTTGTTCGGCCAGGCGACGGGCTTCTTCGTAATTCTTGTCATGCATGGCCAGTTCGGCTTGCTTGAGCTTGTCCTGGGCCGCTTTCATTTCCACTGCGGCGTATTCGGTACCGCCGGCGCTCACGGCGCTGTTCACGGCCGATTGAGTCACCGCGTACTGTTCGGTCGGCGGATTGCCGGCGCAGCCAGCCAGAACGAAGCTGGTGCCGATAGCCAGCGCGGCCAATTTGAGCCCGCGCAGGTGGTTAAACGAGGATTTGGCAGTGCTGGTCTTCATCGTCTTCAACTCCATTGGATAATTCCTGAAAAAACATCAGATCCATCATCGGTGGTCAACGTTTGCGGTTCTGGCGGCAATGCTCAGAAAGCTTTTTCAAACGGCTGTTCCAGTGATGGCGTACTGGCTGTGACCCGAGGCTTTTTTGAATAGTTCAGCGAAGATGGCGATTTGCCTGAAAATAAATCCTGAAGAAATCTGACCGAATGGTCAGCGCGTCAGTGCTGGTATTTTTGTCGGACGAACCCGGATTCAGGGCCTTGAACAGGCCCGGAAACCGGGAGGCAAGGGGCCTCGGCGGATGTTCGTCAGTGTTTCTGCTCATCGGGAACAGAGGCCAGATCATGCAGATAACGGCGCGAAAGCGACAGGAACCTTGGGGTAGGTCCTACATCCTCATACAAAGGATCACCCTCTTCATCAGTGGCCACCACCTGCTTGCCCTGAATGTAAGGAAAGCTTGCTTCCAGCTCCTCGAGGGCCGCACCAATCAGTTCGCCGAGCAGTTCCTCGGGGTGGCGCTTGGGGTACATCTCGCTGAGCGCCGCCAATCTTGCGGCGGCTTCCATGTCCAAATGGATGGCATATTCGGTTTTGGTCAGGCGACCCTTGGCATTTTCTTCCCAATGTTGGGCCAGTTCTCGGATTTTCATGGCAACCTCAGTAAAGCCCACGATTGGCGGGCGGTGATGAGTGTCCTGTGGCAAGGGGCATGTCCCCGTTGGCCGAGCCGGGAGTTTGTTTTGCTGTCCCGGTACTGTTGAGACTAGCTGCAAGCCACAAGGTTTAAAGTCGATTGCACGGGTCCTTGTCAGACGCGGGCGGCGACGGCACTCTTGTGGATCGAGGCGCCCCCGGATTTCTGGCTGGAGATTGGCTGATGAGCGATATCGATGCACGCTTGCGTGAAGATGTTCACCTGTTGGGTGAATTGTTGGGCAACACGATTCGAGAGCAGTATGGCGACGATTTTCTCGACAAGATCGAGCAGATTCGCAAAGGTGCCAAGGCCGATCGGCGTGGCGCGGCTTCGGATCAGGCAGCCGGCGAAAAACTCAGTGCCAGCCTCAATCAATTGCAAGAGGACGAGCTGCTGCCGGTGGCACGCGCCTTCAACCAGTTCCTCAATCTGGCCAACATTGCCGAGCAATATCAACTGATCCACCGCCGCGACGAGTCCCGGCCGGCGCCGTTCGAGGCGCGGGTGTTGCCGGAATTGCTGGCGCGATTGCAGCGTGAAGGTCACAGCGGCGAATCCCTGGCCCGGCAACTGGCGCGCCTGGATATCGAACTGGTCCTCACCGCTCACCCGACTGAAGTGGCGCGGCGTACGCTGATCCAGAAATATGATGCGATTGCCGCGCAGTTGGCCCTGCAGGATCACCGCGACTTGACCGGCGCCGAGCGCGAGCAGATTCGCCAGCGTCTGCAACGGTTGATCGCCGAAGCCTGGCACACCGAAGAAATCCGGCGTACCCGACCGACGCCGGTGGACGAAGCCAAGTGGGGCTTTGCGGTGATCGAGCACTCGTTGTGGCACGCGATCCCGAATTACCTGCGCAAGGCCGATCAGGCCTTGCACGCCGCCACCGGCCTGCGCTTGCCCCTGGAAGCGGCGCCGATCCGCTTTGCCTCGTGGATGGGCGGCGACCGCGACGGCAACCCCAATGTCACCGCCCCGGTGACCCGCGAAGTGTTGCTGTTGGCGCGCTGGATGGCCGCCGACCTGTATTTGCGTGATATCGACCACCTGGCGTCCGAACTGTCGATGCAACGCGCCAGCCCTGAGTTGCTGGCCAAGGTCGGTGACAGTGTCGAACCTTACCGGGCGTTGCTCAAGCAACTGCGCGAACGCCTGCGTGCGACGCGCAACTGGGCGCACGCGTCCTTGACGGCCAGCACCCGGGCATCCGCCGATGTACTGCAAGACAATCGCGATCTGCTGGAGCCGCTGGAGCTGTGCTACCAATCCCTGCACGCGTGCGGGATGGGGGTGATTGCCGACGGTCCCTTGCTTGATTGCCTGCGCCGCGCGGTGACGTTTGGCCTGTTCCTGGTGCGCCTGGATGTGCGCCAGGATTCCAGTCGGCATTCGGCGGCCATGACCGAAATTACCGACTACCTGGGCCTGGGTCGCTATGAGGACTGGGACGAGGACGCGCGCATCACCTTCCTGATGCGTGAACTGGCTAATCGTCGCCCGTTGCTGCCGGGGTACTTCAAGCCCTCGGCCGACACCGCGGAAGTGCTGAATACCTGCAAGGAAATTGCCGCGGCGCCAGCGGCGTCCCTCGGTTCCTACGTTATTTCCATGGCCGGCGCGGCGTCCGACGTGTTGACGGTGCAACTGTTGCTCAAGGAATCCGGCGTGCAGCGGCCGATGCGCGTAGTGCCGTTGTTCGAGACCTTGGCCGACCTCGACAATGCCGGCCCGGTGATCGAACGCCTGTTGCTGCTGCCGGGCTATCGTTCACGGTTGCAAGGGCCACAGGAAGTGATGATCGGCTATTCGGACTCGGCCAAGGATGCGGGCACCACGGCGGCCGCCTGGGCGCAATACCGCGCCCAGGAACGGCTGGTGGACATCTGTCGCGAGCAACAAGTCGAACTGCTGTTGTTTCACGGCCGTGGTGGCACTGTCGGGCGTGGGGGCGGTCCGGCTCACGCGGCGATTCTGTCGCAACCGCCGGGGTCGGTGGCCGGGCGTTTCCGCACTACCGAACAAGGGGAAATGATCCGCTTCAAGTTCGGCTTGCCGGACATTGCTGAACAAAACCTCAATCTTTACCTGGCGGCGGTACTGGAGGCGACCTTGCTGCCTCCGCCACCTCCACAACCGGCATGGCGCAACCTGATGGATGAACTGGCGGCGGATGGCGTCAGCGCTTACCGTGCGGTGGTGCGGGAAAATCCGCAGTTCGTCGAGTACTTCCGCCAGTCCACGCCGGAACAGGAACTGGGCCGTCTGCCCTTGGGCAGTCGCCCGGCCAAGCGGCGTGCCGGGGGAATCGAGAGCTTGCGCGCGATTCCATGGATCTTCGGTTGGACCCAGACCCGCCTGATGCTGCCTGCGTGGCTCGGCTGGGAAGCAGCCCTGAGCAAAGCCCTGGCGCGCGGCGAAGGTGAGGTCCTGGCACAGATGCGCGAGCAATGGCCGTTCTTCCGTACCCGTATCGATATGTTGGAAATGGTCCTGGCCAAGGCGGATGCCGATCTGGCCCGGCTGTATGACGAACGCCTGGTGCAGGACGATCTGCGCCCATTGGGCGCGCACTTACGCGACCTATTGTCGCAGGCTTGCGATGTAGTGCTTGGCTTGACCGGCCAGTCGCAGTTGCTCGCCCACAGTCCCGACACTCTGGAGTTCATCCGTCTGCGTAACACCTACCTCGACCCGTTGCACCTGCTGCAGGCCGAACTCCTGGCCCGTTCCCGCAAACGGGAGGCGGCGCAGGACAGCCCTCTGGAACAGGCGCTGCTGGTGTCCGTGGCCGGAATCGCCGCGGGGTTGCGTAACACCGGCTGACATTTTTGGCGTGTTCTCAAGGGCTTGCAGATAAAACCGCCGGCTGACCCGAAACGAGGGCGCCGGCGCTTTTGTGTCGGGGTTGCACCAAGGGGTACCTCGACTAAAAGGCTCGCCCGGCACGGGTTCTTCCGACTTTTGGCGGCTTGTATGGTTAGGGTCTGCTGTGTATCTTGATCAGCCTTTGGCCGTTTGGGCGGCCTGGACCCGTATTCTTACGAGCATATTTTACGAGATTGGCCCCATGCGGCGAATCCGAGCGTCATCTCTATAAAAAATTGAGGAGCACATCGATGCGCGTCATTCTGCTGGGAGCTCCCGGGGCCGGTAAAGGTACTCAGGCAAAGTTCATCACTGAAAAGTTCGGCATTCCACAAATCTCCACCGGCGACATGCTGCGTGCGGCTGTCAAGGCTGGCACCGAGTTGGGCCTGGTCGCCAAGAGCGTGATGGACAGCGGCGGGCTGGTCTCCGACGACCTGATCATCAACCTGGTCAAGGAACGCATCAGCCAGGCCGATTGCGCCAACGGTTTCCTGTTCGACGGTTTCCCCCGCACCATTCCCCAGGCTGAAGCCCTGGTGAAGGCCGGCGTAGAGTTGGACCATGTGCTCGAAATCGCCGTTGAAGACGAAGAAATCGTCCAGCGCATTGCCGGCCGCCGTGTTCACGAAGCCTCGGGCCGCGTCTACCACATCGTCTATAACCCGCCGAAAGTCGAAGGACTGGATGACGCGACCGGCGACAGCCTGGTACAGCGCAAGGACGACACTGAAGAAACCGTGCGTCATCGCCTGTCGGTCTACCATTCCCAGACCAAGCCACTGGTGGATTTCTACCAGAAACTGTCGGCTGCCCAAGGCAAGCCGAAGTACAGCCACATCGCGGGCGTCGGTTCGGTCGAAGCCATCACCGCCAAGGTGTTGGAAGCGTTGAACTGATCAAACGATTGGCTTGACGTTCAACGGCCCGCTTGCGGGCCGTTGTTGTTTATACTGGCGCACTTTTTTCAATTTGGACGCACACACCGATGAGCACCTTGCTGGCCCTGGACACCGCGACTGAAGCTTGCTCCGTTGCCTTGCTGCACGATGGCAAGGTAACGAGCCACTACGAGGTGATCCCGCGCCTGCACGCGCAAAAGTTGCTGCCGATGATCAAGCAGTTGTTGATCGATGCGGGCACGACGTTATCGGCGGTGGACGCGATCGCTTTTGGCCGTGGCCCTGGCGCGTTCACCGGTGTGCGAATTGCCATCGGTGTGGTGCAAGGGCTGGCTTTTGCGTTGGAGCGGCCGGTATTGCCCGTGTCCAACCTGGCGGTGCTGGCCCAGCGGGCGTTGCGTGAACACGGTGTACAACAGGTCGCGGCCGCCATTGATGCGCGGATGGATGAAGTCTATTGGGGCTGCTACCGGGAAACTGCCGGGGAAATGCGTCTGGTGGGTGTGGAAGCGGTCCAGCCGCCGGAAATGGCGGCCTTGCCGGACGACGCCCATGGCGACTGGTTTGGCGCGGGTACCGGCTGGGGTTATGCCGAGCGGATCGCCGTGCACCTCAGCGGCCAGGATGCCGCCATGTTGCCCCACGCTGAAGACTTGCTGAGCCTGGCGCGATTTGCCTGGGAGCGGGGTGAAGCGATTCCCGCCGATCAGGCGCAACCGGTGTACCTGCGCGATAAAGTGGCGGCGACCAAAGCTGAGCGCCAGGCTGAAAAGTAACCGCCTGATCGTCGCCAATCACCACCAATCGTCAGAAATTGCGCCCGCTTTTAAACCTTTTTGCATTTATGTGTTCTAGTTATCACCAGAGCATTTGCGCGCCATGGAAAGTGCCGCTAAATTGCCATCACTGATACAGAGTCTGCATGTATGCGCATAGACGGCTTTTCATCCCAGTCCTACCCACTCAAGCGTAAGCCGCGCAAGGCGAACGTGACGGTAGACGAGTCCGTCGAAGACTCTCCCGACTTTATTGAAGTCCACGCTGAAACGTCTCCCGGTCCTGCCGTGTCCGCTCGTGCCCAAGGCGCCGGCGGTAGCCGTGTCAGTGGCGTGCCAGCGCGCCAGCAAGACATGGTGTTCCCGCGCTCGATGAGCAAAAGCGTTGCCACGGCCCTGGCCAGCTACCTGACCACTGCCGGCTTTGTCGAATGGGATATGGAAGTGCTGGGCCTCGATATCCATATCTGATGCTGTTGCCGTACTACCTCGGTTGTCCATCCTGGAGTGAAAACGCCTGGCGCGACTACCTGTATCCACAGGATGCCCGCGCCAATGAGTTTCTCGGGCTCTATTGCCAAGTTTTCAACGCCGTCGAAGGCAATACCACGTTCTATGCGCGGCCCTCGGTGGCCACCGTGCAACGCTGGGCCGAGATCATGCCCGCGCATTTTCGGTTTACCGCCAAGTTTCCCGGTGATATCAGCCATAGCGCCGACTTGCGCGAGCAGCTACCGGCAGCGGAAAGCTTTCTCGGTTTGATGAGCGCGCTTGGAGCACGGATTTCGCCACTCTGGTTGCAATTGCCGGCCACTTTTACCCCGCAGCGCCTGGGGGAACTGGCGGGCTTTATCGATGGTGTGGAGTGGCCGCTGGCGGTGGAAGTGCGCCACCGGGCGTTTTTCGACAAAGGCGACGCCGAGCGCATGCTCAATCGCCTGCTGCGTGACCGTGGGGTGGAACGCATCTGCCTTGACCCTCGCGCGTTGTTCAGCTGCACTTCGACATCGCCCGCGGTGCTCCACGCACAATCCAAAAAGCCTCAGGTGCCGCCCCGTCCGGCGGCGTTGACGCAATTTCCCCAGGTGCGTTTTATTGGTCATCCCGAGCTGGAAGCCAATGAGCCATTCCTGACACCGTGGATCGAAAAGGTCGCCGGCTGGATCGAAGAAGGGCGTACCCCTTACGTGTTCCTGCACACCTCCGACAATCGCCTGGCGGCACAGCTGGCCATGCGCTTTCATGAACGACTGATGGTCCGCTTGCCCGGATTACCGGCCCTGGCGCAATTGAATCGTGGACCCGCCGTGGAGCAACTGGGGTTACTCTAGAAGGCCTTCTCTTTTCCTCGCCAGGAGTCAGTCATGGATGCTCAAACCCTTCGCGCCGAAACCTTCAAAGCCCTGCACGAGCGTGACCGTGCATTCGTGATGCCCAATCCGTGGGACGCCGGTTCCGCCAAAATGCTCGCCAGCCTCGGCTTCGAGGCGCTGGCCACCACCAGTGCCGGCTTTGCGTTCAGTCTCGGGCGTCCCGATGCCGAGGGTGCGTTGTCTTTGGCAGACACCCTTGGCAACGCCGGGATGATTGCCCAGGCCACCGCGCTGCCCGTCGCTGCTGATCTGGAGAACGGATTCAGCGATACCCCCGAAGGTTGCGCGCAGACGATTTTACGCGCGGCGGCTACCGGGATTGTCGGAGGTTCGATCGAAGATGCCACGGGCATTGCCGTCGACCCGATCTATCCGTTTGATCTTTCCGTAGAGCGGATTGAGGCCGCCGTGGCCGCTGCGCGTAGCTTGCCGTTTCCGTTCATGTTGACCGCCCGCGCTGAGAATCTCCTGCACGGGCGCCTGGATTTTCCCGATACGCTTCGTCGTTTGCAGGCCTACGCCGAGGCGGGGGCCGATGTGCTGTATGCACCCGGTTTGCGCAGTGCCGAAGAGGTCGTGGCGGTGGTGCGCGCTGTGGCGCCCAAACCGGTGAATGTATTGATGTCGGGAGGGCTCAAACTCTCGGTGGCGCAGTTGAACGAGATGGGGGTCAAACGTATCAGCGTCGGCTCGGCCATGGCCTTGGCGGCGTATGGCGAGTTCTTCCGGGCGGCCCGGGAAATTCATGAGACAGGCACCTTTTCCTTTACCGAGCGTTCGATGCCGTTCAGTCAGGCCAATCAATTGTGCAAGGGCTGAGGCATGCGCTGGCTCAAATTCCTCGGACTGTTGCTGGTGCTGGGCGGCGGCTTGTTGCTGGGGGTGTGGCGCGGTTGGGTGCCGCTGGAGGCGCAGTGGAATCCATGGGCGCCGCTTGACGTGCGGGCACCACCCGGCCCGTTGACGCGCTTCAAGCTGGGACGGTTACAGCGTGATCCAGCGCTCTGTGATCAGGTGCTGAAAACCTCGGGACTGCGGGTCAGCCATCAAGCCGACAGCCCCGCTGATGTGGCCTGTCCGTTGCGTAATACGCTACGGGTCCAGGGCGCTGAGGTGGGCTTGAGCAGCAGTTTTCTGGCCAGTTGCCCGCTGGCGGTAGCGTTCGCCTTGTTCGAACGCCACAGCTTGCAACCGACGGCCCGGGCCGTGTTTGGCCAAGCGGTGACGCGCGTCGATCACCTGGGTAGTTTTGCCTGTCGCAATATGTACAACCGCACCGACGGACGTCTTAGCCAGCATGCTTCCGCCAACGCCCTGGATATCGCCGGGTTCCGCCTGGCGGATGGCCGCCGCATAAACGTACTCAAGGATTGGACGGGAGATGGCGCCAAAGCACGCTTCCTGCGTCAGCTGCGCGACAGTGCCTGCGATGATTTCAATGTGGTGTTGAGCCCGGACTACAACGCCGCCCATCGCAACCACTTCCATCTGGACATGGGGCCGTGGTGGGTATGTCGCTGACGCCAATGCCGCTCAAAGGCTTTTTTGTAGGAGCGAGGGTGAGCTGGATCAGGCCGCCAGACGCAGGTTGTTGATGATCAGCGGACGTGCCCAGCCGCAATCGAAGTCCAGGGCTTTTTGCTGGGCCAGCAGTTCTTCAGTCGGGTACGGCTCGGCTGGAGGTGGCAGCAGCGCCAGTTCGAACTCGGCGATCGGCAGCGACAGCGGCTTGGGTTGCGGCGCCGGACCTGGCGCGGGCAGGGGTTGCCCGGCGCTCAGTACGATAGGCCGTACCCAAGTGCTTTCAAACTGCTGTTGACGTTGTTGCGCGACGATTTCTTCGTCCGCAAACGGCGTAGCGGCCGGGGGCAGCAATTCCAGTTCAAATTCGGCGATCGGCAGGAACAGTGGTTCAGGCGGAGCGATTACAGTGTCCTGCACATCGCAATGCCGCTGGGTAACGATCTGGTTCAGCAGATCGCTGCCGACGTTCGGCTCCACCGAGGCATCCGCCGGTTGTGTTTCTTCGGCCACCGCTGTACCTGGCGCCTGGCCAAGCTGCTCGGCCAACGCCCGGGCGAAGAAGTCCTGCCACACATGACTGACGCCGGCCAGCGCTTGGGTATTGCGCAGGCCGTAGTGGTTGTGGGTCGGCAGTACACCGGTGAATAACGAATGAATGTCTGACATTTTTCTCGGTCGACGCTCAGCTCTGGCAAAATACCTGATCATTTTTTTTATCGGCCGCGGTTTGCCGATCCTTAATATTTTTGAGCGTAGCGACAGATGAGCGAACAACCCGCGGCCAGCCGCATTCGGGTCGAGGCCTTGGCCGAGAGTTTTGCAGGACGTGCCCAACACTGGGCCGAGCAGCTAGGTTTGCCTTTGCAACTGGCCGACGCGGAGTTTTCCCTGCAGGTGGGTGAACCTGGCCTGCAACTGCAACAACTGGGGCCTGACGCCCCTGGCCCGGTTCGGGTGGATTTTGTCGAGGGCGGCGCGGCCCATCGCAGGCTGTATGGCGGTGGCAGCGGGCAGATGATTGCCAAGGCGGTAGGCGTGGCCCAAGGCGTGCGGCCACGGGTGCTGGATGCCACGGCGGGACTGGGCAAGGATGCCTTCGTGCTGGCCAGCCTGGGCTGCGAGATGAGCCTGATCGAGCGTCAGCCGTTGATTGCGGCCTTGCTGGAAGATGGCCTGGCACGTGGGGCCGAAGACTTTGAGGTGGCACCGATTGTGGCGCGCATGACCTTGCTCAAAGGCAACTCCATCGAGGTGATGCGCAACTGGCAGGGCGAAGCGCCCCAGGTGATCTATCTCGACCCGATGTTTCCTCATCGTGAGAAAACCGCGCTGGTGAAGAAGGAAATGCGTTTGTTCCGGCCGCTGGTGGGCGATGATCCGGATGCACCCGCCTTGCTGGCGGCGGCGCTGGAATTGGCCAGCCACCGGGTGGTGGTCAAGCGTCCGCGCAAGGCGCCGTGTATTGAAGGGCCGAAGCCGAGCCACGCGCTGGACGGCAAATCCAGCCGCTATGACATTTATCCTAAAAAGGCACTCAAGAGTTGAGCTACAAGCTACAAGCTGCAAGCCATTAGCTATAAGCGAGCCCTTCTTGCCGCTTGTAGCTAATGGCTTGCAACTGCCTCAGCCCTATACGCCCGCATAAACAATCCCACCACTTCCCGCACATGCTCTTCGGCGGCGGCATCGCTCAGCCGTTCGCCGCAGCCATACAGCAAGCAGAAATTGGCCGTGCCCTTGAGCAGACAAAAAAAGTGCTCGGCCGCGATCCGCGGTTTTTCGATGCGCAATGCGCCGCTTTGGTCGATCTTGCTCAGCAAGCGCTCCATGCCCTGCAACATACGCATGGGGCCGGCCTCGAAGAACGTCCGCGACAACTTAGCGTCCTGACTGCCCGACGTCATCATCAGGCGGTGCAGGTTGACCGACTCATCGCTGTTGATCAGTTGGTGAAAACCGCGGGCGATGTTGAGCAGCACCTGTTCGACCGATACGCCTTCGGGTAGCTCGAAATACATTACCGGCAATTGTTCTTCGCACTTGGTCACCACGGCTGCGGTGAACAGGGTTTCCTTGTCGGTGAAGTGGCTGTAGACGGTCAGTTTTGACACGCCGGCCTCAAGGGCCACGGCATCCATGCTGGTGCTTGCATACCCGTTGCTCAAGAACAGGGTTTGTGCCGCGTCGAGGATTGCCTGGCGTTTTGCCATGTCCTTGGGACGCCCGGGGCTATTGGTGTTTACAGGATTGTCGGACATTTTCAGTTTAATACTGGACTGGTGAGTTTGGTATTAATAACATACTGCTCAGTATAATTATTCCTAGCTTCCTTAGCGAAAGGTCCTTCAGCATGCGCAGCACTTTCCTGCACCTCGCTTTGCCTGCCAGCCTGCTTTTCCTGCTGACTGCCTGTGGCCATGAAGAAACGGCCCCCGCCACGGTGCGCCCGGCCATGGTAGTGCATCCAGAGCCTTCGGCGCAGGCGATGGAGAGTTATCCCGGTGAGGTGCACGCCCGCTATGAGCCGGACCTGGCCTTTCGCATTGGCGGCAAGGTCATCCGGCGGCTGGTGGAGGAGGGCGAGCGGGTCAAGGCTAACCAGCCGCTGGCGGAACTTGATCCTCAGGATGTGCGCCTGCAACTGGAAGCGACCCGGGCCCAGGTCGCGGCTGCCGAGGCCAACTTGAGCCTGGTGCGTGCCGAACGTGATCGCTACAAGACCCTGATGGACCGTCAGATGGTCAGTCGCTCCCAGTACGATAATTCCGAAAACCTCTACCGTTCAGGTCTGGCGCGGCTCAAACAGATCAAGGCCGAATTTGACGTGGCGAGTAACCAGGCCGGTTATGCGGTGTTACGTGCGCCGTGGGATGGGGTGGTGGCCAAGCGTGCCGTGGAAGTCGGCCAAGTGGTTGCTGCCGGGCAGACTGTCTTTACCCTGGCCACCGATGGTGAGCGCGAGGTGCTGATCAGCCTTCCCGAGCAGACGTTCGGTCGTTTCGAGATCGGTCAGCCCGTTTCCGTCGAACTGTGGAGCCAGCCGGATAAACGCTTCGAGGGGCGGATTCGCGAACTGTCCCCGGCGGCTGATCCCAAGTCACGCACCTTCGCCGCACGTATTGCCTTCAGTGCCGGCGAAGTCCCGGCAGAACTGGGGCAGAGCGCCCGTGTATTCATTCAGACCGAAGGCGTTGTGGCGCTGTCGGTGCCGCTTTCCGCGCTCAGTGCGCAGAACGGTGAATCCTACGTCTGGTTGGTCAAGCCCGATAACACCCTTAAGCGCATGCCCGTGCGAATCGGTGCCTTCGCGGAAAAAAGCGTCCCGGTACTGGAGGGGCTGAATCCCTCCGACTGGGTGGTCGCCGCGGGGGTTCATGTACTCCATGAGGGCCAGCAGGTGCGCCCGGTAGATCGTTCCAATCGGGCAGTAAATCTGGCGGCCAACAAGGAGTAGTCACCGATGGGTTTCAATCTTTCCGAATGGGCGTTGCGTAATCGCCAGATCGTACTGTTTCTGATGCTGTTGCTGGCGGTTGTCGGTACGTTGTCCTACGCCAAGCTGGGACAAAGCGAGGATCCTCCGTTTACGTTCAAGGCCATGGTGATCAAGACCAACTGGCCAGGCGCCACGGCCCAGGAAGTCTCGCGCCAGGTGACCGAGCGCATTGAAAAGAAACTGATGGAAACCGGCGAGTACGATCGCATCGTGTCCTTCTCCCGCCCCGGTGAATCCCAGGTCACCTTCATGGCGCGGGATTCGATGCATTCAGCGCAGATCCCAGAGCTGTGGTACCAGGTCCGCAAGAAAATCAGCGACATTCGCCAGACCTTGCCGCCGGATATCCAGGGGCCATTTTTCAACGATGAATTCGGCACCACCTTCGGTAATATCTACGCGCTGACCGGCGAGGGTTTCGACTACGCCGTGCTCAAGGACTACGCCGACCGCATCCAGATTCAGCTGCAGCGGGTGCCGGATGTGGGCAAGGTCGAGCTGCTGGGCGTGCAGGACGAGAAAATCTGGATCGAACTGTCCAACGTCAAGCTCGCCACCCTTGGCTTGCCGCTGGCGGCCGTGCAGCAGGCGCTTCAGGAACAGAACGCGGTTTCCACCGCAGGTTTTTTTGAAACCCCGAGCGAGCGCGTGCAACTGCGGGTATCGGGTAATTTCAAGACCGTGGAAGAGATCCGCAATTTCCCGATCCGGGTGGCTGAGCGCACCTTTCGCATCGGTGATGTAGCCGAGGTCCATCGCGGGTTCAACGACCCACCGGCGCCGCGCATGCGCTTCATGGGCGACGACGCGATCGGCCTGGCCGTGGCGATGCGCGATGGCGGTGACATCCTGGTATTGGGCAAGGCCCTGGAAAGCGAATTCGCTCGCTTGCAGAACAATCTTCCGGCGGGCATGGAACTGCGCAAGGTGTCCGATCAACCGGCGGCGGTGAAAACCAGTGTCGGTGAGTTCGTTCAGGTGCTGGCCGAGGCGCTGGCGATTGTATTGCTGGTGAGCTTTTTCTCCCTCGGCGTGCGTACGGGCATGGTGGTGGCGCTGGCGATTCCGCTGGTGTTGGCGATGACCTTTGCCTCCATGTACTACCTGGGCATCGGTCTGCACAAAATCTCCCTCGGCGCGTTGGTACTGGCCCTGGGTTTGCTGGTGGACGACGCGATCATCGCCGTGGAAATGATGGCGATCAAAATGGAGCAGGGTTACGACCGCCTCAAGGCGGCGAGTTTCGCCTGGACCAGCACCGCGTTTCCGATGCTCACCGGCACGCTGATCACGGCGGCCGGCTTTTTGCCGATTGCCACCGCGCAATCGAGCACCGGCGAATACACCCGCTCGATCTTTCAGGTGGTGACCATTGCGTTGCTGGCCTCCTGGGTCGCCGCCGTGGTGTTTGTGCCGTACCTGGGAGAAAAACTGCTGCCGGACCTGGCGAAGCTGCATGCGGCCAAGCACGGTACGGACGGGCCGGATCCCTACGGCACGCCGTTTTATCAGCGGGTAAGACGTTGGGTGGAATGGTGTGTACGTCGACGCAAGACAGTGATCCTGCTGACCCTGCTGTTGTTTATCGGCTCGGTGGCGCTGTTCCGTTTTGTTCCGCAACAATTCTTCCCGGCCTCCGGGCGGCTGGAATTGATGGTCGACTTGAAGCTGGCCGAAGGTGCGTCTCTGAGTAACACCGCCGAGCAGGTCAAGCGTTTTGAGGCGCTGCTCAAGGATCACCCGGGTATCGACAGTTACGTGGCCTACGTCGGCACCGGATCGCCACGCTTCTACCTGCCGCTCGACCAGCAATTACCCGCGGCCAGCTTTGCCCAGGTCGTGGTGTTGGCCAAGACCATCGAAGAACGTGAAAGCCTGCGTAGCTGGCTGATCGAAACCCTCAACGAGCAATTCCCGGCGCTGCGCTCACGGGTCACGCGCCTGGAAAACGGCCCACCCGTAGGCTATCCGGTACAGTTCCGGGTCACCGGCGAACACATCGAAGAGGTGCGGGCGCTGGCACGTAAAGTCGCGGCCAGGGTTCGGGAAAATCCCCATGTGGTCAACGTGCACCTGGATTGGGAAGAGCCCAGCAAGATTGTTTACCTCAATATCGATCAGGACCGTGCACGGGCCTTGGGCGTGAGCACCGCCGATCTGTCGACATTCCTCCAGAGTTCCTTGACCGGCTCCAGCGTCAGCCAATACCGGGAGGACAACGAGTTGATCGAGATTCTCCTGCGCGGCACGCTGCATGAGCGCACTGAACTGGCGCTGCTGCCGAGCCTGGCGGTACCGACGGATAACGGCAAGAGCATTGCGTTATCGCAGGTTGCGACCCTCGAATACGGGTTTGAGGAAGGCATCATCTGGCACCGCAATCGCCTGCCGACCGTGACTGTGCGCGCCGACATTTACGACAAGGAGCAGCCGGCGACGCTGGTGCAGCAGATCCTGCCGACACTGGACGGTGTACGCGCCGAACTGCCGGATGGCTACTTGCTGGAAGTGGGCGGCACGGTCGAGGATTCCGCGCGTGGGCAGAACTCGGTCAAGGCCGGTGTGCCGCTGTTTATCGTGGTCGTGCTGACCTTGTTGATGCTGCAACTGCGCAGTTTCTCACGCACGATCATGGTGTTCCTGACAGCGCCATTGGGCTTGATCGGCGTGACCTTGTTCCTACTGATATTCCGCCAACCTTTCGGCTTTGTCGCCATGCTGGGGACCATTGCGCTGTCGGGGATGATCATGCGTAACTCGGTGATCCTGGTGGATCAGATCGAGCAGGACATCAAGGCCGGACTGGCGCCGTGGCAGGCGATTATCGAAGCCACCGTGCGTCGCTTTCGTCCGATTGTGCTGACAGCCCTCGCGGCGGTGCTGGCAATGATTCCATTGTCGCGCAGTGTGTTCTTCGGGCCGATGGCCGTGGCGATCATGGGCGGCTTGATTGTGGCGACAGCATTGACGTTGCTGTTCCTGCCGGCGTTGTATGCGGCGTGGTTCAAGGTCAAGAAAGACGTGGTGTAGCCAGAGAGAAGGCTTGCCCTGTGGCGAGGGGGTTTATCCCCCGTTGGGCTGCGCAGCAGCCCCTAAACCTGCCATCCCGGTTTGACTGGACGAACGGGGGGCGGCCTTTTTGGGGCTGCTGCGCAGCCCAACGGGGGATAAACCCCCTCGCCACAGGACAAGCCCACTACCACGGGGTGGTGTTCGGCACGCGACTTTCTTGGCTGAGCGGCATTACCCTGATTTCAGCCGCGTTGTACGAGGTGCTAGTGCACGCCTACAGCGCCCCGAAGACCTTCTTCGCCAGACTGGTCGCGGCCGCCGCCGGGTTCTGGCGAATGCTTTCTTCCTGCTTGGCAATCATCTCGAACAGGCCATCCAGGGCTTTCTCGGTCACGTAGCTTTCGATGTTGGCGCTGTTCTTGTCGACCACGCCCAGGGCCGCTGCCTGCCCTGCGAAACCGTTGTACTGCTGGACCAGGCCGATCTTGTCGGTGGACGCCTTGACGATAGGCAGGAACTTGGCGCGAATCTGCTCGCGGCTGCTTTTGTTCAAATACTGCGTCGCCGAATCCTGACCGCCGCTGAGGATACCCTTAGCATCCGTCACGCTCATGTTTTTGACCGCGCTCACGAGGATCGGCTGGGCTTGGGTCACGGCCGATTCCGCGGCCTGGTTCATGCTGTTTTCGAGCTGCGTGACTTGATCGCCCATGCCGAGCATTTTCATTTTTCCGGCAACTTTGCCCAGCTTGCCCGGCAGTTCGATTTTTACCTGCGGGTTATTGCTGAAGCCACCGGGTGTCCCCAATTGCTTGACGGCAATCTGTGCGCCTTGGGTCAGTGCGTCCTTGAGGCCGCCGGTGGCGTCGCCTTGGGACAGGTCGCCAAGGGACAGGGCCATGGCGTTGGCGCCAAACAGCAGGCCGGCGCAGAGCGCGGTGAGGCGAAGAGAGTTACGGAGCATGACGCTTCCTCAGGTGGGTGAAACAGGGATTCGAAGGGTTCAGCGGGCGACGGCGTCAACGCGCAGGCGTAGCGGTTGTTGATCCTGGCCGTTCAACTGCACGGCATGGCGCTCGGTGGTGATAAACATGAGTTTGCCATCCAGCTCGATACGCGCGCTGACCGAATAGGTATGGCCAGGCTTGACCTGGGCCGGGTCGTAGCTCAGGTGAAACGGCAATGGCACCTGGCCTTTGATCGGGCCTTTCTGCTCGGCCAGGGTCACGGCGGGAGCGTCCGCCAGGGACACGTCCTGCAGGCTGACGCTCAGGGTGGCGGTCGGCGGCAGCGCGATGCGTTGCAGGTAGAACACTTCGCCATCAAGGCTGGCTTTAGGGGCAGGTTGCATGGATTGGCAAGCGCCGAGCAGGGCAGTCAGGCCCAGGAGAATGATTTTTTTCATGGTGCAGCTCCTTGTCAACGGCGCCAGAAATAGCCTGGCGCCTGGTTCAATCTAGTGGGTTTCTTCAGCCGGGCCCGGTTGGTCGGCCGCGCCATCAACGCGGTGCAGGGCCACTTGGCGAATCGACAGGCGAATATCGGCCGGCAACACACGCTTGGCAGCGCCTTCGGCCAGTTCGCCGAGCAAGTCGTGATAACTCAATTTGCCGGCTTCATCACGCCGCAACACATCTTGTTCCAGCAACGTCTGAATAAAATGTCGGAAAAGGCTCTTGTCGAAAAACTCCGGTGCGTTGAGGCCATGCAGGATCGACAGGCGCTGGGCCATGATCGTACACAGGTCTTCCAGTTCCTCGGCGCTGATGCTGTTCTGGCCGCTGTTGAGCAACAGTGAGATGGCCATATAGAAGCGTTGCAGGGTCTGGGCGATGCTCTTGGACAGCAGGGTCAACAGCACGAAGTGACGCGAACTCGGTGCCGGGCGCAGGAACAGGTTTTTTTCGAAGCGCAGCAGGCCTTGTTCGACAAAGGCTTCCAGCCATTGGTCGATGACGCTGTCCAGCTCTTCCAGCGACCAGCGGATAAACAGCTCCGATTGCAGGTACGGGTAGAGCGCGTGGGTGTAGCGCAGAATCTGCTCGCGGCTCATGCGCGAGGTGCTTTGGAAGAAACTGGCCAACAGCGCCGGCAGGGCGAAAATGTGCAGCACGTTGTTGCGGTAGTAGGTCATCAGGACGGCGTTCTGCTCGTCCAGGTACAAGATCTTGCCCAACGCGTCGCTCTGCTCCGACAGCAGGTTCATGTCCTTGACGTGTTTGATCAGCGCCAAGCCGTCACCCTCGGGCAAGGTGGTATGGGGCGAGTAGGGCACGCGACGCAACAGTGTCAGGTACAGCTCAAGCTGGCGCGCCATGGCCTGTTCATCCAGCGCCAGGCGCGTGGTCGACAGCAATGCCAGGGCCACCAGGTTGACCGGGTTGATGGCCGCCGCTTCGTTCAAGTGGCGCGCCACCTGCTCGCCGAGGCGGTTGGTGGTTTCGTTGAGCCAGGCCGGCTTGTAGTGGGGCCCCAGCTCCTGGGTGCGCCAGTCCGGTTGCTCCTGATCCAGGAACTGCGCCAACTTGATCGGTTCGCCGAAGTTGACCGCGACCTGGCCAAAGCGCTGCTTGAGCGCGCCGATGACTTTGAAGATGTCGAAGATCGACTCCTTCTTTTTGCTCGCGCCCCGCAGCTCGCCAAGGTAGGTACGGCCCTCGAGGACGCGCTCATAGCCGATGTACACCGGCACGAAGACGATAGGCATGCGCGAGGAACGCAGGAAGCTGCGCAGGGTGATCGCCAGCATGCCGGTTTTCGGTTGCAGCATGCGCCCGGTGCGCGAACGCCCGCCCTCGACGAAATACTCCACCGGAAAACCCTTGGTAAACAAGGTGTGCAGGTATTCGTTGAACACCGAGGTGTACAGCGGATTGCCCTTGAACGTGCGCCGCATGAAAAATGCCCCGCCACGGCGCAGCAGGCTGCCGATCAGCGGCATGTTGAGGTTGATCCCGGCGGCGATGTGCGGCGGGGTCAGGCCGTTCTTGAACAGCAGATAGGAGAGCAACAGGTAGTCGATATGGCTGCGATGGCAGGGCACGTAGATCACCTCGTAACCCTGGGCGACCTTTTGCACGCCTTCGATGTTGTTGACCTTGATCCCGTCGTAGATCTTGTTCCAGAACCAGCTCAGCACCACTTCCAGGAAACGGATCGCGGTGTAGGTGTAGTCCGAGGCAATTTCGTTGCCGTAGCGCAGGGCCTGGGCCTTGGCTTTTTCCGGGGCGATATTTTCCCGTTCGGCTTCGTCGAGGATCGCCTGGCGCACCAATGGCATATTCACCAGGCCCTTCACCAGGTTGCGTCGGTGCGACAGGTCGGGGCCGATCACCGCGGTTTTCAGGTTGCGAAAGTGAACCCGCAGGATGCGTTGGGCCATTCGCACGGTGCGTTCGTGGCCTTTATTGTGCTCGATCAATTCGCGCAGGTTGATTGGCGCGGAGAATTGCACGCGGGTCTTGCGCCCCAGGATCAGGATGCTCAGCAGTCGACGCAGGCGCCCGGTGACCGCCCAGCTATCGGCGAACAGCAGCTTCCAGGGGCTCGATTCGCTGGCGGGCGACTGGCCCCAGAACACGCTGACCGGAATGATTTGTGCATTCTCTTCGGCGCGGTCGGTCAAGGCGTTGACCAGCCGCGTCAGGGTCGGCGGCGCGCCGCGCTTGTCCTGGCGACCAAGCCAATCCGGATCGGGCGTGAGGTAAAAGAACGCCGCGGGCTCCAGCAACGGACCGACCGAAACGGGCAGCACCGGGCGTGGCAAGCCGGCCTTGGTGCATTCGGTATCGACCACGGCCAATTCAGTCAGGGAGGGCGATTGCAGAACGTAAAACACCGGCCGGCTGCGGTCGAGATTCAGGGTAAGGGACGACTGGTTGATGGTCTCGGAGCGAACCCAGAGGTACAACAGTCGGCGCAAGGTGCCAAACACCAGACGGCGGAACGGGGAGCGGGTCATAGGCGTGCTGCTTCAGGTGGAAAAAACCGAGCGGGCGCTCGGGTGGGTAGTGTGCCGTATTCATCGAAAATCGGCAAAAAAGCGCCGAAGTAAACTTGAGTTGAAGGTTTTTGAGCCTGTCATATACTCGGCAGTTCAATTGCACTGACTCAACAATAAAATGCAAGTGGGAGCAAACTGATGACAACGCGCGAGACCGGCAATGTGAAGTGGTTCAACGACGCCAAGGGTTATGGCTTTATCCAGCGGGAAGACGGCAAGGATGTATTTGTGCACTACCGCGCCATTCGTGGTGAAGGGCATCGCTCTTTGGTCGAGGGCCAGCAGGTGGAGTACGCCGTGGTGAGCGGCGAGAAAGGCTTGCAGGCCGAGGATGTGGTGGGCCTGTAGAAAGTCGCACCGCTCTATCAATGTGGGAGCGGGCTTGCTCGCGATTGCGGTGAATCAGTCAGTGCTCCTGTTACTGACAGACCGCTATCGCGAGCAAGCCCGCTCCCACACTGACCGTATTGGCTCAGGCGGTTTTCCAGGTGATCTGTTCTTCACCGTCTTCGCTGATGCGAATCCAGGTGTCGGCGCTTTCTTCACCTTCTGCCTCGACCCAGCTGCCCGGCGCGCAACGCACTTCAACGTTCAGCGCGGCAAAGGCTGCGCGGGCGCAGGCGATGTCGTCGTCCCACGGGGTCTGGTCACTTTCCAGGAACAGACTGTTCCATTTGCCGACGGCTTTGGGCAGCCAGGTGACCGGCACGTCGCCCGCCTTGCATTTGTAGGTCTGGCCTTTCTGCACCCAGTCGGTGCAAGGACCCAGCGCGGCGCCCAGCCAGGCGGCGATGGCCTTGTAGTCGACGTCGGCGTCTTTGAGGTAAATCTCGATATCAGGTTGGCGCATGGATATTCCGGTGGAGCCCTGAGGCTCGAAAAAAGGTTATTGAAGCACGAAATAATCGTAGCGCATCGACACGGTGACCCGCAGCGGTTGGGCATGCTCGATGACCTCCGTCCGCCGTTCAGCGCTGGCGCGCCAGCCGTGGGGCGTCATCGCCAGCAGGTTGGCGCGGTCCTTGGGATCGGCCAGGCTGAGGGTGAACTCGAGGATTTCGCTGTGTTGCAGGCTCATGCCGTCCGGCACCAGGGCCAGGTGTTTGTCGTCAGTGTACTCACGAACTTCGTCGTACAGGCGTTCGCGCAGTTCCATCAGGTGGCCGCTGGTCGGTCCGACTTTCATCAAGCCGCCACCTGGGCTGAGCAGGCGCTTGGCTTCCTGCCAGTCCAGCGGGCTGAATACGCTGGCAAGAAACTGGCAGCTGGCATCGGCCAATGGCACACGGGCCATGCTGGCGATCAACCAGGTCAGCGCCGGGTTGCGTTTGCAGGCGCGCTTGACCGCTTCCCGGGAAATATCCAGGGCATAGCCATCGGCGCGGGGCAGGGCATCGGCGATTTGCGCGGTGTAGTAACCCTCGCCGCAACCGATGTCCAGCCAACGTTGGGGCGCGCGTTCAGCGGCCAACTCGGCCAGGCGCCTGGCCACCGGCGCGTAGTGCCCGGCGTTGAGGAAGTCGCGACGCGCTTGCACCATGGCCAGGTTATCGCCCGGGTCGCGGCTGTTCTTGTGCTGCACCGGCAACAGGTTCAGATAACCCTGGCGCGCCCGGTCGAAACGGTGCCCGACCGGGCAGGCGACGCCATTCTCCACTGCGTTCAGCGGCGCACCGCAAAGGGGACAGGCGAGCATCAGGCGAGCAACTTGATCAGGGTCTGGTAATAGATTTCGGTCAGTACATCGAGGTCGCTGGCGAGGATGCGCTCGTTGACCTGGTGGATGGTCGCGTTGACCGGCCCCAACTCAACCACCTGGGTGCCGAGGGTGGCGATGAAGCGTCCGTCGGAGGTGCCGCCGCTGGTAGATGCCTGGGTCTCGCGCCCGGTGATCGCCTTGATGCTGGCTGATACCGCATCCAGCAAGGCGCCCGGTTCGGTGAGGAACGGCAGGCCCGACAACGCCCATTCCACGTGCCAGTCCAGGCCGTGTTTGTCGAGAATCGCCGCGACCCGCTGCTGCAGGTCTTCGACGCTCGACTCGGTGGAGAAACGGAAGTTGAATACCGCCGTCAGCTCACCGGGGATCACGTTGGTGGCGCCGGTGCCGGAGTTGAGATTGGAAATCTGGAAACTGGTCGGCGGGAAGAAGGCGTTGCCATCGTCCCAATGTTCGGCGGCCAGTTCGGCCAGGGCTGGGGCGGCCAGGTGAATCGGGTTTTTCGCCAAGTGCGGATAAGCCACATGGCCTTGCACGCCGCGCACGCTCAAGGTGGCGCCGAGGGAGCCGCGACGTCCGTTTTTCACCACATCGCCCACCAGGCTGGTGCTCGATGGTTCGCCGACGATGCACCAGTCCAGCCGTTCCTTGCGCGCCGCCAGGCGTTCGATCACCGCCTTGGTGCCATGGTGCGCCGGGCCTTCCTCGTCGCTGGTGATCAGGAAGGCCACCGAGCCTTTGTGGTCCGGGTAATCCTTCACGAAACGTTCGGAAGCCACCAGCATCGCGGCCAGGCTGCCTTTCATGTCCGCCGCGCCACGGCCGCAGAGCATGCCGTGTTCGTCGATCAACGCATCGAATGGATCGTTCTGCCAGGCCTGTACCGGACCGGTCGGGACCACATCGGTGTGGCCGGCGAAACACAGGACCGGGCCTGTGTGTTTGCCGTGGGTGGCCCAGAAGTTGTCTACCTCTTCGATGCGCATCGGCTCAAGCTTGAAGCCGGCGTCGCCCAGGCGCTGCATCATCAGCTTCTGGCAATCGGCATCGATCGGCGTCACCGACGGGCGGCGGATCAGGTCGATGGCGAGTTGGAGGGTCGGCGAAAGGTCGGCATGGGCCGTCATGGGGAAACTCCGGAAAGCGTGTTATGGGCGCAAGACGAATGTGAAAATCGGCGCAAATCCAATGTGGGAGCGGGCTTGCCCGCGATTGCGGTGAATCAGTCAGTGCAGCTGTTACTGACAGACCGCTATCGCGAGCAAGCCCGCTCCCACATAGAGCATGGCCTTGGCCAGCTCAGCAAAACGGCCGTTATCTTATAGCAAAACGGCGACCAGAGGCCGCCGTTTAGTGGATTGCGCAAGATTTTACGCCGTCGGGGCCGGCTTCGGTTCGGGCATTGCCGGTTTGGGCAGCGAGGACAGGAACGCCATGATCAGCGCCGCCACATACGGCAGCGATTGCACCAGCAGCATCACCACCCAGAAGCGCATGTCATTGCTGGGCAGGCCTTGCACCAGGTAAATCCCCAGCGCCGCGCCCCACAACAGCAGCATGATGAACATCTCTTCCCGGGCTTCGGAAATCGCCACCCAGAAACCGTGGTTATCGGCGTTTTTCGGTGTGCGAAAGAACGGAATACTGGTGGTGAAGAAACCGTACAACACGGCCTTGGCGATGGTGTGGGACAACGCCAGGCCAGCCAAGGCGGCGCAGAACGCATCCTTGAGGTTCACGCCCACCGCGCGACGGTAGAGGAAGATGATCTTGCCGACCTTGAAGAAGAACAACGCCAATGGCGGGATCGCAAAGATCAGCAGCGGCGGGTCGACCCGCGTCGGCACGATAATCATCGCCGCTGACCACAGCAATGCACCGACGGTGAAGAAGATGTTCATGCCATCGGCCACCCACGGCAGCCAACCCGCGAGGAAGTGGTAACGCTGGCCACGGGTCAGTTCGCTGCCCTTGCCACGCAGCAGGCTGGCGGTATGGCGCTTGATGATCTGAATCGCACCGTAGGCCCAGCGGAAACGCTGTTTCTTGAAGTCGATAAAGGTATCGGGCATCAAACCCTTGCCGTAGCTGTCGTGGTAATACGCCGCCGACAGGCCTTTCTCGAATACCCGCAAGCCCAACTCGGCATCCTCGCAGATGCACCAGTCGGCCCAGCCCAGTTCTTCCAGCACCGAGCGGCGGGTCATGGTCATGGTGCCGTGCTGAATGATGGCGTCACGGTCGTTGCGGGTGACCATGCCGATGTGGAAAAAACCTTTGTATTCCGCATAACAGAGCTTTTTGAAGGTGCTTTCGTGCTGGTCGCGATAATCCTGGGGCGATTGCACCACGGCAATCTTCGGATCGGCGAAGTGCGGCACCATATGCTTGAGCCAGTTCCTGGATACACAGTAGTCCGAGTCGATCACCGCAATCACTTCGGCATCCTTGGCGGTGTGCGGCAACAGGTAGTTCAGCGCGCCACCCTTGAAACCGGCCAGGGGCGAGACGTGGAAGAACTTGAAGCGCTCGCCCAAGGTGGCGCAGTAGTCACGCACCGGCTCCCAGACGGCCGGGTCCTTGGTGTTGTTGTCGATGATCAGGACTTCGTAGTCCGGATAGTCGAGGGCTGCCAGGGCGTCGAGGGTCTGTTTGACCATCTCCGGCGGCTCGTTGTAGCACGGCACATGGATGGAGACTTTCGGTCGGTAGTTCGAATCCCCTTCCACCGGCAGGAATTCACGCCGACGCTTGTGAGTCCAGACCGCTTCCGCCAGTTCATGGGCTTCGGTCAGCAGCACGATAAATACGCCCAGGGCACCGAGTGCCAACAGGAAACCCACGGTCAGGCTGAACCAGGTGCTGTATTGCTGGCTGTAGTCGTAACCGATCCAGACCAGTACCGACCCGCAGAGAAACGCGATAAATGTCAGGAAGGTCCGGCCACGCTGGCGCAGGGCCGAGCCGTCGATCATCAGCAGGGTCAGCGACAACAGCGCCAGCACCACTGAACCGATGGCCAGCACCCGCCATTGGGGAATGGCCACGACCGGCCCTTCGAAGTTGAATTTCTGCTGGCGCGCGGCGTTGAATACGCCCCAGTAGGCGCCTACCGAACCCTCGTCGCTGGCTTTCCAGGGCTGATCGAAGGCTTCGATCACAAAGTAGTTGTAGCCTTCACGGTTCAGCTCGTTTACCAGCGTTCGCAGGTAGATCGCCTGATCGGCCGGGGACGCATCCGAGCCGCCACGCATCCGTCCGTTGCTCGGCCAGCCGACTTCCGACAGCAGCAGCGGTTTTTTCGGGAAGGTCTTCTTCAGATCCTTGGCGCGGTCGAGGACGAACTGCCCGGCCTGATCCACCGGGATATGTTCCCAATACGGCAGAACGTGCGCGGCGATCAGGTCGACGTGCTTGCCCAGTTGCGGGTTGTGCTCCCAGATATGCCACTGCTCGGAGGTGGTCACCGGCACCTTGACCGCCGCACGTACACGGTCCAGCAAGACAATCAGTGCTTCGGGGGTGATTTCTTCACGAAACAGGGCTTCGTTGCCGACCACCACACGCACCACGCTGCGCGAGGTATTGGCGATTTCGATGGCGCGCTGGATTTCGCGTTCATTGCGCTCAAGGTCCGGGCTGATCCAGATTCCCAGCGTGACACGCAGCCCGAACTCTTCCGCCAGCTTGGGAATGTTGCCCAGCGGACCGTCCACCGAGTAGGTGCGAATGCTGTCCGTCAGATGACTGATGATCTCCAGGTCCTGGTGCATTTGTGCGTCGGTCGGGTATTGGCCTTTCTGTGGATACTGGCCCTGTTGGAAGGGCGAGTAGGAGAAACCGGAGATTTGCTGGGGCCAGTTGGGAGTAGTGACCGGGCGATTGATGAGCGCCCAGAAGCCGGTGAACAGCGCGGCAATCGCCAGCACCACCACCAGGTTGAGACCAAATTTACGCGAAGACATAGCTATTTCGGGTTCCAAAGGGTGTGGAACGATAAGAGGTGTCGGCCTACGCCGGACGGCGCGCATCCTACACTGGCCTTTCCCTGACCGTACAGCAAGCCGGGAAAAACCGGACATTGGGCCGCGAAACTACACCTAAGTTCTTTACTTGTAGCTGCAAGCTTCGAACTTGTCGCTCTTGTAGTCCATAATGCGCGCCGGTTTTTGGGGTAATGGTCATGAGTACAGAAGATCCACGATTTGCTGGCGTCGCCCGGTTATATGGCATTGACGGCCTGGAGCGCTTGAAAGCGGCCCATGTGGCTATCGTCGGCGTGGGCGGTGTCGGTTCCTGGGCGGCGGAAGCCATCGCCCGGTGTGGCGTCGGCGAAATGTCGCTGTTCGATCTGGATGATGTCTGTGTCAGTAACAGCAATCGCCAGTTGCACGCCCTGGACAGCACCGTCGGCAAGCCCAAGGTCGAGGTGATGGCCGAGCGTTTACGTGGGATCAATCCGGACTGCAAGGTGCACGCGGTGGCGGATTTCGTCACCCGCGAGACCATGGCCGAGTACATCACCCCTGAGATTGATTGCGTGATCGACTGCATCGACAGCGTCAACGCCAAGGCAGCGCTGATTGCCTGGTGCAAGCGGCGCAAGATCCAGATCATCACCACCGGCGGCGCAGGCGGGCAGATTGATCCGACGTTGATTCAGGTGTGTGACCTGAACCGCACCTTCAACGACCCGCTGGCGTCAAAAGTGCGCTCCACCCTGCGTCGCGATTATGGCTTTTCGCGTACCGTGACCCGGCATTACAGCGTGCCTTGCGTGTTTTCCACCGAGCAACTGCGTTACCCCAAGCCCGATGGCAGCATCTGCTTGCAGAAGAGTTTCGTCGGTGACGGCGTAAAGCTGGATTGCGCCGGCGGGTTTGGCGCGGTGATGATGGTCACCGCGACCTTCGGCATGGTGGCGGCGACCAAGGCGGTGGACAAGATTGTGGCGGGGGTGCGCAGGCCTTCGGAGCGGGTCAAGCCTGCCTGAATCTCACTGCCCCACATTCAGTTTTGTATCTGGCTCAATGCCCGCATGCGCTGCAGGACCGCATTCAAGCCATTGCTGCGCGACGGCGATAACTGACGCGAAAGCCCCAGTTGATTGAACCAATCCGGCAAATCAACAGCCTGCAGCTCAGCCGTCGACAGCCCGTTCACCCGCGCCAGCAGTAACGCCACCAGCCCGCGGATCAGCCGCGCCTCGCTGCTAGCGGCAAATTGCCAATGCCCGTCCTGCAAATGTCCGACCAGCCACACCAGACTTTCGCAACCCTGCACCAGATTGGCGTCGACCTTGTCCGCCTCGGGCAATGCCGACAGGCGCTCACCCCATTGCATCAGCAGGCGGGCACGTTGCTCCCAACCGCCTATGGCCTGAAAGGCCTGCAGCGCCGTCACGGCATCAGCTGGCAGACTCATCGCAACATATCCAGTGCCTGATCCAGCGCTTCAAAAAACCGCTCCAGATCATCCGAGTCGTTGTACAGCGCCAGCGAAACCCGGATCGCGCCCGAAAGCTGCAGGTTTTTCAGCAAGGGCATCGCGCAGTGATGGCCGGCGCGTACGGCAATGCCCTGCTCGGTCAGCAGGTGGGCGAGGTCGGCGTTGTGCACGCCGTCCACCACGAAGCTGGCCAGCGCCACCTGCGGGGAACCCAGCAGACGCACACCGTTGCGTGACTGCAAGCCCCGCAACAGATAGTCGTGCAGCGCCGCCTCGTGGGCGTCTACCGTCGCTTGATCCAGTGAACTCAGGTAATCCAGTGTGGCGCCCAGGCCAATCACTCCGGCAATCGGCGGTGTGCCGGCCTCGAAACCCAAGGGCGCCGGGCGAAAGCTGGCGCTTTGATAATCAGCCTGTTGCACCATTTCGCCGCCAAATTGCCAATGGCGCATAGGGTGCAGGGCCTCGGCGCTGCCATACAGCACGCCAACGCCGTCCGGGCCATAGAGTTTATGGCTGGAGAACACATAAAAGTCGCAGCCCAGCGCATGTATATCATGCCGACCATGGACGATCCCCTGGGCGCCATCAACCACCGTCAGGGCGCCGTGGGCCTTGGCCATCGCGAGCAAGGGCGACAGCGGCTGCCAGACGCCGAGCACGTTGGACAATTGGCTGACGGCCAGCATGCGAGTGCGTGGGCCGATCAGTCGGGCAGCGACTTCAAGATCGATGAAACCGCCGGGATCGAGTGGCAGCACCACCAGTTCAAGCTCGCGGCGTTTGGCCAATTGCTGCCAGGGCAGCAGGTTGGCGTGATGTTCCAGGGCGCTGATGACAATCTCGTCGCCCGGGTTGAATAAGTGCTCGAGGCCGTAGGCCAGGAGGTTCAGCGCGGATGTCGCGCCATGGGTGAAGATGATGTGCCCGTTGTCACCGACGTTGAGCCACTGCGCCACTTTGCTGCGACTGTCCTCAAAGGCCTGGGTCGCATGAGCCCCCGGCAAATGCTGGGCACGGTGCACGTTGGCGGCGCCATTGGCGTAGTAATGGCTGATGGCATCCAGCAGGGCTTGAGGTTTTTGCGTGGTCGCGGCGTTATCCAGATAGGTCTGGTCCTGCCGCTGCAGGGTGGCAATGGCCGGAAAGTCGGCGCGCCAGGGAGAGGGCACAAGCATGGTGATCAAGACTCGTATAAGCGGGCCGCCCGGTGAAGGCGCGGCCCGCTAGGGGCATCGAGTCGCTGCTTAGTTGTGAGCGTGCAGCGCTGCGTTCAGTTCGATGGCCGATTTGTGGGTTTTGCACTCCACTGCACCGGTCTCGGAGTTGCGGCGGAACAGCAGGTCCGGTTGACCCGCCAGTTCACGGGCCTTGACCACCTTGACCAGTTGGTTCTGCTCATCGAGCAACGCCACTTTGGTCCCGGCGGTCACGTACAGGCCCGACTCCACGGTGTTGCGGTCGCCCAGCGGGATGCCGATACCGGCGTTGGCACCGATCAGGCAGCCTTCGCCGACCTTGATCACAATGTTGCCGCCGCCCGACAGGGTGCCCATGGTGGAGCAACCGCCGCCGAGGTCCGAACCCTTGCCGACGAACACACCGGCCGATACACGACCTTCGATCATGCCCGGGCCTTCGGTGCCCGCGTTGAAGTTGACGAAACCTTCGTGCATCACGGTAGTGCCTTCGCCCACGTAGGCACCCAGGCGCAGACGTGCGGCATCAGCGATACGCACGCCGGCCGGTACGACGTAGTCGGTCATTTTCGGGAATTTATCCACCGAGAACACTTCCAGCAGGTCGCCACGCAGACGCGCTTCCAGTTGGCGTTCGGCCAGTTCACCGATATCGATTGCGCCTTGGCTGGTCCAGGCCACGTTTGGCAACTGCGGGAACACACCGGCCAGGTTCAGGCCGTGAGGCTTGACCAGGCGGTGAGACAGCAGATGCAGTTTGAGGTAGGCCTCGGGCGTGGAGGTCAGCGCGGCGTCTTCGGCCAGCAGCGTGGCGACCAGCGGGGTATGGCTTTCAGCCAGGCGGCTCAGCAGGGCGGCCTGTGTGGCATCGACGCCTTTGAGCGCGTCAGCCATTTGCAGGGCCTGGGTGACGGTAAACGTGATTGCCTGGTTACCTTCGCTGTAACCGAGGATCGGCGCGATGGCGGCAACGATTTCAGGCGCCGGATTGAGCAGCGGTTGCGCGTAAAACACTTCCAGCCAAGCACCTTGGCGGTTCTGAGTGCCGACGCCGAAGCCCAGGCTGAACAGGGAATTGGACATGCTGTTACCTCTAAAAATGAAATGGGCTGGCCTACTTGAGGGCCGCCGAATAACTATCTGGCTTGAAGCCAATCAGGGTTCTGTCACCGAGATCAAGCACCGGGCGCTTGATCATCGAGGGTTGCGCGAGCATCAATTCAATGGCTTTCGACTGATCGAGATCGGCTTTGCGTTCGTCTTCGAGTTTGCGAAAGGTGGTGCCCGCACGGTTCAAAACCACCTGCCAACCGTGCTCGTCGCACCATTGGGTCAAGTGTTCGCGGTCGATACCGGCCGTTTTGTAGTCATGAAACTCATAATTGACGCCATGCTCTTCGAGCCAGGTGCGCGCCTTTTTCATGGTGTCGCACGCTTTGATGCCGAAAAGGCGCAATGGTTTGCTTGAAACGGTCAAGGAATTGCCCCCCTTTGGGTGACTGGAAAGCGCTGTTGGAAACGAAAGACCCAGGATTATGCCACGACCGGAAGGATTCGGCGCCGCTCGTCACCCCTTTGGTTCAGGTGCGTGCGACTTATGTGCAAAAGCCAGCCAGCAGCATAGGCGGCTAATATGGCACTACGACGGCGAATTGTTGCCTGATGTGTGTCGTTGCAAGTCGATTGTCCGGGAATCCTGCGTTATGCAAACCGCCTACACCGTTCTTATCCTGCTGATGCTGGTCAGCATGTCGCGCCTGGTCGGGCGTGTTATTCCGTTGCCGCTGCCGTTGCTGCAGATTGCCGCCGGCGCCTTGCTGGCCTGGCCTACTCTGGGGCTGCATGTGGCGCTGGACCCTGAATTGTTTCTGTTTCTGTTTCTGCCGCCGTTGCTGTTCTCGGACGGTTGGCGCATGCCCAAGCGCGCTTTCTGGCGCTTGCGCGGGCCGATCCTGACCTTGGCGGTGGGGCTGGTGTTGTTCACCGTGGTGGGGGCCGGTTATTTCATTCACTGGTTGCTGCCGAGTATTCCGTTGCCGGTGGCGTTCGCCCTGGCGGCTGTGTTGTCGCCGACGGATGCGGTGGCGGTGTCGGCGATTTCCCAGAACCGCTTGCCCACACCCTTGATGCATATGCTCCAGGGCGAAGCCTTGATGAATGATGCCTCGGGTCTGGTGACCTTCAAGTTCGCCCTCGCGGCGGCATTGACCGGGGTGTTTTCCCTGGCCGATGCCAGTCTCACCTTTGTGCTGGTGGCGGTCGGCGGTTTGGCCGTCGGCGTGGGGTTGAGCTGGTTGGTGGGGCGCCTGCGGGCGTGGATGATCGCCCGGGGCTGGGATGACCCGGCGACCCACGTGGTGTTCATGTTGCTGCTGCCTTTCGCCGCTTATGTACTGGCCGAACGGCTGGGCGCTTCGGGCATTTTGTCCGCGGTGGCGGCGGGGATGATGCAAAGCTGGCTGGACCTGCTGCCGCGCCAGACCAGCACGCGCTTGCTTAATCGCAGTGTCTGGTCATTGCTGGAATTTGCCTTTAATGGCCTGATTTTCTTGCTGCTCGGCTTGCAACTGCCGGACATCGTCAAGGCTGTGACCAGTCATGAAGTGACGTTGTGGCCCTCCTTGTTTTACCGCTGCCTGGAGGTGGTCGCGATCTTCCTGGTGTTGTTGGTCCTGCGTTTTATCTGGGTGCAAAGCATCTGGCGCCTGTCTGGCCTGTTGCGGCGCCTGCGCGGGAAAAGCCAGCTGACCCTGGTGCCGACGGCGCGCTCCTGCTGGTTGTTGACCGTGGGCGGCGTGCGCGGGGCGGTGACCCTGGCGGGTGTGATGTCGGTGCCGTTGCTGCTGGCGCCCGGCGTAGCGTTCCCGGAGCGGGACCTGCTGATTTTCATCGCCGCCGGGGTGATTCTGTTATCTCTGGTGGCCGCCTGTATCGCCTTGCCGCTGCTGCTGCGCGGGATCGAAAAAAGTCCGGACGACAAGCGCCATGCTGAAGTGCGCGATGCCTGGAGGAAAACCGCCGAAGCGGCGATTCATGCCCTCGAGACTGAGGATCCGGCGGATGTCGCGCCCCAGGAGGCCGCGCAGGCCGCGTTGGCGACGGAACTCAAGGCGCGGCTCATGGCTGAATATCGCCATCAACTGGAGGTGTTCAATGATTCCGCCGAAGCGCAGGCGTTGGCATTGCAGATGGATCAACTGGAGCGCAAGTTACGCCTCAAGGCCCTGCGCGCGCAGCGTCTTGAACTGTACCGCCTCAGCCGTCAGCACCAGATCGGCGATGACGTATTGCGTGAGGTGTTGGCGGACCTGGATATGAGTGAGGCGAATCTGGGTCACTTGAAGTGACCCCTGACGCACTTACCCGCGACGCTGGATGAAGTCGCGAATCCGCTCGGCCGCTTCCACACATTCGGCCAGCGGCGCAACCAGTGCCAGGCGCACGCGGCCGGCGCCGGGATTGAAGCCATCGACTTCCCGCGACAGGTACGAGCCGGGTACCACGGTCACGTGTTCTTGCGCGAACAGCTCGCGGCAGAACGCGGCGTCGTCACCTTTTATGTTCGGCCACAGATAGAAGCCGCCGTCGGGGTTTTGCACGTCCAGCACCGGTTTGAGTATCGCCAGCACGGCGTCGAACTTTTCCCGGTACAGATCACGGTTGGCCCGTACGTGTGCCTCGTCTTGCCAGGCGGCGATACTTGCCAGTTGGGTTTGAACCGGCATCGCGCAACCGTGGTAGGTGCGATACAGCAGGAACGCCTTGAGAATCTCGGCATCACCGGCCACGAAACCGGAGCGCAGGCCTGGCAGGTTGGAGCGTTTGGACAGGCTGTGGAACACCACGCAACGCTTGAAATCCTCGCGACCCAGTTCGACACAGGCGCTGAGCAAACCCGGCGGCGGGGTCTGTTCGTCGAAGTACAGCTCGCTGTAGCACTCGTCGGCAGCGATCACGAAGTCATGTTCGTCGGCCAGGGCGATCAGTGTTTTCAAGGTGTCGACGGGAATCAGCGCGCCGGTCGGGTTGCCCGGGGAGCACAGGAACAGAATCTGGCAGCGTTTCCAGATGTCCGGCGAGACGGCAGCGAAATCCGGGTTGAAGCCGTTTTCGTCCAGGCAGGGCAGGTAGTGCGGCGTGGCCCCGGCGAGAAACGCTGCGCCTTCGTAGATCTGGTAGAACGGGTTCGGGCTGATCACCAGCGCATCATCGCCCCGGTTGACCACGGTCTGGGTGAAGGCAAACAGCGCTTCACGGGTGCCGTTGACCGGCAGGATATGCCGCGCCGGGTCCAGCCAGCCTTGGGGCACGTTGAAACGCCGTTCGCACCAATGGCCAATGGCCTCGCGCAGGGCGGGAATGCCCAGCGTGGTCGGGTACACCGCCATCTGCTGCAGATTCTCGGCCAGGGCCTGGGCGACAAAGTCCGGAGACTTGTGCTTGGGTTCGCCAATGGACAGCGCAATCGGCCGCTTGTCGGGGTTGGGTGTGACGCTGCCCAGCAAGGCGCGCAATTTCTCGAACGGGTAGGGCTGCAGCTGGTTCAGGGCGTTGTTCATCGCAAGTCTCGTTCAATTCGGTTGTAAGCATGCAGTCTGCCGGGCGCAGCAGAACTTAATGTGGGAGCAAGCAAGCCTGCTCCCACAAGGGAGGCTATAGGTTCATATGGACAGTCGCATTGAACCGCCCACGGGCTCCTGGTTCACGCTTAGTTGCTGGACGATTTCATCCTGCAGGCGGCGGCATAACTCAGGGTCGGAAAGCGGCTGGTTGTCTGCATCGGTAATGAAAAACACGTCTTCGACGCGCTCGCCGAGGGTTGCAATTTTGGCGTTCTGCAGCGACAGGTCGAACTCCAGGAAGATCGTGCCGATTCGCGCCAACAGGCCTGGACGATCCGGTGCGCTGAGTTCCAGCACCGTGACCGGACGCTGGGCATCGTTGTGAATGGTGACCTGGGGCGCGAAGGCAAAGTGCTTGAGCTGGCGCGGTACCCGGCGCTGGATGATGGTCGGGTAGTCGTCAGGGTTGCGCAGGGCTTCGGTGAGGCCTTCACGGATCTTTTTCACCCGTTCCGGGTTGTCACCGATGGATTCGCCTTCGGTGTCCAGCACGATATAGGTATCCAGGGTGAACTGGCTGCTGGAGGTAATGACGCGGGCGTCGTGAATGTTCAGGTTGAGCTGGTCCATTGCCGCCACGGTGACCGCGAAAAAGTCATGTTGGTCCGGGGCGTAGATGAAGATTTGCGTACCGCCCTCGAATTCACGCTGGGTGGTTTCCTTGATCAGCACCAGCGGGCCGCCATCGGCCGGTTGCTGGAGGATCGCATCGGTGTGCCAGGCCACGTCGCCTGCGGTGTGGCGCAGGAAGTAGTCATCGCCCAGTTGCGACCAGAGCTGCTCGACATCGTCCGGGTCGTTGCCGCCGCGTACCAGGATATCCAGCGCCGCGCTTTGGGTGCGCCGGATCTGCTCTTCGCGGTCGACCGGATTCTCCAGGCCGCGACGCAGCGCGCGCTTGGTCTCGGTGTAGAGTTGGCGCAACAAGCTGGCGCGCCAGGAGTTCCACAGCGTCGGGTTGGTGGCGTTGATGTCGGATACCGTCAGCACGTACAGGTAATCGAGGCGGGTTTCGTTTTCCACGATCTGCGCGAAGTCATGGATCACTTGCGGGTCGGACAAGTCCTTGCGCTGGGCCGTGGTGGACATCACCAGGTGGTTTTGCACCAGCCAGACGATCAGGCGGCTGTCCCAGAGTGGCAACTGATGACGCTGGCAGAACGCTTCGGCGTCCACCGCACCGATTTCCGAATGATCGCCATGTCGACCCTTGCCGATGTCGTGGTACAGCCCGGCAAGGTAGATCAACTCGGGCTTGGGCAGCTTGGCCATCAGCTTGCTTGCCAGCGGGAATTTCTCTGATACCTGGGTGTACTGCACTTTGCGCAAGTGTTTGATCAGGTTCAGGGTGTGGGCGTCGACCGTGTAGATATGGAACAGGTCGTGCTGCATTTGCCCGACGATAAAGCCGAACTCCGGCAGGTAGCGTCCAAGGATGCCGTAGCGGTTCATGCGACGCAGGTTGCGATGGATGCCGATCTTGCACTTGAACAGCTCGATAAACAGGCTGGTGTTGCGGAGGTCGGTGCGAAACTCGTTGTCAATCAGGTGACGGTTTTCCCGCAACAAGCGAATAGTATCGGCCCGCACGCCCTTGATTTCCGGTTGCTGGGCCATCAGCACGAAGATTTCCAGCATGGCGAAGGGGGTGCGGGTGAACACGTTATCGTGGCGCGCCTCGATATAGCCGTCGTGCAGTTGGAAACGCGCGTTGATGGGGTGTGGCGGTGCTTCGTCTTCCGGGGCCAGGATCACTTCTTCGAAGTGCTGGATGATCAGGTCGCTGAGCTGGGCGATGCTCATCACTACCCGGTAATACTGCTGCATGAAGCTTTCAATGCTGGTCTTCGCGTCTTCGCCCTCGAACCCGAGGAGGACGGCGATGGAGCGCTGGTGATCGAACAGCAAACGATCCTCGGAGCGACCGGCCAGCATGTGCAGGGCGTAGCGCACCTTCCACAAAAATTCCTGGGAGGAAGCGAGCAACGCGTTTTCGCTTTCCACCAGGAACCCTTCACCCGCGAGGGCGCGCAGATTCAGCGTGCCATATTGGCGCCGCGCAACCCACAGGATGGTCTGGATATCCCGCAGCCCGCCCGGCGAACCTTTGACGTTGGGCTCAAGGTTGTATTCCGTGTCGTTGTACTTGTGGTGCCGCGCTTTCTGTTCGGCGCGCTTGGCCAGGAAGAAATCCTTGCTCGGCCACATATGCGCGGTGCTGGTGACTTCCAGCATGCGTTGGCGCAAGCGTTCCGGACCGCAGATGGTGCGGCTTTCCATCAGGTTGGTGACCACCGTCAGGTCCGCGCGGGCTTCTTCGGCGCATTCATCCACCGAGCGCACGCTCTGGCCAACTTCCAGGCCGATATCCCACAACAGCGTCAGAAAACGCTCTATGGAATCGCGAAATATTTCATGATCAGCGCTGTCCAGCAGGATCAGCAGGTCAATGTCGGAGTAGGGATGCAGTTCGCCCCGGCCGTAGCCGCCGACCGCCACCAGGGCAATATCGGCGTCTTCGCACCAGGTGAACTGTTCCCAGGCCTTTTGCAGGATGTTATCGACGAACCAGGCGCGGTCCTCAATCAGTCGCCGAATGTCCCGGCCGCTGCGAAAGCGTGCATCCAGCACTTCGCGGGCCTGGCGGATGGCCTTCTTGAAGGCAGCGATGGGGCTGGCCTTCAGTGCGAGTTCGGCCTGGAACTGGCCGCGGTCGAAGAGTTCGGGATCCACCTGGGGCATCGATCGGCTTTCCTTTCTATCTATCTGGAGGTCACAACAGGGCTATCTGGAAAGCGCGTTGCAAGCATCAGGCCGAAACGCGGGGAATCGTGTCGTCGGCGCGCAGGGTGAAGATCTCGTAGCCGGTCTCGGTGACCAGCAGGGTGTGTTCCCACTGCGCGGAGAGCTTGCGATCCTTGGTGATGGCGGTCCAGCCGTCGCCCAGCACCTTGGTATCGGCCTTGCCCTGATTGATCATCGGCTCGATGGTGAACGTCATGCCGGCCTTGAGTTCCATGCCGGTGCCCGCGCGACCGTAGTGCAGGATCTGCGGTTCTTCGTGGAATACTTTGCCGATGCCATGGCCGCAGAACTCGCGGACCACCGAAAAACCGTTCTTTTCGGCGTGCTTCTGGATGACTTCGCCAATGTCACCAAGGCGGCAGCCGGGCTTGACCAATTCAATAGCCTTGTACATGCATTCCTGGGTCACCTGGGACAGACGCTCGGCCCAGACCGGAACCGTACCGACGTGGAACATGCGGCTGGTGTCGCCGTGGTAGCCGTCCTTGATGACGGTGACGTCGATGTTCAGGGTGTCGCCGTCCTTCAGCGGTTTGTCACCCGGAATGCCGTGGCACACCACGTGGTTGATCGAGGTGCAGATCGACTTGGGGAAGCCCTTGTAATTCAACGGGGCAGGGATAGCCTCTTGCACGTTGACGATATAATCGTGGCAGATGCGGTCCAGTTCTTCAGTCGTGACGCCTGGCTTGACGTGCCCGGCAATCATTTCCAGCACTTCGGCGGCCAGTTTGCCGGCAACGCGCATGCCGGCGATGTCTTCGGCGGTTTTAAGGGTAACGGTCATACAGGCTCTCTCTAGCGCGACGCGCTGAAATCAATACGGTTTACGGGCGAGCAACAAAAAGATGCAAAATGTGCACGCGCCCCAAAAAAACGCGATTCTAACAGACGCGGCGGGCAAACCATGAGCGTCTGGCGATCGCTTCTATCTATAAGCTCTACACAACTCTCAGAAACTGACGAGTTTCCCTGTGGCGAGCGGGCTTGCCCCGCGCTGGGCTGCTTCGCAGCCCCAAAACCAGCCGCTACGAAGTATCTGATACACCGCATTCGGCTTGCTGGGACTGCTTCGCAGTCCAACGCGGGGCAAGCCCGCTCGCCACAGCAGCCCGATCTGCTTGGATTTAAGCGTTGAGGCAAAATTGTTTAGATACCTCGGGTCTATAAGCGCTATAAAATAGGTATCTATACAACTCTCAGAAACTACGAATTCCCTGTAGCGAGCGGGCTTGCCCCGCGCTGGGCTGCTTCGCAGCCCCAAAACCAGTCGCTACGAAGTATCTGATGCACCGCATTCGGCTTGCTGGGACTGCTTCGCAGTCCAACGCGGGGCAAGCCCGCTCGCCACAGCAGCCCGATCTGCTTGGATTTAAGCGTTGAGGCAAAATTGTTTAGATGCCTCGGGTCTATAAGCGCTATAAAATAGGTATCTATACGACTTTCAGAAACTGACGAATTCCCCTGTAGCGAGCGGGCTTGCCCCGCGCTGGGCTGCTTCGCAGCCCCAAAACCAGCCGCTACGAAGTATCTGATGCACCGCATTCGGCTTGCTGGGACTGCTTCGCAGTCCTACGCGGGGCAAGCCCGCTCGCCACGGCAGCCCGATCTGCTCGGGTCTGTAAGGTGCGGGTATTTTTACCGGATTCAACAGCTTGGGTGACAGTGCGGGCGAGCAGATGCGATTGCGTGTTTCGTTTTCGTGCTTCTTGTGGTATAAAATGCGCCGCTTTCCGGGGATGCCCCGCAAAGCTTAAATCCACACACGTGTCGACACGATGACCTGGGTGCCGGAGGCTTTGAAGCCGCTGGTTGGTCATTGGGATACGTGGAGGCCAAACCCGACTTATCAAGGAACTATCATGTCCCAAGTCAACATGCGCGATATGCTGAAGGCCGGTGTGCACTTCGGTCACCAGACCCGTTACTGGAACCCGAAAATGGGTAAGTACATTTTCGGCGCGCGTAACAAGATTCACATTATCAACCTTGAAAAAACCCTGCCAATGTTCAACGAAGCACTGACTTTCGTAGAGCGTCTGGCCCAGGGCAAAAACAAGATTCTGTTCGTCGGCACCAAGCGTTCCGCTGGCAAGATCGTTGCTGAAGAAGCAGCACGTTGCGGCTCGCCGTACGTCGATCACCGCTGGTTGGGCGGCATGCTCACCAACTTCAAGACCATCCGTGCTTCCATCAAGCGTCTGCGTGACCTTGAAGTGCAAGCCGAAGACGGTACTTTCGCCAAGCTGACCAAGAAAGAAGCGCTGATGCGCTCCCGCGATCTTGAGAAGCTGGACCGCTCCCTGGGTGGTATCAAGGACATGGGCGGTCTGCCAGACGCACTGTTCGTTATCGACGTTGATCACGAGCGCATCGCGATCACCGAAGCCAACAAGCTGGGCATCCCGGTTATCGGCGTAGTCGATACCAACAGCAGCCCGGAAGGCGTTGACTACATCATCCCAGGCAACGATGACGCAATCCGCGCCATCCAGTTGTACATGGGTTCGATGGCTGACGCTGTTATCCGTGGCCGCAACCACGTTGCTGGTGGTACCGAGCAGTTCGTTGAAGAAGCTCCGGTAGCCGCAGCTGAGTAATTGACGCCCTGGCGTTGACTCAGTAAGCAAAAAGGGGGCTTGGCCCCCTTTTTGCCACCTCGAAAACCATTTGTTGGCTGTGCGGCACCATCATCTGTAACGTGCAGCGGCCTACAAGGGTGATTCGGGAAGAATTGATCGCCCGTTTGCTCGGGTGGAATGGTTGAAAACCTATCCAAGAGGATTTTGAAATGGCAGAGATTACTGCAGCGTTGGTCAAAGAACTGCGTGAGCGTACTGGCGAAGGCATGATGGATTGCAAAAAGGCCTTGACCAAGGCCGGCGGCGACATCGAAAAAGCCATTGATGACATGCGTGCTTCGGGCGCCATCAAGGCTGCCAAGAAAGCCGGCAACGTGGCCGCTGAAGGCGCTATCGCCCTGAAAGAAGACGGTAAGTCCGCTGTTCTGCTGGAAGTGAACTCGCAGACCGACTTCCTGGCCCTGCAGGACGACTTCAAGGCATTTGTTGCTGCAAGCGTTGAAAAAGCGTTCGCCGACAAACTGACTGACGTTGCTCCGCTGATCGAAGCTCAAGAAGCTGATCGCCTGGTACTGGTCGGCAAGGTTGGCGAAAACGTCAACATCCGTCGCCTGGTACGTGTTGAAGGTGACGTGGTTGGTGGTTACCTGCACGGCAACAAGATCGGTGTTGCCGTTGTTCTGAAAGGCGGCAACGTTGAACTGGCCAAGGACATCGCTATGCACGTGGCGGCCAGCAACCCTGAATTCCTGCTGCCATCGGAAGTCTCCGCTGATGCAATCGAACGCGAGAAAGCCGTGTTCCTGAGCCTCAACGCCGACAAGATCGCCGGCAAGCCGGAAAACATCGTTGAAAACATGATCAAGGGCCGTATCAGCAAGTTCCTGGCTGAAGCGAGCCTGGTTGAGCAGGCGTTCGTCAAGAACCCTGAGGTCAAGGTCGGCGAACTGGCCAAGAAAGCCGGTGCTGAAATCGTTTCCTTCACCTACTTCAAAGTAGGCGAAGGCATCGAGAAGCCGGTCGACAACTTCGCTGAAGAAGTTGCTGCCCAGCTGGCTGCCGCCAAGCAATAAGACAGTTTTCAACTGTCGCCCGAAAGAGGCTGCCCGCTTACGCGCGCAGCCTCTTTTCAAATGGGATGACCAATTTATTTGGTTTCCCTTCGGAACTGGCTTACAAAGTCGTGTTCCGATGGCGCTGTAGCAGCGTCCAGCTAGAGTGAACGCAAGCCGTAAACGGCTCGCCAAGAATTTTTAAAAATACGCCGCAGGAGAGATTCGCAATGGCTCAGCAGGGCAGTGGTTATCAGGCTCGCTATAAACGCATTCTACTCAAGCTTAGCGGCGAGGCCCTGATGGGCTCGGAAGAGTTCGGGATCGATCCCAAGGTACTCGACCGCATGGCGCTGGAAGTCGGCCAACTGGTGGGCATCGGCGTCCAGGTCGGGCTGGTGATCGGTGGCGGCAACCTGTTCCGCGGTGCTGCACTCAGTGCGGCCGGCATGGATCGGGTTACCGGCGACCACATGGGCATGCTGGCCACTGTAATGAACGCCCTGGCCATGCGCGACGCCCTGGAGCGTGCCAATATCTCGGCTATCGTGATGTCGGCCATCTCCATGGTTGGCGTGACCGATCACTATGATCGTCGCAAAGCCATGCGCCACCTGAACGCCAAGGAGGTGGTGATCTTTGCCGCCGGCACCGGCAACCCGTTCTTCACCACCGACTCGGCAGCCTGCCTGCGTGCGATCGAGATCGATGCGGACGTGGTGCTCAAGGCCACCAAGGTGGATGGTGTATACACCGCCGATCCATTCAAAGACCCGCATGCCGAGAAGTTCGATCATCTGACTTATGATGAAGTGCTGGATCGCAAGCTGGGCGTGATGGACCTGACGGCTATCTGCCTGTGCCGCGACCATAAGATGCCGCTACGCGTATTTAACATGAACAAGCCCGGCGCCTTGCTGAATATCGTACATGGCGGCGCGGAAGGGACTCTGATCGAGGAAGGCCAGCAATGATCAATGAAATCAAGAAAGACGCCCAAGCGCGTATGCAAAAATCCCTGGAGTCTCTGAGCCACGCGTTCGGCCAGATTCGTACCGGCAAGGCGCACCCGAGCATCCTCGGCAGCGTGATGGTGCCGTATTACGGCGCGGACACTCCGTTGAGCAGTGTTGCCAACGTTACCGTAAAGGATTCCCGCACCCTGCAAGTGGTGGCTTTCGAGCGCAACATGCTCGCGGCAGTCGACAAGGCGATCCAGAGCGCCGGCTTGAACCTCAACCCGACTAACCTCGGCGAGTTGTTGCTGATCTCCATGCCTGCCCTGACCGAAGAAACCCGCAAGGGCTTCACCAAGCAGGCGCGCAGTGCCGCCGAAGACGCCCGTGTCGCAGTGCGCAACATTCGTCGCGATGCCTTGGGCGAGCTGAAGAAACTGGTCAAGGACAAGGAAATCAGCGAAGACGAAGAGCGCCGCGCCGTCGCCGATATCGACAAGCTGACCAAGGATTCCGAGGCCCAGATCACCAAGGCTACCGAAGATAAAGAAAAGGACCTGATGGCCGTATAAGGGTCAGGGCGCTTTCATGGAAAAGACCAAGCAGACTGTACCCGTCGCGGTGCCGCGCCATGTCGCGATCATCATGGACGGGAATAATCGCTGGGCGAAAAAACGCTTTATGCCGGGTGTTGCCGGGCATAAGGCGGGTGTCGATGCGGTAAGGGCGGTTATCGAGGTGTGTGCCGAGGCCAAGGTCGAAGTATTGACCTTGTTTGCCTTCTCCAGTGAAAACTGGCAGCGGCCAGCCGAGGAAGTCAGTGCCTTGATGGATCTGTTCTTCAAGGCCTTGCGTCGTGAGGCCAAGCGCCTGAACGACAACAACATCACTCTGCGCATCATCGGCGACCGCTCGCGGTTCCGTCCGGAGCTGCAAACGGCCATGCGTGAGGCCGAGGCGATCACCGCCGGCAGCAATCGCTTTGTACTGCAAATCGCAGCCAACTATGGCGGCCAGTGGGATATTGCCCAGGCCGCGCAGCGGCTGGCTCGCGAAGTACAGGCCGGCCACTTGCAAGCGGAAGACATCACGCCTGAACTGTTGCAAACCTGCCTGGTGACCGGCGATCTGCCGTTGCCGGACTTGTGCATCCGTACCGGTGGCGAACATCGCATCAGCAACTTCCTGTTGTGGCAGTTGGCCTATACCGAACTGTACTTTTCCGACCTGTTCTGGCCGGACTTCAAACACGATGCCATGCGCAGCGCGCTGGCCGATTTTGCTTCCCGTCAGCGTCGCTTCGGTAAAACGAGCGAGCAGATCGAAGCTGGGGCCCGGGTTTAATGCTTAAACAACGAATCATCACGGCACTGATCCTGCTGCCGATTGCCTTGTGCGGTTTTTTCCTGCTGGAAGGTTCCGGTTTCGCGCTGTTCATCGGTGTGGTCGTGAGCCTGGGCGCCTGGGAATGGGCGCGGCTGGCCGGGTTCACTACGCAGCTGCCTCGCGTGGTGTATGCCGCTGTCGTGGCGCTGCTGCTGTTTCTGATGTACATCCTGCCGTACGTGGCGCCTTGGGTGTTGGGGGCCGCCGTACTCTGGTGGGCGCTGGCGACATTCCTGGTGCTGACCTATCCGCGTACCAGTGGTCATTGGTCCAGCGTTGCCTGCAAGCTGGTGATTGGTCTGTTGATTCTGTTGCCGGCCTGGCAAGGCCTGGTTTACATCAAGCATATGGCGTTGGGCAACTGGCTGATCATGGCGGTGATGGTACTGGTCTGGGGCGCGGATATCGGTGCGTACTTTTCCGGTCGAGCGTTCGGCAAGCGCAAGCTGGCGCCTGCGGTCAGTCCCGGGAAGAGCTGGGAAGGGGTGTATGGCGGACTGGCACTGACCCTGGTGATTACCGCTGTCGTGGGGTTGGTGCGTGACTGGAGCATCAAGCAGGTGCTTGTGGCGCTGATCGGTGCCGCGGTGGTGGTGCTGATCTCGGTGGTCGGGGACTTGACCGAAAGCATGTTCAAGCGTCAGGCCGGGATCAAGGACAGCAGTAATCTGCTGCCGGGGCATGGCGGCGTGCTGGACCGGATCGATAGCCTGACGGCGGCGATCCCGGTGTTTGCCGTATTGTTGTGGATGGCGGCTTCGTGAGCCGGCTGCAACAGGTTACTGTGCTCGGCGCTACCGGCTCGATCGGGTTGAGTACGCTGGATGTGATTGCCCGTCATCCCGAGCGCTACCAGGTGTTTGCGTTGACCGGTTTCAGTCGCTTGAGCGAATTGCTGGCCTTGTGTGTGCGTCATGTGCCGCAGTTTGCGGTCGTGCCGGATGCGGTCGCGGCGCGAGGCCTGCAGGATGATCTGCGGGCTGCCGGGCTATCGACCCAGGTGCTGGTGGGCGAACAAGGCTTGTGTCAGGTGTCCGCCGATCCAGCTGTCGACACGGTGGTTGCCGCCATTGTCGGTGCGGCAGGCTTGCGTCCGACCCTGGCGGCTGTCGATGCCGGGAAGAAGATCCTGTTGGCGAACAAAGAAGCCCTGGTCATGTCCGGGACGCTCTTTATGCAGGCGGTACGCAAAAGCGGTGCGGTGTTGTTGCCGCTGGACAGCGAGCACAATGCAATCTTCCAGTGCATGCCGGGGGATTTTGCCCGTGGCTTGAGTGCGGTGGGTGTGCGCCGTATCTTGCTGACCGCCTCGGGTGGCCCGTTCCGACAAACGCCGCTGGCCGAGTTGGAGCACGTTTCTCCGGATCAGGCCTGTGCCCATCCCAACTGGTCGATGGGGCGCAAGATTTCGGTGGATTCGGCCAGTATGATGAACAAGGGCCTGGAGCTGATCGAGGCGTGCTGGTTGTTTGATGCGCGACCCGAACAGGTCGAGGTGGTGATTCATCCGCAGAGTGTGATTCATTCCCTTGTCGACTATGTGGACGGCTCGGTCCTGGCCCAATTGGGCAATCCGGATATGCGCACGCCGATTGCCAATGCCTTGGCATGGCCTGAGCGCATTGACTCCGGTGTCGCGCCGCTGGATCTGTTTGCCATTGCGCGCCTGGATTTCGAAGCACCTGACGAGCAGCGTTTCCCGTGCCTGCGTCTGGCGCGTGAAGCTGCCGAGGTGGGCAGCAGTGCGCCGGCGATGCTTAACGCGGCCAATGAAGTCGCGGTGGCAGCGTTTCTTGAACGGCGGATTCGTTTTCCGCAAATCGCGAGTATCATCGAAGACGTCCTGAATCTCGAGCCGGTGGTCGCAGTGAATGATTTAGGTGCTGTATTCGAGGCCGATGCAAAGGCCCGGGGCTTGGCTGAGCAATGGTTGCAGCGCCACGCACGTTAGCCTGTAGGCACTGGATTGGAATGCGGAGAAATTAGATGAGTGCGCTCTACATGATTGTCGGCACCCTGGTTGCTCTGGGTGTGCTGGTCACTTTCCATGAATTCGGCCATTTTTGGGTCGCACGCCGTTGTGGCGTCAAGGTCCTGCGTTTTTCCGTCGGTTTTGGCATGCCGCTGGTGCGGTGGCATGACCGCCATGGCACCGAGTTCGTGATTGCGGCCATTCCCCTGGGTGGCTACGTCAAGATGCTCGACGAGCGCGAAGGCGAAGTGCCGGCTGATCAGTTGGAGCAATCGTTTAACCGCAAGACCGTTCGTCAGCGTATCGCCATTGTGGCCGCCGGGCCCATCGCCAACTTTCTACTGGCCATGGTGTTTTTCTGGGTCCTGGCCATGCTCGGCAGCCAGCAGGTGCGGCCAGTTATCGGTGCGGTCGAGGCCGGCAGTATTGCGGCCAAGGGCGGGCTGGTAGCCGGGCAGGAAATTGTTGCCATTGATGGTGAGCCAACCACCGGTTGGGGCGCGGTCAATTTACAGCTGGTCCGCCGCCTGGGTGAAAGCGGTACTGTGAGCGTGATGGTGCGCGAGCAGGATTCCACTGCCGAAACCCCGCGGGAACTGGCCTTGAATGATTGGCTCAAGGGCGCCGATGAGCCTGATCCGATCAAATCCCTGGGTATCCGGCCATGGCGTCCATCGTTGCCGCCGGTCCTGGCCGAGCTGGATCCGAAGGGGCCGGCGCAGGCCGCCGGACTGAAAGCCGGCGACCGGTTGCTGGCGCTTGATGGTCAGTCGCTCAATGACTGGCAGCAGGTAGTCGATCTGGTTCGTGTACGTCCGGATACCAAAATTGTGCTGAAAGTTGAGCGCGACGGTGCTCAAATCGACGTTCCGGTGACGCTGGCGGTGCGCGGGGAGGCCAAGGCGGCCGGCGGCTACCTGGGCGCTGGCGTAAAAGGTGTCGATTGGCCGCCATCGATGGTGCGCGAGGTCAGTTTCGGGCCTTTGGCTGCGATTGGCGAGGGCGCGCGACGCACTTGGACCATGAGTCTGCTGACCCTCGATTCACTGAAGAAAATGTTGTTCGGCGAGCTCTCGGTAAAAAACTTGAGTGGACCGATAACCATTGCTAAAGTGGCGGGCGCTTCTGCCCAGTCGGGCGTTGCTGATTTCCTGAATTTCCTGGCTTATCTGAGTATTAGCCTTGGGGTTCTGAATTTGTTGCCCATTCCAGTGTTGGATGGGGGGCATCTGTTGTTTTATCTGGTCGAGTGGGTGCGTGGTCGCCCCCTGTCGGATCGGGTGCAGGGTTGGGGGATACAGATCGGTATCAGTTTGGTGGTCGGGGTCATGTTGTTAGCCCTGGTCAACGATCTGGGACGTCTGTAACGCTTCGCTGAATTGCGAATCTGCCGCATTTTGCGGCAGTTTGTTTATTGCCAGTTGGAATAAGAAAGGACTTCATGAAACGTCTGCTGCTAACTGCGGTTCTCACCGTATTGATGATCGCCGAAGTTCACGCCGAGTCCTTCACCATCTCCGATATTCGCGTCAACGGCCTCCAGCGGGTTTCCGCAGGTAGCGTCTTTGGTGCCTTGCCGTTGAACGTTGGGGAACAGGCTGACGACCGTCGCCTGGTGGAATCCACTCGTGCGCTGTTCAAAACCGGTTTCTTTCAAGACATCCAGCTGGGGCGTGAAGGTAACGTCCTGGTCATCACGGTCGTCGAACGACCGTCCGTCGCCAGTATCGAGATCGAAGGCAACAAGGCGATCTCCACTGAAGACTTGATGAAAGGTCTGAAGCAATCCGGTCTGGCCGAAGGCGAGATCTTCCAGCGTGCCACCCTTGAAGGTGTGCGTAACGAGCTGCAACGTCAATACGTTGCCCAAGGTCGTTATTCCGCTTCGGTCGAGACTGAAGTGGTACCGCAGCCGCGCAACCGCGTGGCGCTGAAGGTCAACATCAATGAAGGCACCGTGGCGGCCATCCAGCATATCAACGTGGTGGGCAACACCAAGTTCGCTGATGAAGACCTGATCGACCTGTTCGAACTCAAGACCACCAACTGGCTGTCGTTCTTCAAGAACGATGACAAGTATGCCCGGGAAAAACTCTCCGGTGACCTGGAGCGCCTGCGTTCCTATTACCTGGATCGTGGCTATATCAACATGGATATCGCTTCGACCCAGGTGTCGATCACTCCGGACAAGAAACACGTCTATATCACCGTCAACGTCAACGAAGGCGAGAAGTACCGTGTTCGCGACGTGAAGCTGAGCGGCGACTTGAAAGTGCCTGAAGACCAGGTCAAGTCCCTGCTGCTGGTACAGAAAGACCAAGTGTTCTCGCGCAAGCTGATGACCACCACGTCCGAACTGATCACTCGCCGCCTGGGCAACGAGGGTTACACCTTCGCCAACGTCAATGGCGTGCCGACACCGCACGATGATGATCACACCGTGGACATCACCTTTGTCGTCGATCCAGGCAAGCGTGCCTACGTAAACCGTATCAACTTCCGTGGCAACACCAAGTCCGAGGACGAGGTGCTGCGTCGTGAAATGCGTCAGATGGAAGGCGGCTGGGCTTCGACCTACCTGATCGACCAATCCAAGACCCGTCTTGAGCGCCTGGGCTTCTTCAAGGAAGTCAACGTCGAGACACCGGCCGTGCCGGGTGTCGATGACCAGGTTGACGTGAACTACTCCGTTGAGGAACAGGCGTCCGGCTCCATCACCGCCAGCGTCGGTTTTGCGCAGAGCGCCGGCCTGATCCTCGGTGGCTCGATCACCCAGAACAACTTCCTGGGTACCGGTAACAAGGTTTCCATCGGCCTGACCCGCAGCGAATACCAGAGCCGCTATAACTTTGGTTACGTCGACCCCTACTGGACTGCCGATGGCGTGAGCCTGGGCTACAACGCTTTCTATCGCACCACTGACTACGACGACCTCGATGTCGACGTGGCCAGCTATGCGATCGATAGCCTGGGTGCGGGTGTCAACGTCGGTTACCCGATTAGTGAGACCTCGCGCCTGACCTTCGGCCTGACCGCGCAGCAGGACGAGATCAAGACCGGTGTCTACACCGTGGATGAAATTTTCGACTTCACCCGTCGTGAAGGTGACAAGTTCCTGAACTTCAAGGCGTCGGCCGGCTGGTCCGAATCGACGCTGAACAAAGGTGTGCTGGCGACCCGTGGGCACTCCCAGAGCTTGACCCTGGAAGCCACCACGCCAGGCAGCGACCTGTCGTTCTTCAAACTCGACTACCGTGGCCAGTTGTTCACGCCGTTGAGCGATAACTACACCATGCGCCTGCACACCGAACTGGGCTATGGTGATGGTTATGGTTCGACCGATGGCCTGCCGTTCTACGAGAACTACTACGCCGGTGGCTTCAACTCGGTACGTGGCTTCAAGGACAGCACTTTGGGTCCGCGTGGTACGCCGAGCCGTGGCTTCGCCAAGACCGGTAACCAAGGCACGATTGCCGATACCGACGATGATCCGCTGCCATTTGGTGGTAACGTGCTGATCCAGGGTGGCGCGGAAATCCTGTTCCCGCTGCCATTCGTCAAGGATCAACGCTCGCTGCGTACGTCGGTCTTCTGGGACGTGGGTAACGTGTTCGACTCCAAATGCGAGCAGATCCGTAACCCTACCGGCTTGAAGTCCAATACCCAGTGCAACGACGTAAGTCTGAGCAACCTGGCCAGTTCCGTGGGTGTTGGCGTGACCTGGATCACTGCCCTGGGTCCATTGAGCTTCGCCTTGGCGATGCCGATCAAGAAACCGGATAATGCTGAAACCCAGATTTTCCAATTCTCCCTCGGCCAGACGTTCTAAGCGTCTGACCCAAGATAACGACAACGGATTCTGTAGGAGTGCATCGTGCGTAAGTTGACTCAATTGGTTCTCCTGGCAACTGTGCTGGTAGCGACCCCGGCGTTTGCCGAAATGAAGATTGCCGTTCTGAACTATCAAATGGCCCTGCTGGAATCCGACGCGGCCAAGAAATACGCGGTGGATGCCGAGAAGAAGTTTGGTCCGCAACTGACCAAGCTCAAGACCCTGGAAAGCAGTGCCAAGGGTATCCAGGATCGTCTGGTAGCCGGCGGCGACAAAATGCAGCAAGGCGAGCGCGAGCGTCTGGAGCTTGAATTCAAGCAAAAGGCCCGTGACTATCAGTTCCAGTCCAAGGAGCTGAACGAAGCCAAGGCCGTAGCCGACCGCGAAATGCTCAAGCAGTTGAAGCCGAAACTCGACAGCGCTGTGGAAGCCGTCATCAAGAAAGGTGCTTTTGACCTGGTCTTCGAGCGCGGCGCCGTGATTGACGTGAAACCTCAGTACGACATCACCCGCCAGGTGATCGAGCGCATGAATCAGCTGAAGTAAACCATGACCGCGACTATCAAGCTCGGCCAGTTGGCCGAGTTCCTGGGAGCCACCTTGCGCGGCTCCCCGGAGAAAGAAATTACTGGGCTAGCCACCTTGCAGGAGGCTGGCCCAGCTCAGTTGAGCTTCCTCGCAAATCCCCAATATCGTAAATATCTGGGCGAAAGCCAGGCCGCAGCCTTATTGCTGAAGGCCGCTGACGCCGAGATGTTTGTCGGGGATGTGCTGATTGTTGCCGATCCTTATGCGGCGTATGCGCGAGTGTCCCATCTGTTCGATCCGAAGCCGAAGGCCGCTGCAGGTATTCACCCCTCAGCGGTGATTGCCGATGACGCCCAGGTAGACCCTGCGGCAAGCATCGGTGCTTTTGTGGTGATCGAAAGTGGCGCGCGCATTGGCGCCGGCGTGACCATCGGTGCCCATTGCTTTATCGGTGCCCGCAGTGAGATTGGCGCGGGTGGCTGGCTCGCCCCACGCGTAACCCTGTACCACGATGTGCGGATCGGGCAGCGTGTAGTGATTCAGTCAGGTGCGGTAATCGGCGGCGAAGGCTTCGGCTTCGCCAATGAAAAAGGCATCTGGCAGAAGATTGCCCAGGTCGGTGGTGTGTCGATCGGCGATGACGTGGAAATTGGCGTCAATACCGCTGTGGATCGCGGCGCCTTGGCCGACACGGTGATTGGCAATGGTGTGAAGCTGGACAACCAGATTCAGATCGCCCACAACGTGCAGATTGGCGATCACACGGCCATGGCGGCGTGTGTCGGCATCTCCGGCAGCACCAAGATCGGCAAGCATTGCATGCTTGCAGGCGGTGTCGGGTTGGTCGGTCATATCGAGATTTGCGACAACGTATTCATTACCGGCATGACCATGGTCACCCATTCGATTACCGAATCCGGGGCCTATTCATCCGGCACGGCGATGCAGCCTGCGGCCGAATGGCGCAAGAGCGCGGCGCGTCTGAGGCAACTCGACGACATGGCTCGGCGCCTGAAACATCTGGAAAAGCGTGTTGGGGACGTGACCCCTGGCAGTAATGTTTCATCAGATGGCTGATACCATTTCCATATCAAGTGTACGCAGCAGCTAGACTGCCTTCTTGATTTGCTAGAGGGGCGCTCGTTAGTCCGCGCGCTTCCAATCTTTATTACAGGCTTCCCCCCGAAATGATGGACATCAACGAGATTCGCGAATACCTGCCTCACCGTTACCCGTTCCTGCTGGTGGACCGTGTAGTGGAGCTCAATGTCGAGGAAAAGCGCATTCGTGCCTACAAGAATGTCAGCATCAACGAACCATTCTTCAATGGTCACTTTCCCGCGCATCCAATCATGCCGGGTGTGCTGATCATTGAAGCGATGGCCCAGGCTGCCGGTATCCTTGGTTTCAAAATGCTTGACCTGAAGCCTGCCGACGGCACGCTTTACTATTTCGTTGGCTCCGACAAGCTGCGCTTCCGTAACCCGGTGACACCTGGCGACCAGTTGATCCTTGAAGCCAAGTTCATCAGCTGCAAGCGCCAGATCTGGAAGTTCGAATGCCAGGCCTCGGTCGATGGCAAGCCTGTGTGCTCCGCTGAAATCATTTGTGCGGAACGCAAACTATGAGTTTGATTGACCCTCGCGCAATCATCGATCCGACGGCCATCCTGGCCGCCGACGTCGAGGTCGGCCCATGGTCGATCGTCGGCGCAGGTGTGGAAATCGGCGAGGGAACTGTCATCGGGCCACATGTGATCCTCAAAGGTCCGACCCGAATCGGCAAGCACAATCGCATCTACCAGTTTTCCTCGGTAGGCGAAGACACCCCTGACATGAAGTACAAGGGTGAAGAAACACGCCTGGTAATCGGTGATCACAACATCATCCGTGAAGGCGTGACCATTCATCGCGGTACCGTGCAGGACCGAGCAGAAACCACCCTGGGTGATCACAACCTGGTAATGGCCTATGCGCATATCGGTCACGACAGTGTCATCGGCAACCACTGCATTCTGGTCAACAACACCGCATTGGCGGGCCATGTACACGTTGATGACTGGGCGATCCTCTCCGGTTTTACCCTGGTTCATCAGTACTGCCATATTGGCGCCCACAGCTTTTCCGGCATGGGCACCGCCATCGGCAAGGATGTTCCTGCGTTTGTCACGGTGTTCGGCAACCCCGCCGAAGCCCGTAGCATGAACTTCGAAGGGATGCGCCGGCGTGGTTTCAGCGAAGACGCGATCCACGCGCTGCGCCGTGCCTACAAGGTGGTCTATCGTCAGGGGCTGACGGTTGACCAGGCGCTGAACGAGTTGGCGGATCCGGCGGCGCTGTTCCCGGAAGTGGCGGTGTTCCGTGATTCGATCCAGGCATCGACTCGCGGCATCACCCGCTGATCATGGCCAAGTTGCGTATAGCGCTGGTGGCCGGAGAAGCTTCCGGCGACATTCTGGGCGCCGGTCTGATGCGAGCCCTCAAGGCTCAACATCCCGCTGTTGAGTTTATTGGCGTCGGCGGTCCGCTGATGCAGGCCGAGGGCCTGGTTTCCTACTTTCCCATGGAGCGATTGTCGGTCATGGGGCTGGTGGAGGTCCTGGGACGTCTTCGCGAGTTGCTGGCGCGTCGCAAGCTATTGATCCAGACCCTGATTGAAGAAAAGCCCGACGTCTTTATCGGTATCGATGCGCCGGACTTCACGCTTACTATTGAGCTCAAGTTGCGTCAGGCCGGAATCAAGACCGTGCATTACGTCAGCCCTTCCGTCTGGGCGTGGCGGCAGAAGCGCGTGCTGAAGATCCGCGAAGGCTGCGACTTGATGCTGACGTTGTTGCCGTTCGAAGCGAAATTCTATGAAGAGAAGGGCGTGCCGGTGCGATTTGTCGGTCATACCCTGGCTGACGCCATTCCGCTGCAGGCTGATCGGGCCGCGGCGCGTGCCGAATTGGGCTTGGCCGACGGGCCGTTGGTCGCGTTGATGCCCGGCAGCCGGGGTGGCGAGGTCGGGCGTCTGGGCGCGTTGTTTTTCGACGCGGCCGAGCGTTTGCTGGCCTTGAAGCCGGGCATCCGCTTTGTATTGCCCTGCGCCAGCCCGCAGCGTCGTGCACAGATAGAAACCTTGCTGGTGGGGCGCAACTTGCCGCTGACACTGCTCGACGGCGGATCGCATCTGGCCCTGGCGGCCTGCGATGCGGTGTTGATCGCCTCCGGGACTGCGACGCTCGAGGCACTGCTGTACAAGCGCCCGATGGTGGTGGCCTATCGCTTGGCGCCGCTGACCTACTGGATTCTCAAGCGCATGGTCAAAAGCCCTTATATTTCCTTGCCCAACTTGCTGGCCCAGCGTCTCCTGGTGCCCGAGTTGTTGCAGGACGATGCAACGCCCGAGGCCTTGGCGCAGACCCTTCTGCCTTTGATCGACGACGGCAGGGAGCAGACCGGAGGGTTTGACCAAATCCATCGCGTATTGCGCCGCGATGCGTCAAACCAGGCGGCCGACGCGGTCTTGACCTTGATTGGCCAGAAGCAGGGAGCCTTATGAAAACGCAAATCGGCCTGGATTTCAGCCTGGTCGCCGAGACTCACGCATTGGTCGCGGGCGTCGACGAAGTCGGGCGCGGTCCGCTGTGTGGTGCGGTGGTCACCGCTGCGGTCATTCTTGACCCGAACCGCCCGATTCTTGGGTTGAACGACTCGAAAAAACTCACTGAAGCGCGTCGTGAAAAACTCTTCGATGAAATCTGCGAGAAGGCGCTGAGCTGGCATATTGCGCGAGCCGAAGTCGAAGAAATCGATACGTTGAATATTCTTCATGCCACCATGCTGGCCATGCAGCGTGCCGTGGAAGGCCTGCACATCACGCCCAAGTTGGCAATGATCGACGGTAATCGCTGCCCGAAGTTGTCGATGCCGGCTGAAGCGGTGGTCAAGGGCGACAGCAAGGTCCCGGCGATTGCCGCTGCGTCGATTCTGGCCAAGGTCAGTCGCGACCGGGAAATGGCCGCCTTCGAATTGATCTATCCGGGCTACGGCATCGGCGGGCACAAAGGCTACCCGACGCCCGTTCATCTGGAAGCCTTGGCGCGTCTTGGCCCCACACCGATTCATCGCCGCTCCTTTGCCCCGGTGCGCCAGGCCTACGAGCTGCGCGAGAGCCTGAGCGAGGTTTAGTCGCGAGGCTGATGTTTTTGCCAAGGCCCGGTACAATCCGGGCCTTGTTGTTTCCATGTATCAAGACAGGATCTTTATGCCGGCTTCATTCGTTCACCTGCGCCTGCACACTGAATACTCCCTGGTCGACGGCCTGGTACGGATCAAACCGCTGGTCAAAACCCTGGTGGGCATGAACATGCCCGCCGTGGCGGTGACTGATCAGAACAACATGTGTTCGCTGGTCAAGTTCTACAAAAACGCGATGGGCGCCGGGATCAAGCCGATCTGCGGCGCCGATCTGTGGCTGTCCAACAAAGACCCGGATAACCCATTGAGCCGCATCAGCCTGTTGGCGATGAACGGCGTTGGTTATCGCAACCTGACTGAACTGATCTCCCGGGGCTTTATCGAGGGCCAGCGCAACGGTTCGATCATTATCGAGCGTGAGTGGGTGGCCGAAGCCAGCGAAGGCTTGATCATGCTGTCGGCGGCAAAAGAGGGCGAGATCGGCATCGCGTTGCTGGGCGGCAATCCTCAGGAGGCCGAAGTACTGGCCCGTGAGTGGATGGACGTTTTCCCCGACCGCTTCTATCTGGAAGTCCAGCGCACCAATCGCCCCAACGATGAAGAGCATTTGCACGCGGCTGTGGCCCTGGCGCAAAAGCTCGGCGCGCCGCTGGTAGCGACCAACGACGTGCGTTTCATCAAGAAGGAAGACTTCGAAGCCCACGAAACCCGTGTGTGCATCGGTGAAGGACGCGCGCTGGACGATCCGCGCCGCTCGAAAAACTACAGCGAAGAGCAGTACCTGAAAAGCGCCGAGGAAATGGCCGAGCTGTTCAGCGACCTGCCCGAGGCGCTGGAAAATTCCGTCGAAATCGCCAAGCGCTGCAATATTGAAGTGAAGCTGGGCAAACACTTTTTGCCCAACTTCCCGATTCCCGATGGCATGACCATCGATGAATATTTCCGCAAGGTGTCCTTTGATGGCCTGGAAGAGCGCCTGGCGGTTCTACTGCCCAAAGACACCACTGACGACTACGAGGCCAAGCGCCAGGTGTATGTCGATCGGTTGAATTTCGAGCTGGATATCATCATCCAGATGGGGTTCCCCGGCTACTTCCTGATCGTGATGGACTTCATCCAGTGGGCCAAGAACAACGGCGTACCGGTAGGGCCGGGCCGGGGGTCAGGTGCGGGCTCGCTGGTGGCCTATGTGCAGAAGATTACCGACCTCGATCCGCTGGAATATGACCTGCTGTTCGAGCGGTTCCTGAACCCGGAACGGGTCTCGATGCCCGACTTCGACGTCGACTTCTGCATGGACGGTCGCGACCGCGTGATCGAATACGTGGCCGAGAAATACGGTCGCAATGCCGTGAGCCAGATCATCACCTTCGGTTCCATGGCGGCCAAGGCGGTCATCCGTGACGTGGCGCGGGTGCAGGGCAAGTCTTACGGGCTGGCCGACCGTCTGTCGAAGATGATCCCCTTCGAAGTCGGCATGACCCTGGAAAAAGCCTACGAGCAGGAAGAAATCCTGCGCGATTTCATCAAGGTCGATGAAGAGGCCGCCGAAATCTGGGACATGGCCCGCAAGCTTGAAGGCGTGGTGCGTAACGTCGGCAAACACGCCGGTGGCGTGGTGATCGCGCCGACCAAGTTGACCGACTTTTCGCCGATCTATTGCGATGAGGAAGGCGACGGCCTGGTGACTCAGTTCGACAAGGATGATGTGGAGGCGGCCGGCCTGGTGAAGTTCGACTTCCTCGGCCTGCGTACCTTGACCATCATCGACTGGGCCCTCAAGACCATCAACCGCGACCGTGCCAAGGTCGGCGAAGAACCGCTGGATATCGCGTTTATCCCGCTGGACGACAAGCCGACCTACAGCCTGCTGCAAAAAGCTGAAACCACCGCGGTGTTCCAGCTCGAATCCCGCGGCATGAAAGAGCTGATCAAAAAGCTCAAGCCCGACTGCCTGGAAGACTTGATCGCACTGGTGGCGCTGTTCCGTCCGGGCCCGCTGCAATCGGGCATGGTTGACGACTTCATCAACCGCAAACACGGGCGTGCCGAACTCGCCTACCCGCACTCCGACTACCAGTACGAAGGCCTCAAGCCCGTCCTGGCGCCGACCTACGGCATCATCCTGTATCAGGAACAGGTGATGCAGATCGCCCAGGTGATGGCCGGCTACACCCTCGGCGGTGCGGACATGCTGCGTCGCGCCATGGGTAAGAAAAAGCCCGAGGAAATGGCCAAGCAACGCGGCGGTTTCATTGAAGGTTGCGCCACCAACAATATCGACGCCGACCTCGCCGGTAACATTTTCGACCTGGTGGAAAAATTCGCCGGTTACGGCTTCAACAAGTCTCACTCCGCCGCGTACGGCCTGGTGTCGTACCAGACCGCCTGGCTCAAGGCCCACTACCCGGCGCCGTTCATGGCGGCGGTGCTCTCGGCCGATATGCACAACACCGACAAGGTCGTGACCTTGATCGAAGAAGTGCGGACCATGAAGTTGCGCCTCGACGCGCCGGACGTGAACGCCTCCGAATTCAAGTTCACGGTCAACGATGAAGGCCGCATCATTTATGGCCTGGGCGCCATCAAAGGCGTGGGCGAAGGCCCGGTGGAAGCGATTACCGAGGCGCGTCAGGACGGCCCGTTCAAGGACCTGTTCGACTTCTGCGCGCGGGTTGACCTCAAGCGCATCAACAAACGCACCCTCGACGGCCTGATCCGCAGCGGCGCACTCGACCGTCTTGGCCCGTACTTCCATGACGAGCCGAAAGCCTACCAAGCCAATATCGACCGTAACCGTGCGGTGTTGCTCACGGCGATGGAAGAGGCGATCAAGGCCGCCGAGCAAACTGCCCGCACCCACGACAGCGGCCACGCCGACCTGTTTGGCGGGTTGTTCGTCGAAGCCGACGCGGACGTCTACGCCAATCACCGCAAGGCCAAGGAGCTGACCCTCAAGGAACGCCTCAAGGGCGAGAAGGACACCTTGGGCCTGTACCTCACGGGTCACCCGATTGACGAATACGAGGGCGAAATCCGCCGCTTCGCCCGTCAGCGCATCATCGACCTGAAACCGGCGCGCGACACCCAGACCGTTGCCGGGATGATCATTGCGCTGCGGGTGATGAAAAACAAAAAGGGCGACAAGATGGGTTTTATCACCCTCGACGACCGCTCTGGCCGGATCGAAGCGTCGCTGTTTGCCGATGCCTTCCATTCCGCCCAGTCACTGCTGCAGACCGATGCGATGGTGGTGGTGGAAGGGGAGGTCAGCAATGATGATTTTTCCGGTGGGCTACGCTTGCGCATCAAGCGCGTGATGAGCATGGAAGATGCGCGCACCAACCTGGCGGAAAGCCTGCGCCTGAAGTTGCGCAGTGAGGCACTCAAGGGCGATCAGCTACGCTGGTTGGGCGACCTGCTCAAGCGCCATCGCGGGGCGTGCCCGGTGACCATGGAGTATACCGGCGCGGACGCGAAGGCGATGTTGCAGTTCGGCGAGACATGGCGTATCGATCCGGCGGATGGCTTGATTCAGGCATTGCGTGACCAGTTCGGGCGTGACAACGTCTTCCTCCAATACCGTTGACGGTCAGGGCTGGGTTTTTACCCCTGACCTCGACTCGACATTTAATCTCGACCTTGACGCGCCTCTCCCTTAAGGTAGGGCGCGAATAGACAACCGGCTGGCCAGGCACTCCCTGGCCGTCGACCCAAGACGGACGCTTATGAACCCGAATTTTCTTGATTTCGAACAGCCGATCGCTGACCTGCAAGCCAAGATCGAAGAACTGCGCCTGGTCGGCAATGACAATTCGCTGAACATCAGCGATGAAATCTCCCGCCTGCAAGACAAGAGCAAGTCGCTTACCGAAGACATCTTCGGCAAGCTGACCAGCTGGCAGATCGCGCGCCTGGCCCGCCATCCGCGTCGTCCGTACACGCTGGACTACATCGATCACATCTTCACCGAGTTCGATGAATTGCACGGCGACCGTCATTTCTCCGACGATGCCGCGATTGTCGGCGGTATCGCGCGCCTGGACGACCAGCCGGTAATGGTCATCGGTCACCAGAAAGGCCGCGAAGTGCGTGAGAAAGTACGGCGCAACTTCGGCATGCCGCGTCCCGAAGGCTACCGCAAGGCGTGCCGGCTGATGGAAATGGCCGAGCGTTTCAAAATGCCGATCCTGACCTTCATCGACACGCCGGGCGCCTATCCGGGCATCGACGCCGAAGAGCGTAACCAGAGCGAAGCGATTGCCTGGAACCTGCGGGTCATGGCGCGCCTGAAAACGCCGATCATCGCCACCGTGATTGGTGAAGGCGGTTCCGGCGGCGCCTTGGCGATTGGCGTCTGCGACCAGCTGAATATGCTGCAATATTCGACCTATGCGGTGATCTCGCCGGAAGGTTGTGCCTCGATCCTGTGGAAGACCGCCGAAAAGGCGCCGGATGCAGCCGAAGCCATGGGCATCACCGCCGATCGCCTGAAAGGCCTGGGGATCGTGGATAAAGTCATCGCCGAACCGTTGGGCGGCGCACACCGCGACCCGGCTGCTGCGTCCGCGACTATCCGTGCCGAACTCAGCGCGCAGCTGGCGATGCTCAAGGACTTCGACAATGAAGCCCTGTTGGCCCGTCGTTACGAGCGCTTGATGAGCTACGGTCTCTAAGCGCGACGCGGTACTCAATGTGGGAGCGGGCTTGTGTGGGAGCGGGCTTGCTCGCGATAGCGATCTATCAGTGCCAGATTAACGGGCTGACACACCGCTATCGCGAGCAAGCCCGCTCCCACATAAAGCTGCTCCCACATTGCTTTGTATCTGTTGGGTTAGCGTATCCAGATTGATGGCGGTAGTTTGCTATGAACCCCACCTTGACCGCTCAACTCCTGCAAGCCCTGGCCCCGTGGCGCAATGCCCCGGCCTGGCATGTCGCGTTCTCCGGCGGTCTTGATTCCAGCGTCCTGCTGCACCTCCTTGCCACCTTGGCACGTACCGAAACCCTCCCGCCGCTCAGCGCCGTGCATGTCCATCATGGCCTGCAAGCTGCCGCCGACGCCTGGCCAGGCCATTGCCAATCGGTTTGCGACAGCCTGGGCGTGCCCTTGCGAATTGTGCGTGTGCAGGTGCAACCCGGCGCGAGCCTTGAGCGTGCCGCCCGCGATGCGCGTTATCGGGCATTTGCCGACGGCACCGGGGCCGGGGAGATCCTGTTGACTGGCCAGCACCGTGACGATCAAGCGGAAACGCTGTTGTTTCGATTGTTGCGGGGCGCGGGAGTGCGAGGACTGGCGGCGATGCCTGGGTCTCGCCCGCTGGCGGCAGGCTATCTGGTGCGGCCGCTGCTGGATGTGTCGCCCGCTGAGTTGCAAGCCTATGCCCATGACCACCGGCTGGCCTGGATCGAAGATCCTTCCAACGCCGACCTGCGTTTTTCCCGCAATTACCTGCGCCATCAGGTATTCCCGCGACTGACCGAGCGATGGCCTCAGGCCACTACTTGTCTCGCGCGCACCGCGGAACATTTGAGCGAAGCTCAGGGCTTGCTTGATGAGTTGGCGAGTATCGACCTGCACATCGCCCGTCAGCCATCGGGGTTTCCTTGGCTGGCGTTGCCATCGTTGGCACTGGCGCCACTCAGCGGGCTCTCTGAGGCTCGGCAGCGCAACGCGCTGCGCCATTGGTTGTCAGCGCTGACTCGCCTGCCCGACAGCGAGCATTGGGCCGGTTGGATCAGCCTGCGGGACGCCAAGCCTGACGCACAACCCGTGTGGTCCCTGGCTGACGGTCAACTGCAGCGTTGCGCTGAGCGGATTTGGTGGTTACCGGCGACGTGGTCGGACTTTTCCGGCGCTTCACTGGGCTGGTCGCACCCGCAAAACCCACTACAGTTACCCTGTAACGGGCATCTGTACTTTAAAGGGCTGGCGCCTAAGGGGGCCTTGAGCATCCGTTACCGGCAGGGCGGGGAAGTCATGGCGGTGCCGGGGCGCGGCCGGCGCGACCTCAAGCGTTTGCTGAGTGAGAGCGGCGTACCGGGTTTCGTGCGTGGCAGATTGCCGCTGCTGTACCGCGACGGGCAATTACTGGCGGTGCCCAACCTGCCGGGGCTGGCGACAAGTGCCCAGGGCGATTGGGAATTACATTGGATGCCGCTAACCTGCGATCAAGGTTTGAGCTGATAGCGCCTTTCCGGTAGACTACGCTCCCTTCTTGATACAACTTCTGTGGATTCGCCTGAATCGCAGCAGTTGCCGATTACCAAGCAGTCTTTGCTGGGCGATTCCAAAAAATGTGTAGCGATCAACGTACCGGTGTTCCATTGCTGGTCTGTCACAACGCGGCGGTTTTTTTGAAAGGTGCACTGTGATTAATGCAGGTGATCGGGGGCTTCGGCCTTCCTTCGCTTTCCCCGGCGGCTCGGACCGCTTTAACGCAGACTTCTAGGGTTTTTCATGACGCGCTACATATTCGTCACGGGCGGTGTTGTTTCTTCATTGGGGAAAGGCATTGCCTCCGCTTCATTGGCGGCCATCCTGGAGGCGCGGGGACTTAAGGTCACCATGCTCAAGCTGGACCCGTACATCAACGTTGACCCGGGCACCATGAGCCCGTTCCAGCACGGTGAAGTGTTCGTCACCCACGACGGCGCCGAGACCGACCTGGACCTGGGCCACTACGAGCGGTTCATCCGCACGACCATGACCCAGAACAACAACTTCACCACCGGCCGTGTCTACGAGCACGTGCTGCGCAAGGAGCGCCGTGGTGACTACCTGGGTGCAACCATCCAGGTGATCCCGCACATCACCGACGAAATCAAGCGCCGCATCATCAAGGGCGCAGGCGATGCCGACGTGGCGATGGTCGAGATCGGCGGCACCGTGGGTGACATCGAGTCGCAGCCGTTCCTCGAAGCCATCCGTCAGTTGCGCTTCGAAGTCGGCGCCAAGCGCGCGATGCTGATGCACCTGACGCTGGTGCCGTACATCGCCACCGCCGGTGAAACCAAAACCAAGCCTACCCAGCACTCGGTCAAGGAACTGCGTTCCATCGGCCTGCAGCCGGATGTGCTGGTGTGCCGCTCCGATCACCCGATCGACATCTCTTCGCGGCGCAAGATCGCGCAATTCACCAACGTTGAAGAACGTGCGGTGATTGCCCTGGAAGACGCCGATACCATCTACAAGATCCCGGGCATCCTGCATTCGCAAGGCCTGGACGATTTTGTAGTCGAGCGTTTCGGCCTGCAGTGCGGTGGCGCGGATCTGTCCGAATGGGACGCGGTGGTCGATGCCAAGCTCAACCCTGAGCATGAAGTCACCATCGCCATGGTCGGCAAATACATGGAACTGCTGGACGCCTACAAGTCGCTGATCGAAGCGATGAGTCACGCCGGCATCAGCAACCGTACCAAGGTCAATTTGCGCTACATCGATTCCGAAGACATCGAGAACCAGGGCACCGCGCTGCTTGAAGGCGTCGATGCAATCCTCGTCCCCGGCGGTTTCGGCCTGCGTGGCGTGGAAGGCAAGATCACCGCCGTTCAATACGCTCGGGAAAACAAGGTGCCGTACCTGGGGATCTGCCTGGGCATGCAAGTGGCCGTTATCGAGTTCGCCCGTAACGTGCTGGGCTGGAAAGACGCCAACTCCACCGAGTTCGACAGCAAGAGCGGCCACCCGGTCGTGGGCTTGATCACCGAGTGGGAAGACGCCACTGGCGCCGTTGAAACCCGTACCGAAGCTTCCGACCTGGGCGGCACCATGCGCCTTGGCGCGCAGGATTGCCTGCTGGAGCCGGGTTCGCTGGTTCACGGTTGCTACGGCAAGGACGTGATCGTCGAGCGTCACCGTCACCGCTACGAGGTGAACAACAACCTGCTGCCGCAAATCAAAGAGGCCGGCCTGAAAATCTCCGGTCGCTCCGGTGATGGCGCGCTGGTTGAAGTGGTCGAGGCCCCGGATCATCCGTGGTTCGTGGCGTGCCAGTTCCACCCTGAGTTCACCTCGACGCCGCGCGACGGTCACCCGTTGTTCAGCGGTTTTGTCAAAGCCGCACTGACGCAACATCAGAAGAAGGCGTAACCCTGATGGCCCAGAAGATCATTCGCGTAGGCGACATCGAGATTGCCAACGACAAGCCCATGGTGCTGTTTGGCGGCATGAACGTGCTGGAAAGCCGCGACATGGCGATGCAGGTCTGTGAAGAATACGTGCGTGTTACCCAGAAACTGGGTATCCCCTACGTATTCAAGGCCAGCTTCGACAAGGCCAACCGTTCGTCCGTGACTTCCTACCGTGGCCCGGGCCTTGAAGAAGGCATGCGGATCTTCCAGGACATCAAGCAAGCCTTCGGCGTACCGATCATCACCGATGTCCACGAGCCTGAGCAGGCTGCCGTGGTCGCCGAGGTGTGCGACATCATCCAGTTGCCGGCCTTCCTGTCGCGCCAGACCGACCTGGTGGTCGCCATGGCCAAGACCGGCGCGGTGATCAACATCAAGAAAGCCCAGTTCCTCGCACCCCAGGAAATGAAACATATCCTGAGCAAGTGCGTGGAAGCGGGTAACGACCAGTTGATCCTCTGCGAGCGGGGTTCGAGCTTCGGCTACAACAACCTGGTGGTGGACATGCTCGGTTTCGGCATCATGAAGCAGTTCGAATACCCGGTATTCTTCGACGTGACCCACGCGCTGCAAATGCCCGGTGGTCGCTCGGACTCCGCCGGTGGGCGACGTGCCCAGGTGACGGACCTGGCCAAGGCTGGCATGAGCCAGTCATTGGCAGGCCTTTTCCTGGAAGCTCATCCGGACCCGGACAATGCCAAATGCGACGGTCCATGCGCGCTGCGCCTGGATAAACTGGAGCCATTCCTGGCCCAGCTCAAGCAGTTGGACGAACTGGTCAAGAGTTTTCCGACGGTAGAGACCGCGTAACTGCCGTTTCTCCGGTAAACTTTCCCACGCTTTACGCTCAGGCCCACGGGCCTGGGCCTTGTCCTCTGCAAGCCTGCCCCGTTGTTCCACCCTTGCGGTCGGTCAAAAGATTTCCTTCAGCTGCGTCGTTTTCGTCAACTTTGGAGTGTTTACAACAATGGCAAAAATCGTCGACATCAAAGGTCGTGAAGTTCTCGACTCCCGTGGCAACCCCACCGTCGAAGCCGACGTGCTTCTCGATAACGGCATCATCGGCAGCGCCTGCGCGCCGTCGGGTGCTTCCACCGGTTCCCGTGAAGCACTGGAACTGCGTGATGGCGACAAGAGCCGTTACCTGGGCAAGGGCGTGCTCAAGGCTGTAGCCAACATCAACGGGCCGATTCGTGACCTGTTGCTGGGCAAGGACCCGCTGGACCAGAAAGCCCTGGACCAGGCGATGATCAAGCTCGACGGTACCGAAAACAAAGGCAGCCTGGGCGCCAACGCCATCCTCGCCGTGTCCCTGGCTGCCGCCAAGGCTGCTGCGCAGGATCAGGACCTGCCGCTGTACGCGCACATTGCCAACCTGAACGGCACTCCAGGTGTCTACTCGATGCCGGTCCCGATGATGAACATCATCAACGGTGGCGAGCACGCGGACAACAACGTCGATATCCAGGAATTCATGGTGCAGCCGGTTGGCGCCAAGTCCTTCTCCGAAGGCCTGCGCATGGGTACCGAAATCTTCCATCACTTGAAAGCTGTGCTGAAGGCCCGTGGCCTGAGCACCGCGGTCGGTGACGAAGGTGGTTTCGCGCCGAACCTGGCGTCTAACGAAGATGCGCTGAAAGTGATCTCCGAAGCCGTGGCCAACGCCGGTTACACGCTGGGCAGCGACGTGACCCTGGCCCTGGACTGCGCGGCCAGCGAATTCTACGAAGATGGCAAGTACAACCTGTCCGGCGAAGGCCAGGTGTTCAACGCCGAAGGTTTTGCTGATTACCTGAAAGGCTTGAGCGAACGCTACCCGATCATCTCCATTGAGGATGGCCTGGACGAGTCCGACTGGGATGGCTGGAAGATCCTCACCGACAAGATCGGCGAGAAAGTCCAGTTGGTGGGCGACGACCTGTTCGTGACCAACACCAAGATCCTGAAAGAGGGCATCGACAAGAAGATCGCCAACTCGATCCTGATCAAGTTCAACCAGATCGGCACCCTGACCGAAACCCTGGAAGCCATCCAGATGGCCAAGGCCGCGGGTTACACCGCCGTGATTTCCCACCGCTCCGGCGAAACCGAAGATTCGACCATTGCCGATCTGGCCGTGGGCACTTCGGCGGGTCAGATCAAGACCGGCTCCCTGTGCCGCTCCGATCGCGTCTCCAAGTACAACCAATTGCTGCGTATCGAAGAGCAATTGGGTGCTAAAGCCAAGTACAACGGTCGCGGCGAGTTTCGCGGCTGAGTCGTTAGTGGTAAAAAGACAACAGGTCATGTGTGGAAAAAAGACGCTACGCGGCGAATTTTCCCACTAATCTGATGCCTATCAAGCACAAGCCTGGTTCTTCCAGGCTTCGTGCTATCTGTTTCAAAAGTTTTGCATGGCTGTCTTTTCCACTGGATACCCGATATTCGATGCGCAGTCCCAATTGGTTGTTCCTCGTCTTGCTCTTGCTTCTGGCTGGCCTGCAATACCGCCTTTGGGTGGGTGATGGCAGTCTGGCGCAGGTCACCGACCTGACCCAGCAAATAGCCGAGCAGCACGCCGAAAACGAGCGTTTGCTGGAGCGCAACCGCGTGCTCTATGCGGAAGTGCTTGAGTTGAAAAAAGGCATGGAGACCGTCGAAGAGCGGGCTCGTCATGAGTTGGGCATGGTCAAGGAGGGTGAAACCCTCTACCAGTTGGCTCAATGAATTCCTGTTTGCCGGCCTTCTGGGCCGTGATTCCTGCCGCGGGCGTCGGTGCCCGTATGGCTGCGGACCGTCCCAAGCAGTACCTGCAATTGGGTGGGCGCACAATTCTTGAACACAGCCTCGGCTGTTTCCTCGATCATCCCGCCCTGATGGGGTTGGTGGTCAGTCTTGCTGTCGATGATCCTTATTGGCCGAACCTGGCGTATGCCAACGACCCGAGAATTACCCGTGTCGAAGGTGGTGACGAGCGCTCGGGCTCGGTGCTGAATGCGCTGCTGCACCTGCATGCCCAAGGCGCCGGTGACGACGACTGGGTGCTGGTCCATGATGCGGCAAGGCCCAACTTGAGTCGTGATGATCTGGACAAGCTGCTATCCACGCTTGCGGATGATCCTGTCGGTGGATTGCTGGCGGTGCCGGCGCGCGACACCCTCAAGCGTGTGGATAAGCACGGGCGGGTGGTGGAAACGGTGGATCGCAGCCTGATCTGGCAGGCTTATACGCCGCAGATGTTTCGTCTGGGGGCTCTGCACCGGGCATTGGCCGACAGCCTGGTGGCTGACGCGCTGATCACCGACGAAGCCTCCGCGATGGAGTGGGCCGGCCAGGCGCCGCGGCTGATTGAAGGGCGCTCGGACAATATCAAGGTGACGCGGCCGGAGGATCTGGAGTGGCTGAGGTTGCGCTGGGCTAATCGCAGGTAAGTCAGTTACACCGAGTTGACTCTATCGCGAGCAAGCCCGCTCCCACATTCAGCCTCATTTCAAAGGTGGAATGCGCTCGAATGTGGGAGCGGGCTTGCTCGCGATGAGGCTTGCCCAGACAACAAACACTCACCCGCCATACTCCGGCCGTCCAGCCAATCCCTCCTTCAAGAACTCCACCAACTTGCGCACCTTCGGCGATAAATGCCGCTGCTGCGGATACAGCGCCCACACCGCCGTATTCGGCGGCTGATGACTCTCCAGTAATGAAACCAGCGCGCCGCTGTGCAAATGCTCCAGCACGTAATAGTCCGGTAACTGACACAGCCCCACCCCCTGCAGCGCGGCGTCCAATACCGCTTGCCCACTGTTGCAGCGCCAGTTTCCCTGCACCCTTTGGGAAAACTCCCGACCGTCCTGCGCCAACTGCCAGATATCCGAGCTGCCAATCAAGCAATTGTGCCGGCTCAATTCCGACAAGCTATGGGGTCGTCCATACCGCTCAAGGTAGGAGGGTGAGGCGCACAGGTACATGCGCCGGGGGGCAAGGCGGCTGGCGACCATTCGCGAGTCTTGCAGTCGGCCCAGGCGAATCGCCAGGTCCAGCCCTTCATGTACCAGGTCCAGCGGGCGGTTGCTCAATTCGATATCGACCCGTAGCTGCGGATAGAGCCCCATAAAACGCGTCACCAGTGGCACGATAAAGCGCTCGCCGTACGCCACGGCACAGGTCATGCGGAGCATGCCTTTGGGCTCGCTGGTCAGGTCGCCGACTGCTCGCAAGGCTTCTTCACGGCCGTCCTGCAAGCGCTGGCAATGCTGCAGAAAAGTTTGCCCTGCTTCAGTTAGCGCCACGCGGCGGGTGCTGCGATAAAGCAGGCGGGTCTGCAGTCGTTCTTCCAGCCGTACGATCTGACGACTGATGTGGGAGGAGGACACCCCGAGACGTTCAGCGGCGGCGGTGAATTGGCTGCATTCGGCGACGGCGACAAACTCATCGATACCTTCCCAGCGGCTTTCGGACATCAGGATTATCCCTGTATGGCAATAATGTTTTGCTTTTGATCTGATTATTCATCGTAAGGCGCTGTATTACACTCTTTGTCTCGTTTTTATTCACTGGAGAGTCAGCATGATCAAGTCGCGCGCCGCCGTTGCCTTCGAGGCCAAGAAGCCGCTGGAAATCGTTGAGGTCGATGTGGCCCTGCCCAAGGCCGGTGAAGTTCTGCTGCGCGTAGTTGCTTCCGGTGTTTGCCACACTGACGCCTACACACTGTCGGGCGCCGATCCCGAAGGCATCTTCCCGTCGATCCTTGGCCATGAAGGCGGCGCAGTGGTCGAGGCGATTGGCGAGGGCGTGACGTCGGTAGCGGTAGGCGATCACGTGATTCCGCTGTACACCCCGGAGTGCGGCAAATGCAAATTCTGTCTGTCGGGCAAGACCAACCTCTGCCAGGCGATTCGCGCAACGCAGGGTAAAGGCCTGATGCCGGATGGTACTTCGCGTTTTTCCTACAAGGGCGAAACGATTTTCCACTACATGGGCACCTCGACCTTTTCCGAGTACACCGTGTTGCCGGAAATCTCCGTAGCCAAGATCTCCAAAGAGGCACCGCTGGAAAAAGTCTGCCTGCTGGGCTGCGGCGTCACCACTGGCATCGGTGCGGTACTCAACACCGCCAAGGTCAAGCCCGGCGACACCGTGGCCATCTTTGGCCTGGGCGGCATCGGTCTGTCGGCGGTGATCGGTGCGGTGAAAGCCAAGGCCGCTCGCATCATTGCCATTGATATCAACCCGGCCAAGTTTGAAATCGCCAAGCAACTGGGTGCTACAGACTGTGTAAACCCGAAAGACTTCGACCGTCCGATTCAGGAAGTCATCGTTGACATGACCGATGGCGGCGTCGACTTTTCCTTCGAGTGCATCGGCAATGTGCAGCTGATGCGTGCCGCCCTTGAATGCTGCCACAAGGGTTGGGGTGAGTCGGTGATCATCGGTGTGGCCGGTGCCGGCCAGGAAATCGCGACCCGTCCGTTCCAACTGGTCACCGGTCGCGTCTGGCGCGGTTCGGCTTTCGGTGGCGTACGTGGGCGCAGTGAGTTGCCAAGCTATGTGGACATGGCCCAGAGCGGCGAAATCCCGCTGGATACGTTCATCACCCACACCATGGGGCTGGAAGATATCAACAAGGCGTTTGATCTGATGCATGAAGGCAAAAGCATTCGTACCGTCATTCATTTTTGAAGCAGCGGCAAGCTGCCAGCTATAAGCGCCAAAGTGGGTGTACGCCTTCTTGCCGCTTGAAGCTTGCAGCTTATAGCTGGGAGCTCTCCCATGACCTTGGAAAACATTTCCTGCCAGAAGAGTTTTGGTGGCTGGCATAAGCGTTACAAACACAGCTCGCAGGTGCTGGGCTGCGATATGACCTTCGCCGTCTACCTGCCGCCTCAAGCCGAGCAGGGCGGCAAGCTGCCGGTGTTGTACTGGCTGTCGGGGCTGACCTGCACCGATGAGAACTTCATGCAGAAGGCCGGCGCGATGCGCATGGCGGCGGAGTTGGGCTTGATTATCGTCGCGCCGGATACCAGCCCGCGTGGAGCCGGCGTGCCGGATGATCCGGAAAACGCCTGGGACTTTGGCCTGGGGGCCGGGTTTTATCTGAATGCGACCCAGGAACCCTGGGCCAAACACTATCGGATGCATGACTACGTCGTGCAGGAATTGCCAGCGCTGGTCGAGGCGCATTTCCCTGCTTCGGACAAGCGCGGTATCAGCGGTCACTCCATGGGCGGTCATGGAGCGCTGGTATGTGCGTTGCGCAACCCAGGGCGTTATCAGTCGGTATCGGCATTTTCACCGATCAATAACCCGATGGATTGTCCTTGGGGGCAGAAGGCATTTTCCCACTATCTTGGCGACGAGCGCTCGAAGTGGCGGGAGTGGGATGCGTGTGTGCTGATCGGCGAAGCCTCGGAAAAACTGCCATTGCTGGTAGATCAGGGCGATCGTGACGACTTTATCGCCACGCAACTCAAGCCCGAAGCCTTGCAGCAAGCGGCCAAGACCGCCGGTCATCCGTTGGAGCTGCGCCTGCAACCGGGTTATGACCACAGCTACTTTTTTATCGCCAGCTTCATTGATGACCATTTGCGGCATCATGGACGTGCTTTGCTCGGTTAATGTGAGGCAAAAGTAGGTAGAATCACGCCCTGAATTAAATCGGGGCGTTTTTTTATGCGTATTGGCCATGGCTATGATGTGCATCGTTTCGCCGAAGGCGACTTCATCACCTTGGGCGGCGTACGGATCGCACACCACCACGGGTTGCTGGCTCATTCCGACGGCGACGTTGTCTTGCATGCCTTGAGCGATGCTTTGCTCGGCGCAGCAGCGTTGGGGGATATCGGCAAACACTTTCCGGACACCGATCCCACTTTCAAGGGCGCGGACAGCCGCGTGCTGTTGCGGCATGTGGTCGGCCTGATCCACGCCAAGGGCTGGAAGGTGGGCAATGTCGATAACACCATCGTTGCCCAGGCGCCCAAGATGGCCCCGCATATTGAATCGATGCGCGCATTGATTGCCGCGGACCTGCAAATAGAATTGGACCAAGTGAACGTGAAAGCCACCACCACCGAGAAGCTCGGCTTTACCGGTCGTGAAGAGGGGATTGCCGTGCATTCCGTTGCTGTGTTGTTGCGCGCATGAATGATCTGCAACTGTTAGGCCCGCGAGCCTATGGCGATGCACTTGGCAGCGCGGTACTCAAGGCCACAGCCGAAGACTTTCAGGTCGATGAAGTGCTGGATATCCCGCTGACCGGCGAGGGTGAACACTTGTGGCTATGGGTGGAAAAGCGTGGGCTGAACACCGAGGAAGCTGCGCGGCGCATTGCCAAGGCCGCCGGTGTGCCATTGCGTACCGTCAGCTATGCCGGGCTCAAGGATCGCCAGGCGTTGACGCGCCAATGGTTCAGCGTGCAGCTGCCGGGCAAGGCTGATCCCGATTTGAGCGGGGCGGAAAACGACACCCTCAAGATTCTGAAAATTGCTCGGCATAAGCGCAAGTTGCAGCGCGGTGCGCATTCGGCCAACGGTTTTACTTTGCGCCTGACCCAGTTGTCCGGCGATAGCGCTGCCCTTGATGCGCGCCTGCAACTGATTGCCCGGCACGGGATCCCCAATTATTTCGGCTCCCAGCGTTTTGGGCATAACGGCGGTAACGTCGTCGATGCCCGTGCCTGGGCAGCACGCAAGGCCTTGCCGGAGCAGCGCAACGTGCGTTCGCGGCTGCTGTCGACTGCACGCAGCTTGCTGTTCAATAAAGTGCTGGCGGCACGGGTCGCCGATGGCTCATGGCAGTGTGCCCAGGTCGGTGACCTGCTGGCGTTTACCGACAGCCGCAGCTTTTTCCCGGCGGGCGAGGCCGAGTGCAGTGACCCGCGCCTGGCCATCCTCGACCTGCATCCCACCGGGCCGCAGTGGGGGGAGGGCGATTCGCCTGCCAGCGGCGCGACCCATGCGCTGGAACAAGCCGTCGCAGAGAGCGAGGCGGACCTGCGCGATTGGCTGGTGAATGCCGGGATGAGTCAGGAACGTCGCATTCTGCGACTGCCCATTAGCGGGTTGACGTGGCATTATCCCGAACCTGACATTCTGCAATTGGAATTCGTCCTGCCGGCCGGATGCTTCGCCACTGTCTTGGTGCGCGAGCTTGTTGATCTGGTGCCGGTGGGGCAGACGGACAGCCCATGCGTATTCTGATATCAAACGACGACGGGGTCACCGCACCCGGCCTTGCCGCGCTTCATGCTGCGCTGGCGGATTACGCCGAGTGCGTGGTGGTTGCCCCGGACCAGGACAAAAGTGGCGCCAGCAGTTCGCTGACCCTCGACCGTCCGCTGCACCCGCAGACATTGGCCAATGGCTTCGTCAGCGTTAACGGCACCCCGACCGATTGCGTGCACCTGGCGCTCAACAGCCTGCTGGAGCACGAGCCGGACCTGGTTGTCTCCGGTATCAATCTGGGGGCTAACCTGGGTGACGATGTGTTGTATTCCGGCACCGTGGCGGCGGCTCTTGAGGGACGCTTCCTGGGACGCACTTCGTTCGCCTTTTCGTTGGCTTCGCGTCAATTGGACAACTTGCCGGCAGCGGCGTATTTCGCCCGCAAGCTGATAGAAGCCCATGACACTCTGGACTTGCCGCCGCGCACAGTGCTTAACGTCAATATCCCCAATCTGCCTCTGGATCATATTCGCGGCATCCAGCTGACCCGCCTGGGCCATCGCGCGCGGGCGGCAACTCCGCTGAAAGTCGTCGATCCCCGTGGCAAGGAAGGCTATTGGATCGCCGCGGCCGGCGATGCCGAGGACGGTGGGCCAGGTACGGATTTCCATGCGGTGATGCAAGGTTATGTTTCGATTACCCCGTTGCAACTCGATCGCACCTTCAGTGATGCCTTCAGTAGCCTCGATGGCTGGCTGGAGGGGCTGCGCTGATGGCTCGTGAACAAGACGACCTGCTGCGCCGGGGCATCGGCATGACCTCCCAGCGTACACGCGAGCGGTTGATCCAGCGGCTGTATGAAGAAGGCTTGTCCAACGCCCAGGTGCTGGAAGTCATTCGCCGTACTCCGCGGCATTTGTTCGTGGATGAGGCGCTGGCACACCGCGCCTATGAAGACACCGCGCTGCCCATCGGCCACAACCAGACGATCTCCCAGCCGTATATGGTGGCGCGGATGAGCGAACTGTTGCTGGCCGCGGGTCCGCTGGACAAGGTGTTGGAAATCGGCACCGGCTCGGGCTATCAGACTGCGGTGCTGTCGCAACTGGTGGAGCGGGTTTTTTCCGTCGAGCGGATCAAGGTATTGCAAGACCGGGCCAAGGAGCGCCTGGTCGAATTGAACCTGCGCAACGTGGTTTTTCGCTGGGGCGATGGTTGGGAAGGCTGGCCCGCGCTGGCGCCCTACAATGGCATCATTGTCACGGCCGTCGCGACCGATGTGCCGCAGGCGCTGCTGGATCAGCTCGCGCCGGGTGGACGCCTGGTCATTCCGGTGGGATCCGGCGAGGTGCAGCAATTGATGCTGATCGTTCGCGAGGAAGAGGGTTTTTCCCGGCATGTCTTGGGGGCCGTGCGTTTTGTCCCGCTGCTCAATGGCCCGCTGGCCTGATCATTTAATAGCATGTACTGAATTCTATTGCCGGGCATGTGTCTTACAGCGAAGTCCATTGAGTCAATATGATTCATGCCGATGGGCAAACGAGATGAATTTTTCGTTTCCAGGTTGTTGCCGGTTAACGTTCGGCAGCCAGTTATACTGGCGACACACTTCAAGCCTGTTACAGGCGTTCATGTTTAGCCAGCACAAAGGGAGCGGCGGGTGAGTCTCACGGTCAATGCGCAGCGTATGAGTAAAAACAGCTTTCAGCGACTGGTGATTGGCCTTGTCTTGAGTTCCTTGCTGGTGGCTTGCTCCAGCACGCCCGGCGGCGGAGCGCGGGTTATCGATCGCAACAAGGCGGCGCCACAACGGCCGACGGTCACCACTGGGCAATATGTGGTGCGCAAGGGCGACACGCTGTTCTCGATCGCCTTTCGTTATGGATGGGATTACAAGGCGTTAGCAGCTCGTAACAATATTCCTGTGCCTTACACGATACACCCAGGCCAAGCCATTCGTTTCGATGGCCGCTCCGGTTCAAGGCCTACGGCAGTAGTGACAAAGTCCGGTTCCTCGGCGTCGTCATCCAGCAAGACCACGATCATCACCAAGCCTGCAGGCACCGCGACAACCACCGTCGTGAAAAAGCCAGCGCCCGCGCCGTTGCCACCTGCCGGGCCCGCGCCGAGTGGTTGGGGATGGCCCTCGAACGGTGTCCTTATTGGAAAATTCTCTTCAAACGGTAGTTTGAATAAAGGCATTGATATCGCGGGGGATTTGGGACAGCCTGTTTTAGCTGCGTCAAATGGGACAGTGGTATACGCCGGGAGTGGTTTACGGGGCTACGGCGAGCTGATCATCATTAAGCACAGCGATACCTACGTCAGTGCCTACGGTCATAACCGCAGGTTGTTGGTTCGGGAGGGGCAGCAGGTCAAGGTTGGGCAGACAATTGCCGAAATGGGGTCGACGGGCACAGATCGGGTGAAACTTCACTTTGAGATTCGCCGCCAAGGTAAACCTGTTGATCCATTGCAATTCCTTCCCCGGCGTTGATGTGATGTCAGCCTGTTCCCTCACGTAGAAGGAACAGGCTCCAGCGTTGCCAAGGATAAAGGCGTCGCTTGAGCTTGAGGTCGAACTCACCAAAGGACTATAACAATGGCTCTCAGTAAAGAAGCGCCGGAGTTTGACATCGACGATGAGGTTCTCCTTATGGAGACCGGCATCGGCACGGATTCGATGTCGAATGAGGGACCCGCAGTACCTTCAGTTCGCGCCAAATCCAAAAACTCCCCCGCGTTAAAACAGCACAAATACATTGATTACACCCGGGCGCTCGACGCGACCCAGCTGTATCTCAATGAAATCGGCTTTTCTCCTTTGCTCACTCCCGAAGAGGAAGTCCACTTTGCGCGCTTGTCGCAAAAGGGCGATCCGGCGGGGCGCAAGCGCATGATTGAAAGCAACTTGCGGCTGGTGGTGAAAATCGCCCGACGCTATGTCAATCGTGGGCTTTCCCTGTTGGACCTGATCGAGGAGGGCAATCTCGGCTTGATCCGGGCGGTGGAGAAATTTGACCCGGAGCGGGGCTTCCGTTTTTCGACTTATGCCACGTGGTGGATCCGCCAGACCATCGAACGGGCAATCATGAACCAGACCCGGACCATCCGGCTGCCGATTCATGTGGTCAAGGAGCTCAACGTCTACCTACGGGCGGCGCGTGAGCTGACACAAAAACTCGATCATGAACCTTCGCCTGAAGAAATCGCCAACCTGCTGGAAAAACCGGTAGGCGAGGTCAAGCGCATGCTGGGCCTCAATGAGCGCGTGTCGTCAGTCGATGTCTCGCTGGGTCCGGATTCGGATAAAACCCTGCTGGATACCTTGACGGATGATCGTCCCACGGATCCTTGCGAGCTGTTGCAGGACGATGATCTGTCGCAAAGCATCGATCAGTGGTTGTCCGAGCTGACGGACAAGCAGCGCGAAGTGGTGATACGCCGTTTCGGCCTGCGTGGCCATGAGAGCAGCACGCTGGAGGATGTTGGCCTGGAGATTGGCTTGACCCGCGAGCGGGTCCGGCAGATTCAGGTGGAAGGGCTCAAGCGCCTGCGTGAGATCCTGGAAAAGAATGGCTTGTCGAGTGAGTCGTTGTTTCAATAACGACACAGTACGAAATGTGGGAGCGGGCTTGCTCGCGAATGCGGTGGATCAGCCAGTATATCTGTCGACTGACACTCTGCATTCGCGAGCAAGCCCGCTCCCACATTTTTTTGTGCTGGGTGTTACCTGGTGCCAGGGTCAAATCCCGGGCATAAAAAAGCCCCGCTTTTGAGGGCGGGGCTTTTTGACTGGATCAGTACAAGTTAGATAACTTGAACTTCTTCAGCTTGCATGCCTTTCTGACCGCGGGTAGCGATGAAAGAAACCTGTTGGCCTTCTTTCAGGCTTTTGAAGCCGTCGGATTGGATAGCTTTGAAGTGAACGAACAGGTCGTCACCGGATTGTGGAGTGATGAAGCCGAAGCCTTTTTCATCGTTGAACCACTTAACGGTACCAGTTTGGCGATTAGACATGGTGTAACTCCTTGGACAAAGTTAACTGCGACTCAGGAAAAGCCCTGGCCGAGACTGAGTGCAAAGAGCAGGAAAAATTCTTGGAGATGGTTGGATCGAAATTCAACATATCGTGTAGAGATTCTCAGTGACACAAGCAGCACAGTGGCGCCACCTTAACCCTTTTTCAGGAACGTGCCAATGGTATTTCCGAAGGTTTCTCTATTTTCGTGACTGGCGGTGCGCTTTTCTGGCGTTGCGATTACGCCGCAAAGGTGTGGCCCCATTGCTCCGGGCCAGGCAATTCACTGAGCTACTCAAGAAAAAGCCCGGGGTCCTTTGAACCACGAGGCCAGCCCCGGTAAGATGCCCAACAGAATTTACCACCTCGCTATTCAGGACACCCGCCATGAGCATCAAATCGGACAAGTGGATTCGCCGCATGGCGCAAGAGCACGGCATGATCGAGCCCTTCGTAGAGCGCCAGATGCGCGGCGAAGGCGCCGACCGGCTGATTTCGTTCGGGGTTTCCAGCTATGGCTACGATGTACGTTGCGCCGATGAATTCAAGGTGTTCACCAACATCAACTCGGCCACTGTCGACCCGAAGAATTTTGACGAAAAAAGCTTCGTCGACGTCAAGAGCGACGTCTGCATCATCCCACCGAACTCCTTTGCGCTGGCGCGCACCGTCGAATTCTTTCGCATTCCACGCAATGTGCTGACCATTTGCCTGGGCAAGAGCACGTACGCGCGTTGCGGCATTATCGTCAACGTCACCCCGCTCGAGCCGGAGTGGGAAGGACACGTGACGCTGGAGTTCTCCAATACCACCACCTTGCCGGCGAAAATCTACGCCAACGAAGGTGTTGCACAGATGCTGTTCTTTGAATCCGACGAAGAGTGTGAAGTCTCCTACAAAGACCGTGGCGGCAAGTATCAGGGCCAGCGCGGCGTCACGTTGCCACGCACCTGATCGAAACGTCTTACACACCAAGGGAATTTGTCGGCGGGTGGACACTCTATTGGGTGTACCGCCCCGGATCGTGCAAAACGTTCCGGGCCATGCTTGAGGAGTCCCTTATGAAGCTCGATCCGCGAATAAGCGCCGAACTCGCCCGACTTGAACCCAACCAGATTGGCGTGCTTGCCTGGTCCTTGATGGCTGATCCTGCGTTCGCCGGTGGTATCCCCGGCCAGCCAGGCCCAGATGATCCCTGGCCAACGCAGCCCGAAGAGCCTGGCGAACCAGTCCTCCCCGACGAACCGCCTCCCGCGCCAGTGGCTTGATTCTTCGCCCACGGCACGCAATGGTCAGTTGCCTAGTGCACTGGCCACACTTGTTGGTCGCCGATAACGAAAACCTGGCTGTCCTCTTCGTAATGCCCTGAATGCCCTCCGGTGAACGCGCCGAATGCCGGCAGCAGGCTTACCTGTTTGCCGATGACAAAGCACGGCAGGCGAAGACTTTGTCGGCCCTTGCCGCGTAATCGATAGACCGGGTGCACATGCCCGGCGAGAACGTGCTGGCCCGGATAGGCATCCGGCTCGTGTTGCAAGGCAAAGGGCCCGACCAGCAGCGGTTCAGTGACGACTTCGATGTCCAGGTCCTCAGGCGGGTCTCCAGCGCGTTTGTCGTGATTGCCGCGAATCAGCGTCAAAGGCAGGCCGTGATGGTGCTGGCGCCACGCTCTCAGCGCGCTCAGGGTTCCCTGGGCATGCGAACCGGGACCGTGAAGAAAATCGCCCAGAAAGATCACCCGCTCGCAGGCCAGATCCTGCAGCAGGCGATCCAGTTGTTGAAGGTTTTCGTGGGTGGTGCCTTTGGGCACTGGCTGACCCAGGCTGCGATAGGCTGAGGCCTTGCCGAAGTGAGCGTCGGCGATGAGCAGGGTCTTTTCCGCGGGCCAGTACACGGCCTTGTCCGCCAGTAGCCACAGCTCTTCGCCGGCCACGCGCACTGAATAATGGGCGGGCATCAACGTTTGCCTGCGTCGGCGATTTTTTCCAGATCCTTGACCATTCGCGCGATGCGTTCCGAGAGTTTCTCCGAACTCAGGCTTTCCCGAAAGCGTTCCACGAGCAGAGGGAAGGCCAAGGGCGTGGGGCGTTTGATCGAGTGCAGGTCGAGCTGTAATGCCGACAAGTGGCACAAGGTGTCCTCCAGCCGGCGAATATCCAACTCATCACGCAGGACTTCTTCCCCGGCCTGGCTCAGCAGTAGATTCTGCGGGTCGTATTGTTTGAACACCTCATAGAATAAGCCGCTGGACGCCTGGACCTGGCGCGTGCTCTTGGGCGCGCCGGGGTAGCCTGCGAACACCAGTCCGGCGATCCGCGCGATTTCGCGAAAGCGCCGTAAAGCCAGTTCGCCCGCGTTAAGACTCGCCGCCACATCGGCTAACAACTGATCGGTACTCAACAGCGCTTTGTCGAGCAATAGCGGCCAGTTCACTTCGGTGGCGCTAAGCAGTTCCAGGCCATAGTCGTTGACGGCGATCGAGAAGGTCACGGCTTGCCGCTGACTGACCCGCCATGCCACGAGGCTGGCCAGCCCCAGATGGACCTGGCGACCGGCAAACGGGTAGAGAAACAGATGCCAGCCTTCCCGCGACTTGAGGACTTCTGCCAGCAGACGGTCGCGGGCGGGCAGTCCGGACCAGCGTAGCTGGGTTTCCAGCAGCGGCTGTATGGCCTGCATTTCCGCTCCGCGATACTGGCCCTGAGCTGCGGCATCAAAGCGTTCGATCACGGCCTGGGCCAGCTCATTGGAAAGCGGCATGCGTCCGCCATTCCAGCGCGGCACGGCAGCTTTTTTCGCGGTGCCGCGCCGCACATAAGCGGTCATGTTTTCCACCCGAACCAACTCCAGCAGGCGCCCGCCGAACAGGAAACCGTCTCCCGGCTTGAGCCGCGCGATAAAAGCTTCTTCTACGCTTCCCAGGGTCTTGCCGCCGCCGCCCTTGCTCCAGAATTTCAACTGGATGCTGGCATCGCTGACGATCGTGCCCACGCTCATGCGATGGCGACGTGCCAAACGCGCATCGGGGACGCGCCAGATACCCTGTTCGTCTGGCTCCACGCGGCGGTAATCGGGGTAGGCGGTCAACGACAGCCCGCCATGTCTTACGAAGGCCAGGGCCCAGTCCCAGTTGGCCTGTGTCAGGTCACGATAAGCCCAGGTGCTGCGTACTTCCGCCAGCAGCGCCTCTGGGGTAAACCCGCCACCCAGCGCCATACTCACCACGTGTTGCACCAACACATCCAAGGGGGCATGAGGGGATTCGCGGCCCTCGATGTGGCGCTCGGCAATGGCGTCCCGGACGGCGGCGGCCTCCACCAGTTCCAGACTGTGGGTCGGCACCAGCGTCACCCGTGACGGTCGACCGGGGGCATGGCCGGAGCGCCCGGCGCGCTGCATCAAGCGTGCGACGCCTTTGGCCGAGCCAATCTGCAACACCCGCTCCACCGGCAAGAAATCCACCCCGAGGTCCAGGCTCGAGGTACAGACCACGGCCTTCAGTTGGCCGTCCTTCAAGGCCCGTTCCACCCAGTCACGGGTTTCCCGGGACAGCGAGCCGTGGTGCAGGGCGATCACGCCGGCCCACTCGGGGCGAGCCTCAAGCAATGCCTGGTACCAGATCTCCGCCTGCGCGCGAGTGTTGGTAAAGACCAGGCAACTGGTGCTGCTGTCGATCTGGGCCGCCACCTGGGGCAGCATTTTCAGACCGATGTGGCCAGCCCAGGGAAAACGCTCGATAACCGGCGGCAACAGCGTATCCACCTGCAGTTGTTTGGCGGTTTGCCCCTGCACGTTTATCCCATCGTCTTGTGGGATCAGTACTTGCAGCGCGTGTTGCTGATTACCGAGGGTCGCGGAAATGCCCCATACAATCAGCTGCGGATGCCATTGTCGCAAACGGGCGAGGGCGAGTTGCAGTTGGACGCCGCGTTTGTTACCAATCAGTTCATGCCATTCGTCCACCACTACCATGCGCAGAGACGACAGGCTGGTTTGGCTGTCAGCGCGTGCGAGCATCAGGGTCAGGCTTTCCGGGGTGGTGATCAGTGCAGTGGGAAGTCGCCGGCTTTGGCGGGCACGTTCACTGCTGCTGGTGTCGCCAGTGCGCAGGCCGACACTCCAGGGGATCTGTAACGATGCCAGCGGCGCTTCAAGGGCCCTGGCCGTGTCGGCCGCCAGCGCTCGCATGGGGGTGATCCAGAGTACTGTCAGCGGTTCCGTGGGAGGTTTGCGCTTGCCCGATGTGGGCGGACGAGTGCTGGCGAAACGATTGAGGGCGGCAAACCACAGCGCGTAGGTTTTACCCGCGCCGGTGCTGGCATGAAGTAACCCCGACTGACCCTGTTTGACCGCCGTCCACACCTGTTTCTGAAAGGCGAAGGGCTTCCAGCCCTTGGCGGTAAACCATTGTCTGGTGAAGTCGGAAGGTTTTGCCATGCGCGGTTGACGCTCCTGAGGGCCTATTTCACTGACCTTTCAGAAACCGCAAAGGTTTAACTGAAACCCCTTGCCAGTGCAGTTTCTTCAACGCCCGGCTCCGGCAGCCGCGCGGACTCAAGTCAGCAACGCCTGCAAGGTGGCCAGGCTGTCGGCGTCGTCTACCGACTTGTCCTGGCGCCAGCGCAGCATCCGCGGGAAGCGCACCGCAATCCCGCTCTTGTGCCGCTTGGACAACGCGATACCCTCAAAGCCCAGCTCAAACACCAGGCTGGGTGTGACGCTGCTGACCGGGCCGAATTTCTCCACGGTGGTCTTGCGGATAATGCCGTCGACCTTGCGCATTTCCTCATCGGTAAGCCCGGAATAGGCCTTGGCAAACGGCACCAGCGTGCGCTCGCTGCTACCCGGCGGTCCGTCCCACACGGCGAAGGTGTAATCGCTGTAGAGACTGGCGCGTCGCCCGTGACCGCGCTGGGCATAGATCAGCACGGCATCGACACTGAACGGCTCGACTTTCCACTTCCACCACACGCCCATGTCCTTGGTCCGGCCCACGCCATAGAGGCCCTCCCGGGCCTTGAGCATCATGCCTTCCACGCCGAGGCGACGGGAGGCTTCGCGCTGTTCGGCCAAGTCCTGCCAGCTATCGCCCGTCAACAGCGCAGACGCGATCAGCGTTGGCTGATTGCATGCGCCGATGACCTGCTCCAGCTGTTCCCGACGCTGGGCCTGGGTGTGGTTGCGCCAGTCCTCGCCCTGATGTTCCAGCAGGTCATAGGCCAGCAAGGCCACCGGAGCGTCTTCGAGAATTTTCTTGCTCAGGGTTTTACGGCCGATACGCTGTTGCAGTTGGGCGAAGGGTTGCACGCGGGGCTCGGCAGCTTCCAGCAGCGCTCCAGGCTGCGCTTTCCACACCACGATTTCGCCGTCGATCACCGTGCCGTCGGGCAGGCCATGCACCAGGTCGTGGAGTTCGGGGAAGCGTTCAGTGACCAATTCCTCGCCCCGCGACCAGATCCACAGTCGTCCCTCGCGTTTGACCAATTGCGCGCGAATGCCATCCCATTTCCATTCCACCTGCCAGTCTTGCGGCGCTCCGAGCAGGCTGTCGAACTGCTCCGCCGGTTGGGCGAGGGCATGCGCGAGAAAAAACGGATAGGGCTGGCCACCGCGCTGTGCATGTTCGTCGGATGACTCGGGCGCAATCAGCTTGCGGTAGCCCTCGGCGGTCGGACGATTGGACAGGTCGGTGTAACCCACCAGGCGCTGGGCCACGCGCTTGCTGTCCAACCCCGCCATGGCGGCGAGGGCACGGGTTACCAGCAGTTTCGATACGCCGACCCGGAAGCTGCCGGTGATCAGCTTGATACACAGCATCAGGCTTGGCTGATCCAGCTGCGCCCAGAGCGCGGGCAGGCGCTCGGCCAGTTCCTGAGGGGCCAGTCCGCGCAAGGGCAGGAGCTTTTCTTCGAGCCATGGCGCGAGGCCGTCATCCGAGGTGTGGGGTGATTCCGGTAATAGCAGGGAAATGGTCTCGGCCAGGTCGCCCACCGACTGATAGCTCTCCTCGAACAACCAGGGCGCGATGCCCGAGGCTTCGGTCGCCATGTCCCTCAGGAGGCGGGTGGGCACCAGTTGTCGTGGCCGCCCGCCAGACAGGAAATACACGGCCCAGGCCGCATCTGCCGCGGGTGCTTGCAGGAAATACGCTTGCAAGGCGGCGAGCTTGGCATTGCTGGAGGTCGTGGCGTCGAGATTGGCGTACAGCTCGGCGAAGGCTTTCATGACGAGGCATCCTCTTCGTCATCACCATATTCGGTGGTGAATCCCTGGGCATCCAGGCCCTTTTCGCGCAAATGCCTGACCAGCACGCCGACCGAGCCGTGGGTGACCATGACCCGTTCGGCCCCGGTCTGCTCGATGGCCCACAACAGTCCTGGCCAGTCGGCGTGGTCCGAGAGCACGAAACCGCGATCCACGCCGCGCCGCCGTCGAGTGCCGCGCAGGCGCATCCAACCACTGGCGAAGGCATCGCTGTAGTCGCCGAACCGGCGTATCCAGGTGCTGCCACCGGCCGAGGGTGGGGCAATGATCAGGGCTTGGCGCAGCAGCGGATCAGTTTTTTTGAAGTCGCCGGCGTACAGGGTTTGCGGAATATAAATACCGGCTTCGCGATATACCCGGTTCAAGGGCTCGACCGCGCCGTGACTGAGGATCGGGCCGATGCTCGCGTCGATGCCATGGAGAATCCGTTGGGCCTTACCGAAGGAGTAACAGAACAGCACGCTGGCCTTGCCCGCAGCGATATTGGCCTGCCACCAGTCGTTGATCCCGGCAAAGATCTGCGCCTGGGGCTGCCAGCGATAAATCGGCAGGCCGAAGGTCGATTCGGTGATAAATGTGTGGCAACGCACGGGTTCGAAGGGGGCACAGGTGCCGTCGGGTTCGACTTTATAGTCACCGGAGGCGACCCAGACTTCGCCCTGATATTCCAGGCGCACCTGGGCCGAACCCAGCACGTGGCCGGCGGGATGGAAGCTCAAGGTCACGCCGTGATGGAGCAGCGGTTCGCCGTAGGCGAGGGTTTGCAGGTTGATGTCCTGGCCGAGGCGCGAGCGCAAGATGCCTTCGCCGGGCGCCGCCGCCAAATAGTGCTGGTTGCCGCCGCGGGCGTGATCGCCGTGGGCGTGAGTGATGACGGAGCGTTCCACCGGGCGCCAGGGGTCGATGTAGAAATCCCCGGCGGGGCAATACAGGCCTTCCGGCCGGGCAATAACAAGGTCCATGGGCGTGCCAGGGCGGTGGGCTTGTTAGTTATGAGGCGGCGCAGGGTTTGGAAGTTCGATAAAACACTGCAGTTCGATGTCGGGGGCGGGTCGGGGATGGGGACCTATCCGTTACTGCGGCAACGGATAGGTCCCCCAAACTCAGGCAGCTACTGGGTCCAGCTAGCCTCCCGTTACTTGCCAGGCACCAGTGTCAACCGCGTCTTCCCATACACCCTGTCAAAGTTCTGCGGTTGCAGCGGGAAACTCAGGTATTGCGCCCTGAGCCAGGGATCAATCCCATCGGTATAGTGCGGGCTGGCCGGGTTGCCGGAGTGGCCGATGCCGTTCTGACCCATCATCGGCTCTACCTGGCCGAAGTCGACGATCATTCGCAGCGCCTGCACCTGAAGCGTGTCGAAGCCCTGGCCCCGGTTATACGGCGAGCTGTTCAACGTGTCGTGATCCCCGCCTGCCGCCACGGGGCCGCGCAGGGGCTGGTCGGTGGTGTTTTTCCAGGTATAGCTGTGGAGCTTGCCCCATTGCCAGGCTTTGTGATCAATGCCCAATTGGCTGTCACCGGCGGTGATGGCAGCCGCCAGGCTACGGGCGAGGATTGTCGGCTTGAGTTCTTTTTGCGCGGTGCGTACGTCATCCCAGAACGGACTGTCTTCGCGCCCCAGCAAGTGATCGGCCTGGGCCGAGTACGACAGATTGGCGTTGCTGATAAAAGCTTTCCAGGTGGCGCTGGTCTCAGGCCCGAGTTCGTCAAGGAAGATCTGCCGAGTGCTTTCCTGCAGGAACAGCTCGTAGATCGCCGCGTCGCTGGAGCCAGGCGCCAAGCGACCGTCAAACGCCATCAAGCGATTGAACGCTTCCTGAGCCTTCGAGCGTTCGACGGCGGGCAGGTCGTTGATCGCCTGTTTCAGCGGTTGGGCCATTCCTGGAGCGTTGAACATGGCCTTGAGCTTGGCGGCAAAAGGGCTGGTCTGGTCGTACTGCATGGCGATCATGCTGCGCGTGTCATGTTTGCCGGCACTTGCCAGTTGCGCCAGGCGCTCACTGCGCTCCGGCGCGTCCCAGGAGTTGGACAACTGCATGCCGTAGCCACGTGGGGCGGTGCGCTGGTTGGCGGTACCGAGCCAGCCTTGGGGCGGGTCCTGGTCATACGGGTGCAGCATGGCATCGGCATAGCCGTCCCAGTCAAAGCGCGCATCCCAGCCTGGCGACGGTAACAGGCCTTGGCCTTCGCGACGGTTGGGGAAGCGTCCGGTGACTTGCCAGCCGATGTTGCTGGCGTCGGCGAAGACCATGTTCAGGGCAATGGCGCGAATTTCCCGGGTGGCGTCCGACGCCTTGCTGGCGTTTTGTGCTCGCGACAAGTCGAAGAACGCATCCAGGCTCTGGTCATCCTTGAAACTTGCGGTTTGCAAGGCCAGACCGTATCCGCTGTCGAGCACCTGGGGGCTGTTGAGCAGAGCGCCATGACGGGTTTCGTACACCGCTTCACGAATAGGTCGCTGCCCTTTGGCGAAGAACGTTTCGTTACGCAGCGTGGCAGGCAGCCATTTTCCGTTGTTCTCGTAATACAGCGCACTGCCTTGGCGCCTGATTTTTTCCAGGAACAGATCCTGGGTATCGCCCTTGGCCGCGCTCATGCTCCAGGCGACCTTGCCGTTGAAACCGGAAAACAGAAGGGGCAATCCTGCAATCGAGACACCGGCGGCCTGATACTTCGGGGCGCGAATCTGCACATAGTTCCAGGGCGAGGGTGCCTGAAGCCCGGCCGACAGGTCATTGGCCAACAGGCTCTTGCCGCTGCGGCTGCGTTGCGCAGTGATGGCCCAGTTGCTGGAGGTGGTTACATTCAGAGCATTGATGGCATTTACGTGTCGGCTGGCGCTATCCAGTTCAGCGAGACCGGCGATCTGGCGCAGGTCCAGCCCCTTGAGTTTAGCGCTCTCATCCAGCGGCAGCGGTTCATCCGGGGCGCTCGGGGTCAGCCAGGCGAGCGTGTCGGCCCCGACTTTCCCAGCCAATACCAGTGAGGACGACTCTTCCTGCACGTTGGCCGACTGACTGAAACTCAGCAGGCAGAACAGCAGCGCCGAATCTTCCGGTTTCCAGTATTCCGGCTTGTAACCGGTCTCGGCCAGGTCCGGGGGCAGCTTGTCGCGGTAGCGGAACAGGTACGCGTTGACCCCGCGGGCATAGACATCAAAGAAGCGCTTGAGGCGTGGTGACGAGGCGTTGTACAGCTCGCCGGCGCTTTTTTTCAGGTTGACCGCGCGCATGAAGCGGTCGACATCCAGTACGTCCGGCCCCGACATTTCTGCCAGGCGACCCTGGGCCAGCAGGCGCAGGGTGACCATCTGCTTGATGCGGTCGCTGGCATGCACATAACCCAGGGTGAACAGCGCGTCATGGAAGGTGCTGCTTTCGATCAGCGGCATGCCCTGGCTGTTGCGGCGCACCGAAACGTTTTGCGCCAGTCCCTTGAGTGGCTGCACGCCGGAAACCGGGGGCAGGGTGTCGTGGGTGTTCATTGACTGGCAACCGGCCAGGCTCAAGGCGCTGGCCAGTGCTGCGGCAACGCCGAACCGGGGAAGAACGTGTAAGAGGGCTGGCGAGGCCATGGCAAAGCTCCTGCGGGGGGACGTCAGTAAAGGCGCTACGTTAGTGAGCGCGGCGAAACGACGCAAGCGGGAGGCGCAGCTTATTTTGTGGATTTGAATGAGCAAGCACTGGCGCTGTCGAACTGGGGCTCGACAGCGCATGCATGAAAGGATGTCAGGGCTTCGGTGGGTTTACTTTTGCCACCAGTTCATAGGCCCGCACCGTCGCCGGCCGTTCCTTGATCTGGTTGAACCAGCGCTGTACATGGGGGAAGTCTTCGAGCTTCTGGCTCTGCCACGTGTGGGAGACGATCCATGGGTAAATCGCCATGTCGGCGATGCTGTAATCCTCCCCTGCGACAAACGCGCGGTCTGCCAGGCGCCGATCCAGCACGCCGTACAAGCGGGCCGTTTCATCGACGTAGCGCTTGATGGCATAGGGGATCTTTTCCGCGGCGAACTGGCTGAAGTGATGGTTTTGCCCGGCCATTGGGCCAAGCCCACCCATTTGCCAGAACAGCCATTGCAGGACTTCCTGGCGGGCGCGCAGGTCCTGGGACAGGAACCGGCCGGTCTTTTCCGCGAGGTAGAGCAAGATTGCGCCGGACTCGAACAGGGAAATGGGTGCTCCACCGTCAACCGGGTGCTGATCGACAATCGCCGGAATGCGGTTGTTGGGAGCAATCTTCAGGAAGTCAGGCTTGAACTGGTCGCCCTGGCCAATATTGATCGGATGCACCTGGTAGGGCAGGCCGGCTTCTTCGAGGAATAAGGAAATTTTGTGACCGTTGGGAGTGGTCCAGTAGTACAAGTCGATCATGAAGCTCTCCAGAAGGGATAGCATTTGAACGGACAGACAACACCGCCAATGTATGGATCACCCTACATTGGCGGATGTTCAGGGCATCAGGCCCCGTGGCACTTCTTGAATTTCTTGGCGCTGCCGCATGGGCAAGGATCGTTACGGCCAACGTCCTTCAGGGTGTTGCGCACGGGCTCCTGGTGGGCGTGACCGCAGTTCGGGCCGTGGACATGACCATGGTCGTGATGGTCGTGATCATGGTTGCAGTCTGGTCCATGGACATGGGGTTGCTGAGTCATCGATGTCGCTCCGGAATAAAATCGCCAGGGATTATCTCGCCCCTGCGCATCACTTGCACGTCGTTGCCGATGAATAATCCGGTTTTCAGCTCGCCCTCCAGGCGGTAGGGAATGGGGCGTTGCGGTTTTTTCAGCAGATCAGCGATTTTCCGCACTTGTGGCCACAGGTTGGTGCGCACCGATACTTTGAAAAATCCCCGACTGTGGGGCGGCACGGTCAGCCACTCGTTGGACTCCCCTTCGGCCAGTTCCACATCGGCGAGACTGATCCTGTAGATCAGGCCGCGCACCGTCAGGTCCGAGTCGCCCCGGTTATCGACGCGAAAGTGCAGCTTGAACTTCTGCTCCAGCAACTTGGCTCGTACCAACTCCACGTTGACCAAGTGTATCTGGGGCGGTGGCGTGTCCTCCGCGAACCAGGAAGCACAGCCCGAGAGTGTGAGCGTCCACGCCAGCAGAAGGCTGAGAGTACGTAACCGGATAACCATGGCGGAGTCTCTGTCGGGAGCGGTGCCATTACCGATAGCTGGAACAGCACTTCTTGAATTTCTGCCCGCTGCCGCACAGGCAGGCGTCGTTGCGTCCGATCTTCACCTCTACCGTAGGGTCAATGAAGTACCAGCGTCCATTGTTTTGTACGAAGGATGACTTTTCCCTGTGGCTGTGTTCGCCTTCGCTGTCATGCCAGCGGGCGATGAAGGTGACGAAGGCGTGTTCCGGTTGGCCGCCGAGCACTTCCGAACTTTCCACCTCCAGGCCCAGCCAAGTGCTTTGGGCACTCCAGGCGTGGATGGCATCGCGGTCAAGGGCGGCTTGTTGCGCCGGTAGCGTGGTGTCCACCAGATAGTCCACCAGGCCCAATACATAGGCGCTGTAGCGTGACCGCATCAAGGCCGTGGCACAGGGCGCGGGGTGACCGGCGTGATAATGGCCGCAGCAGGCATCCAGCAGGTTGCCGCTGCCGCAGGGGCATATGGATGTACTCATCGGGTTACCACCAATACTTTCCGAAGTTTTCCGGGTTGGCCCAGAAACGGGCATTCAACCAGTCCGGCACTTGTTTGTATTCAAGCAGATCATAGGTAAACAGCGTCAGTACCTGATTGTCGCGTTGAAACCGTTCGCTGGCTTGCAGCGCCAGGGAGAAGAAGTCGGTTTCTTTCCAGTCGCAGGCAACCATGTCCACCAGCACTGCAATACGGCTGGCATTCAGGTTGCGAATGCCGCCCAGCAGCGTCAGCCCCGCGGATTTTGACAGATGCTCCAGGCAATCCACCGCCAGGGCCAGGTCAAAACGTTGGGCGGCCAGTTCTTGTGACAAGGGGCCAGGCCCGGCCACGGACACGCGGGTGTCCGGATGCGCCTCGCGAAATGCATCAAGCGCCGGAAACTGACTGGCACCCAACAACAACAGGTGTTTGGGGGCGTGCAAGTCGAGCAAGGCCGCAAGGGCTTGCTGGGGCGTACGGGAAGAATTGCCGGCGGTCATTGAAGATCCTCGCATCAGAGCCGTAGAGACTAGCCTGCTTGAGCGCGCGGGCCTAGCGCCGACGACTGCATGACCTGCAGATAAAGCCGTCGCGACCAATGAATCCGGGGGGGCGCCGGCTGGCGCGGATCAAAAGAGCGGTCTTTACTCCACCCATCGGCTTGCGGCCGATCCCTTCAGGAGAAATCAGATGAGCATTATGCGGACAGCTCTACCCTTGGTTCTGCTAACCGGAGTATTGACAGGTTGCGCAGGTTTGCAAAAAACCGATTGGCCCACTTGCGCCGCCGTCGGCGGTGTGACCGGTGCCGCTCTTGGCGCGACCGAAAGCTCTGCGTGGGCCGGTAGTGGCGCGTTGTTGATTGGCGGCATGGCCGGCGCTTATTGCTGGGTGCATGGCGACGGTGACGAGGACGGTGATGGCGTGCCGGACAGTCGCGACAAGTGTCCGGGCACGCCTAAAGGTGTGCAGGTCGATGCCGATGGCTGTCCACCAACGCCTGAACCGGTCGTCGTGGACGAGGTTGTGGTGGTCAAGGAAGAGACCATCGTGATTCGCGACGTTCACTTCGAATTTGATTCCGCCAGGCTGACCGGCGCGGACAAAGCCACGCTCGACACCGTCGCCACCCGCCTGAAACAGGAAGCGCCGAGCGCCCAACTGCGGGTCAGTGGGCATACCGACAGTGTGGGCAGAGATGCCTATAACCAGCGACTCTCGGAACAACGCGCACAGTCGGTGACGGAGTACCTGGTCAGTTCCGGGGTGCCCCGCAGTAACTTTGTGTCTGTGACGGGGGCCGGCGAAACGCATCCGGTGGCCGACAATAAAACCGCCGACGGCCGAGCCTTGAATCGTCGTGTGGAAATCCAGATCAATCGCTGACGCTCCAATGCCCCTGTGTACGCCACAGGGGCATTTCTGTAGGCACCTTCCGACGATCCTCGTCGATCCGGACGTCAAATCGCGTCTTCATCAAGTTTTTTAAAGCTTCACTGGCAAAGCGCCTGCAGAACTCGTTACTGTGCGCCCAAAGAATAATGTGCAAGGGGAGCAGGCGGGATGAAGGTGTTTTGGGGGTCAGGCAAGTTTCTGACGTTGCTGTTTTGGGTTGTTGTGATGGTCAATCTGGTCAGGCCACTGATCAATCCGTTCCACCTGTTGGTCAATCTGGTCGGCAGTCTGCTGCTGCTGACCCATCTTCTGGCGTTGCTGTTATTCAACGCCAGCCTCAAGCACCGTGCACACCCTTGGCGCGACCGCCTGCAAATCCTGCTGCTGGGAATGTTCCATGTGCAGAGCCTGCCGGCCCCTGCTGCTGTTGATGATGCAAACAAGGAAGCCAATCATGCGTAAGGTATTTCTGTTGGCCCTGCTGGTCAGCCCCGTTGCACTGGCCGAGAGCGTCAGCGTCGAGACGAACTCGTTGATGCGCCTGCCCAGCAGCAGTAGCGTGTTGCAACTGGAGCGGCTGGACGTGGCGGATTACGGCACTTTGTTGATTCCGGGCAACATCACCCACGTCACTATCGATCAACTGCACCTGGGCCGTGACGCGCGGATTGCTATCGTGCCGAGTACTTCCAGCCTTCAATTGCAGGTCAGCCATGCCCAATTGGAACACGGCAGCCAGATCACCTCTCGCGGCGCGCCCGGCACGCATGAGAAACCGGCCAAGCCTGGGCGTGATCTGACCTTGCGCATCAAATCCCTGCAGGCCGAGGAACTCTCGGTCGATGCACGCGGAGGCACGGGCGCCCAAGGTTATGCGGGACTGGATGGCGCCAATGGCGAAGATCCGGGCTGCACCTGGGGCTCGGCTGGGCGCGGTGCCAATGGTGACAACGGTGGTGACGGCCTGCCAGGCGCTGCGGGGGCGGCCGTGCGGATTGAATTGCCTCAGGATTATCCGAGTGAGCAGATTAAAGTCTGGGTCGATGGTGGCGCGGGTGGTTTGCCGGGTGTCGCGGGCAAGCCGGGCAGGGGCGGGCAGTCCAAGGGATGCCTGGTGTACCGGGCTGACGGCGGCGAAAAAGGCCGGCCAGGGCTTGAAGGGCAACCGGGACCTGCGGGGGACGCGGGCTCTGTGACGGTCCAGCGGTTTTGAATTGAAGTGGGTTGGGTGCAGTTTTTACAGGCTGCTGGTTGGATCTTGGCAGCCCCTCACCCTAACCCTCTCCCACAGGGAGAGGGGACCGACCGAAGTGTGCTGAGAAAATGGGCGACCTGAAAAACCGTAGTGATTATGCATTCGAAACCGCTCTTTCAGGTCGCCGTAAACCGCCAATATCCGGCGGTCAGTCCCTTCGCCCCTCTGGGGCGGTCCGACGTTTCGGGAGGGTTAGGATGAGGGGCGGACCTCAAGCCAAGCACCAAAAGACCCTCCACCACAGCTCACAACAGCTCTTCCAGCTGATCTTACGACATGCCTCAAAACCCCGGTCGCGCCGAAGCCAAGGCCACCACCACCAGCCCCACCACCAGATTGACCCCCACCAACCGGCGAATCTGCCCCAGCACAGCCGCACCCGCCGTCCAGTCCTCGGCCGCCACCGCCGTGCGCAGTTCCGGCAGCTTCAACGCCTGAATCCGGATAAACAGCGCCGTCATCACTGCATACAACCCCATCATCACCTGCACATACCGCGGCGCGCTCTCAAAACCGTTGAACCCCAGGTGCAGCAGGCCGACACCGCTGATCGGCAAAACCAGCACCGCCACCCAAACCCACACGAAAAAACGTTGAAACACATTTACCCATAACCTGAGCCGGGCAGGGCCCTCGAGGGCCGCCACGGCAGCCGGGCGCAGGATCATCCAGGCGAAAAACATACCGCCGACCCACACCAGGGCGGCCACTACATGCAGGGTGTAAGCGAGGCTAAAGACACTCATTGAGGTACTCCGTTCTGCGCGGGATTAATTAGCGGGGTATGATAGCGGCCGATCCGAACCACTGAAAATTTATCCAGCGTTTTTTTGCGCCCGACTATCCATGATCAGCACTGAACTCAAAACCACGATCCAGGGCGCCTACACGCGTTTTCTCGAAGCCAAGAGCTTGAAACCGCGGTACGGCCAGCGCCTGATGATTGCTGAAGTCGCCAAGGTCCTCGGGGATATCGACACCGACGACGAAGGTCGGCGCAGTGGCGACCCGGCCGTTGTGGCCGTCGAAGCCGGCACCGGTACCGGCAAGACCGTGGCCTACAGCCTGGCGGCGATCCCCACCGCCAAGGCCGCTGGCAAACGCTTGGTGATTGCCACCGCCACCGTGGCCCTGCAAGAACAGATCGTCTACAAAGACCTGCCGGACCTGATGCGCAACAGCGGCTTGAGTTTCACCTTCGCCCTGGCCAAGGGCCGTGGCCGCTATATGTGCCTGTCCAAGCTCGATGTGTTATTGCAGGAAGGCCACGCGCAGACCGCCACGGCCTCTCTGTTTGAAGAAGAAGGCTTCAAGATCGAGGTCGATGAGGCCAGCCAGAAGCTGTTTACCAGCATGATCGAGAAGCTGGCCGGCAATAAATGGGATGGCGACCGCGACAGCTGGCCCAATGCCCTGGAAGATGCCGACTGGGCGCGCCTGACCACCGACCACAGCCAGTGCACGAACCGGCATTGCCCCAACTTCGGCCAATGTGCCTTCTACAAGGCGCGGGAAGGCATGGGCAAGGTCGACGTTATCGTCACCAACCACGACATGGTCCTGGCCGACCTGGCCCTGGGCGGCGGCGCGGTGCTGCCTGATCCGCGCGACACGTTGTACGTGTTTGACGAAGGTCATCACTTGCCGGACAAGGCCATCGGCCACTTTGCCCATTACACGCGGCTGCGCTCCACCGCCGACTGGCTGGAAACCACCGCCAAGAACCTCACCAAATTGCTCGCGCAGCATCCGCTGCCGGGCGATCTGGGCAAGTTGATCGAGCAGGTGCCGGAGCTGGCGCGGGAGATCAAGACCCAGCAGCAGTTCATGTTCAGCGCCTGCGAGCAGGTGGCGGATTTCAAGCCCGGCGAAGACGTCGAAGGGCGTGAGCGTCCGCGCCATCGTTTTGTGGGCGGGATGATTCCCGAGCACATGCGGGAAATGGGGATTGAACTGAAGAAAGGCTTTTCGCGCCTGACCGACGTGTTCACCCGGCTCACTGACTTGCTCAAGGAAGGCATGGACGGCGAGGTCAATATCGGTATCGCCAGCAACCAGGCCGAAGAATGGTATCCGCTGTTTGGCAGTCTGCTCTCGCGATCCCAGGGCAACTGGGAGTTGTGGACCGCCTTTACCGCCGAAGACCCGGAAGACAATCCGCCCATGGCCCGCTGGCTGACCCTGTCGGAAAGCGGTGCGCTGTTTGATATCGAGGTCAATGCCAGCCCGATCCTCGCGGCGGAGATGTTGCGTCGCAACCTGTGGAACGTCGCCTATGGTGCCCTGGTGACCTCGGCGACACTGACGGCCCTGGGGACCTTCGAGCGCTTTCGCATGCGCGCCGGTCTGCCGAAGAAAGCGGTCACCGCGGTGGTGCCGAGCCCCTTCCATCACGCTGACGCCGGCGTACTGCGGGTGCCTGACCTCAAGGCCGATCCTCGGGATGCGGCAGCCCACACCGCCGCGATCATTCGTGATCTGCCGGAGCTGGTCGAGGGATCCAAAGGTACGCTGGTGCTGTTCTCCTCGCGTAAACAGATGCAGGACGTGTTCGACGGCCTGGATCGCGACTGGCGCAAGCAGGTATTTATCCAGGGCAACCTGTCAAAACAGGAAACCCTCAACAAGCACAAGGCGCGAGTCGATGGCGGGGATTCCAGTGTGCTGTTCGGCCTCGCCAGTTTTGCCGAGGGCGTGGATTTGCCAGGTGCCTATTGCGAACACGTGGTGATCGCCAAGATCCCGTTCTCGGTGCCGGACGATCCGGTGGAAGCCGCGCTGGCCGAATGGATCGAAGCCCGGGGTGGTAACCCGTTCATGGAAATCTCGGTACCGGATGCCTCCCTGAAGCTGGTTCAGGCCTGCGGACGCTTGCTGCGCACCGAGCAGGATCGCGGGACCATCACCTTGCTCGACCGCCGTTTGGTCACCCAGCGCTACGGCAAAGCTATCCTCAATGCATTGCCGCCATTCCGGCGCGAAATATCTTGAGCCACGGTGGGCGAAATCGCCCACGTCGTGGTCTACCTCACTGTCACTGTTTCACGTCATCAGGCCATTCACCGGCCGTTGGGAGAACCTTGTTCGTATGATTCGCACGCTGCCCGCCCTTTTTGCCTTGCTGTTTGCAGCGCCCGTGCTGGCTGCACCGGCGGGTCAACAAACACTGTTCAATTTTGTTCGGCCCGCAGACGTGGTGACGGTCGCGACCCAGGATGCCGTCCTGCCGCAATACAACGCTGAACAAACCCCCGAAGGCGAAGTATTGCGCCGTATCATCTTCAATCCGACGGCGGAGCCGAGCCTGGTGCTCAGCCCGCAGAGCGGCGCCTGGGACTGGTCGCAGTCAGGCGCCATGAGCTTGCGTATCCAAAGCGCGATGGACTGGGCGCTGACCCTGTATGTCAAGATTCAGAGCAAGGATGGCAAGACCTTGGTCAGCCGCGTCGACCTGCCTGCCGGCCCTGCGCAAACCTTGCTGGTTCCCCTGCAAGCCAACTCGCCATTGAGCCAGGGCATGAAGGCCGGCCCGCCGATGCCGATCACCGTTGACGGTCAGCGGGTGTTACTGGCTGGCAGTTCCGGCGAGATCGACCGTAGCCAGGTGGTGTCTGTCACGTTGTCGATGCTCAAGCCCGACACGCCCCAGAGCATCCTCCTGGAACGCTTTGGCGTGCAGGACAGCGAGCCAGTGCTCAAGGCCGCCTACAGCGAGTTGGTGGATGCCTACGGGCAATCCACCCGGGGGCGCTGGCCGGAAAAAATCAGCGATGACGAGCAATTGAAAGCTGCGGCAGCCACTGAGCAGCAACAACTCAAGGGCTGGCTGGCCCAGCGTGACAAGACTTCCCTGGATACCTTCGGCGGCTGGACCAGGGGCCCGGCTTTCGAGGCCAGCGGTTTTTTTCGCACCGAGAAGCGTGATGGCCGCTGGTACCTGGTGACCCCGCTAGGGCATCCGTTCTACTCACTGGGCGTCAACACCGTTACCGCCAATAACAGTCAGACCTACGTCGCGGGCCGTGAATGGATGTTCGCCGCGCTGCCCAAGGCCGGCGAGCCGTTTGATAAATACTACGGCAGCGGTGATGACCGCAGCGGCAATGGTTCCGGTCAGGGGCGCAGTTTCGCCGCCGGTCGCTGGTATGACTTTTATGGCGCCAACCTGCAACGTACCCATGGCCAGCCCTGCGAGGCCAAAGCGAAGGCTGCACCGACGCCCGCGGTTCAAGCGCCGCCCTGCACGCCGCAAGGTTTCGACGCGAAGCGCTGGGTCGGTCACACCCTCGACCGTCTGCAAGCCTGGGGATTCAACACCATTGGCAACTGGAGCGCGCCGGAGTTGGCCGCGGCTGATCGCGTGCCCTACACGCTGCCGCTGTCGATTGTCGGCGATTACACCAGTATCAGCACCGGCATCGATTGGTGGGGCGGCATACCTGATCCCTTCGACCCGCGCTTTGCCATGGCTGCCGAGCGCGCCGTGGCGATCGCCACCCGAGACCATCGTGACGACCCTTGGCTGATCGGTTTTTTTGCGGATAACGAATTAGCGTGGGCCGGCCCCGGAGAGGATGCGAAATCCCGCTATGCCTTGGCCTACGGCACGTTGCTCATGACCACCGATGTGCCGGCCAAGCGCGCGTTTCTCAAACAACTGCGAGACAAGTACCGGAATCAGGCCGGCCTATCGAAAGCCTGGGGCATTGAACTGCCAGCCTGGGAATTGATGGAAGACCCAGGTTTCGTGCCGCCGATGCCGAGTCCGGAACACCCGGAAATCGAAGCGGACTTCAAACACTTCCAGAAGACTTTCGCCGATGCGTATTTCAAGACCATCTCCGACGCGCTGAAATGGCATGCGCCCAACCAGATGCTGCTGGGTGGCCGCTATGCGGTCAGCACCCCCGAAGCCGTGGCATCCTGCGCCCAGTATTGCGATGTGCTGAGTTTCAACATGTACACCCTCAAGCCCCAGGATGGTTACGACTTCGCGGCCTTGCGGGCCCTGGATAAGCCAGTCTTGATCACCGAGTTCAACTTCGGCTCGGCCGACCGGGGCCCGTTCTGGGGCGGCGTGACGCAGTTGGCCAGGGAAGAAGACCGGGGCCCGGCGTATGCGACTTTCCTCAAGCAAGCCCTGGCCGAGCCGTCGATTGTCGGCGTGCACTGGTTCCAGTACCTCGACCAACCGGTTACGGGCCGTCTGCTGGACGGTGAAAACGGTCACTTCGGCTTGGTTGGGATCACTGACGTGCCGTTCCATGGTTTTGTCGAGAGGGTGCGTAAAAGCAACCTGGCGGCGATCCGGCAACTGGGCAAGGAGGCTGAAAAGGCCAAGGTTGAGGCCCATTCAGGAGCGGCCGGCAAGCCTGGGCCCGACGGCAACGCAGCAGCACAGGACGGTGGGGCTGCGGAGGGGCACGAGAGCAAGGGTCACTGATCGCGCCGACGTGTCGATTCCCACGGCAGCGGGTTCCCAAACACTGTAATGACTGGAACAATATGCGCCACTTTACGTAAGGCTTTCGCGAGGGGGATGCAGGTGCAGATTCAGGGTCATTACGAGCTTCAATTCGAAGCAGTGCGTGAAGCCTTTGCCGCGCTGTTCGACGACCCTCAGGAGCGTGGCGCGGCGCTGTGTATCCAGATTGGCGGTGAAACGGTCGTCGATCTGTGGGCCGGTACCGCCGACAAGGACGGCACCGAGGCTTGGCACAGCGACACCATCGCTAACCTGTTTTCCTGCACCAAGACCTTCACCGCCGTGACCGCCCTGCAACTGGTGGCGGAAGGCAAGTTGAAGTTGGATGCTCCAGTCGCCGACTACTGGCCGGAGTTCGCCGCGGCAGGCAAGGAAATCATCACCCTGCGCCAGCTGCTTTGCCATCAGGCCGGGTTGCCGGCGCTACGTGAAACGTTGCCCGCCGAAGCGCTGTATGACTGGCAAGTGATGGTCGACGCGCTGGCCGCCGAAGCGCCGTGGTGGACGCCTGGCGAAGGGCATGGTTATGCCGCCATCACTTACGGTTGGCTGGTGGGGGAGTTGTTGCGCCGGGCCGACGGTCGTGGGCCGGGGGAGTCAATTGTCGCCAGGGTCGCGCGTCCATTGGGCCTGGACTTTCACGTCGGGCTGGCGGACACGGAATTCCATCGGGTCGCTCATATTGCCCGGGGTAAAGGCAATATGGGTGATGAAGCCGCACAACGTTTGCTGCAGGTAACAATGCGTGAACCCACGGCAATGACCACCCGTGCATTTACTAATCCGCCGTCTATTCTGACCAGTACTAATAAACCTGAGTGGCGACGCATGCAGCAGCCCGCGGCTAATGGTCATGGTAATGCGCGCAGTTTGGCGGGGTTTTACAGTGGTGTGTTGGACGGAAGTTTGTTGGAAGCCGAGATGCTCGAACAACTGACCCGCGAGCACAGTATCGGGCCGGATAAAACTTTATTGACGCAAACCCGTTTTGGCCTGGGTTGCATGTTGGATCAACCGCAGGTGCCCAATGCGACTTTCGGCCTTGGGCCACGTGCATTTGGGCATCCAGGGGCCGGTGGCTCGATCGGGTTTGCCGATCCGGAATATGATGTAGCGTTTGGTTTTGTGACCAATACTCTGGGGCCTTACGTACTTATGGACCCGCGCGCGCAAAAGTTGGTCGGAATATTCGCCGGTTGTCTGTAAATAGCTTGCTGTTTGGTGTTTTTTTGTTAAAAAGGCACTTGCATAAGACGCTCGGTAAAATTTTGTAACTTTAATCATCTTGAAGCGTCTGTTTAATGGGTCATCTAGACCCCCGATTTTTTTCTCATTTTGTGGATATCTCATGTTATCGAACAAGTCCTTGGCACTGGCGCTCTGTCTCACTCTTACTGGTTGTGCACAAACTCCACAAAATGATGCCGCAGGTGGCCATTGGTGGTCATTCGGCACCGACAAGACGACTGCCAAAGACGCAACACCCCAAGCAGATGCCAAGGCCGCCGACGCCAAGGCTGATCTGAAAGCCGACCTCAAGGCTGCGACGCCTGCACCCGATGCCGCGCCAGCCGTGGTCAAGACCGACACCGATAGCAAGTGGTGGTGGCCGTTCCAGACGGATACCAAGGAAGCCAACGCCAAGGCTGACTTGAAAGCAGACCTCAAGGCCGCGACGCCTGCACCTGCCGCTGCGCCGGTAGTGGCCAAGACGGACACCGATAGCAAGTGGTGGTGGCCGTTTGAAAGCAAGCCAAAATCCCTGAGCAAAGTCGACGTGTCCAACGTTTCGATGCCGGACCCGAAAGTGACCCAGGCCTGGCTGGATGATTACGAGCCACGCCTGCGCGCAGCCATCAAGGGCACCAAGCTCGAACTGGAACGTCGCGATAACGTGCTGGTGGTGATCGCCCCGGTCGATGGCTCTTACAACCCGAAACGCCCGGCGATGTTGCTGCCAGTGACGCTCGGCCCGTTCACGCGTGTCGCCAAGGCGGTTGAAAGCGATCCGAAGACCGCTGTACTGGTGCTGGGCCACGTCGATACCGCAGGCAACGCCGGCCAGAACCAGGCCCTGACCAAGGAACGAGCGCAGTCCATCGCGTCGATTTTCAGCCTCAGTGGCTTGAAGCAGGATCGTCTGATGTTGCGCGGCATGGGCGATTTGATGCCGCGTGCAGCCAACGACAGTAGCCAGGGCCGAGCCTTGAACCGTCGCATGGAGATCATGTTCACCCAGCGCACCACCATGCTGGCATTGCTCAGCCAGTACAACTCGCCAAACCCGCCGAAGGCTGAGTTGGTGGCGGTACAGGACGTGCCAGCACCGGCCGCTAAAAAAGCGGTCGCTGCAAAAAAGGCGCCTGCGAAGAAAACTGCGGCCAAACGGACGACTAAGAAAGCCGCCGCAAAACCTGCCGCGAAAAAGTCGACGGCATCCAAGACTACTGCGTCGGCGAAAAAACCAGCCTCGAAAGACCAGGCAAAAAACTGAGTCGCTGAGCGAGAAGGATAAAGCCGCATGACCCAGGCATTGGCCGATATGCGCCGTGACTACACACGGGACGGTTTAAGCGAGGCCCAGGCCCCGGATGAGCCGTTTGCCTTGTTCCAGCAATGGTTCGGCGACGCGGTAAAGACCGAGCAGCCGCCGGTGGAAGCCAATGCCATGACCCTGGCAACAGTCGACCAGGACGGACGGCCACACTGCCGGGTCCTGTTGCTCAAGGGCCTGGACGCACAAGGTTTTACCTTTTTCACCAATTATCAGAGCGCCAAGGGTGAGCAACTGGCGGCGCGGCCCTTTGCCGCCATGACCTTCTTTTGGCCGGCGCTTGAGCGTCAGGTCCGGATTGAAGGTCGGGTGGTCAAGGTCACGCCTGAAGAGTCGGATGCGTATTATCAGGTTCGCCCGCTGGGCAGCCGTCTTGGCGCCTGGGCTTCTCCGCAGAGCCGGGTGATCCGCGATCGTGAAGAATTGCAGGCGTTGCTCCAGGCGACTGAGCAACGTTTCAGTGATACCCAGCCCGACTGCCCTGACCATTGGGGCGGTTATCGCCTGTTGCCGGAGCGTATCGAGTTCTGGCAGGGCCGGGCGAGCCGTCTGCATGACCGCCTGAATTATCGCCGGCAAGGTGCCGACTGGACCCGTGAGCGATTGGCGCCCTGAGGCGCCTTTGATTCCCTACCTGATCCCCAAGCCTCTTTAGCATAGGTGTCTACACAACTTTCAGAAACTGACGAATGTCCCTGTGGCGAGCGGGCTCGTCCCGCGTTGGGCTGCGAAGCAGCCCAAAACCAGTCGCTACGGAGTCTCTGATACACCGCATTCGGCTTACTGGGACTGCTTCGCAGCCCCCCTAAGCGGGGCAAGCCCGCTCACCACAACAGCCCTATCTGCCTGGATTTAAGCGTTGAGGCAAAGTTGTGTAGATACCTATGCCTCTTTAGTCAGGGGCTTGCGGCGAATATTCCTGTGCTGCGTCCTGCAGCCAACGTGGCAAATCCCGACGTTTGACCTTCTCGACCCGAGCGCGGTCCAACTGTTGCAGCATGAAGAGGCGCTTGCGTTGATCGTCCCCGGCGAGGGATAACGCCAGGTCGCGGTCTATCCAGCGCTTGATGCGGCTATACAGCCACCAATGGAAATACAGGCCTGCCGCAGTGGTAGCTACAATGATGAAGTAATCCATGAAACTCCTTGTGGTGGCGCAGGTTCTACCGTTCGTCGAGTTTTGCCGCACAGCCCAACTGTACTGGGGCTGAATGAAAGCAATTTTCTCCGGGCCGTGCCGTGACAGGCGTCAAGCAGCGGAGTTTAATGAATACCTGTCCTATGGAGTTGATGCTATGCGTAAGTCTGTTCTGCTGGTTGCTTGCTTTACCACCATGTCGTTGCTGCTGGGTGGCTGCGCCTCCAGTCTGACCGGCGACTCTTACTCCCGTGACGAAGCGCGGCGTGTCCAGACCGTCCGCATGGGGACCATCGAATCCCTGCGCCCGGTGAAAATCGAAGGCACCAAGACCCCGATCGGCGGTGCCGCGGGTGCGGTCATTGGTGGTGTCGGCGGCAGCGCCATCGGTGGTGGCCGTGGCAGCATCGTGACGGCTGTTATCGGCGCGGTTGCCGGCGGCTTGCTGGGTTCGGCTACCGAAGAAGGCCTGACCCGTACCCAAGGCGTGGAAATCACCGTTCGCGAAGACGACGGCAGCACGCGTGCCTATGTTCAGGCTGTTGAAGAGAACGAAATCTTCCGCATCGGCGACCGTGTCCGCATCATGACGGTGGATGGGACCAGCCGCGTTACGCGTTAAGAGTTCAGCGTTGCAACAAAGAGAACCCCGACCGGGTGGCTGGTCGGGGTTTTTTATTCTCGGCTTCGGGGGCGATGCAGTCTTCCTGAGCGCCACGGGGGCTAGCGCCAACAGCTGCAGGATAGCTCGCAATTGTGCGTTTTATTGAGTCATGACTGTATCTGTGGAGGGGCCGCAAAATGTCCTAAGATCAAGCCTCAAACCTGAGAGAAGTTGATCATGAGCGACAACCGTCCGTGGGCCCGAGAGGCCATCCGTATCATTGAAGCGGACTTCCAGCGCAGTGCCGACACGCATCTGATTCCGTTGCCGTTGCCAGGCTTGCCGGGAATCGAGTTGTACTTCAAGGATGAGTCCAGCCACCCCACCGGCAGCTTGAAACATCGGCTGGCCCGATCATTATTCCTGTATGCGCTGTGCAATGGTTGGCTCAAGGCGGGAGCACCGGTCATCGAGGCCTCCAGCGGTTCAACCGCCATCTCCGAGGCTTACTTCGCGCGCTTGCTGGGCTTGCCGTTTATTGCCGTGATGCCCGCCACCACCTCTCAGGAAAAGATTGCCCAGATCGCCTTTTATGGCGGCAAGAGCCATCTGGTACAGGACCCCACGCAGATTTATGCCGAATCCGAGCGCCTGGCGCGGGAAAGTGGCGGTCACTTCATGGACCAGTTCACCTACGCCGAGCGTGCCACCGACTGGCGAGCCAACAACAACATCGCCGAGTCGATTTTCCAGCAACTGCGTTTTGAACGGTACCCGGAGCCGAGCTGGCTGATTTCCAGTCCTGGCACAGGCGGCACCACCGCGACCTTGGGTCGCTATGTGCGGTATCGCCAGCATTGCACCCAAGTGTTATGCGCCGATGCCGAGCGTTCGGTGTTTTTCGAGTATTACCAGACCGGTGACGCCAGTCTGCGCCTGGATTGTGGCTCGCGGATCGAAGGCATCGGGCGGCCACGGGTGGAAGCATCGTTCCTGCCCAAGGTGATTGATGCGATGGTCAAGGTGCCGGATGCCTTGTCGCTGGCGGCCATGCATTACCTGGCTGGGCGTCTGGGTCGGCGAGTGGGTGGATCGAGCGGTACCAACCTGATTGGTGCATTGATCGCGGCACGGCAAATGCAAACCAGGGGCGAGTCGGGCTCCATCGTGGCGATCCTGTGTGACGGCGGCGAGCGCTATGCCACGACTTATTACGATCAGGCGTGGCTGGCGGGGCAGGGGTATGAGCTGGAAGGGCTGATTGCGGTTGTCGCGGCCAGTGTCGAGCGCGGCGAGCCGTTGCCGGATACCGTGCTGCGCGCGAATGTTTGACGGTGGTGGCAAGCGGCAAGCGGCAAGCGGCAAGCTACAGCAGACTGTGCGTTTAACTTGAAGCTTGTAGCTTGAAGCTTGCCGCTTACCCCCTCTACCACTGCCGCCCTAAGCGTCAATTCCCAGCATATTGCGCGCCACGGCTTCCGCAATCCGGATCCCGTCGACGCCTGCCGACAAGATCCCGCCGGCATACCCCGCGCCTTCGCCGGCCGGGAACAGGCCCTTTACATTCAAGCTCTGCATCGAGGCGTCGCGGGTAATGCGCAGCGGTGACGACGTGCGGGTTTCGATCCCGGTCAGTACGGCGTCGTGCAGCGAATAGCCTTTGATTTGCTTCTCGAAGGCCGGCAACGCTTCGCGAATGGCTTCGATGGCGAAGTCCGGCAAGGCTTGGGCCAAGTCGCCCAGGGCGACCCCAGGCTTGTAGGAAGGCTCCACGGTACCGATGGCCGTTGACGGCTTGCCAGCGATGAAATCACCGACCAGTTGCGCTGGCGCTTCGTAGTTACTGCCACCGAGGATGAACGCGTGGGATTCCAGGCGCTCTTGCAGTTCGATCCCGGCCAGCGGGCCGCCCGGATAATCCACTTCCGGGGTGATGCCCACCACGATCCCGGAGTTGGCGTTGCGTTCATTACGCGAGTACTGACTCATGCCGTTGGTCACGACCCGGTTCGGCTCGGAAGTGGCGGCTACCACCGTGCCACCTGGGCACATGCAGAAACTGTAGACCGAGCGGCCATTCTTGGCGTGGTGTACCAGCTTGTAGTCGGCTGCGCCGAGTTTCGGATGCCCGGCATATTTACCCAGGCGCGCGGCGTCGATCAGTGATTGCGGGTGCTCGATACGGAAACCCACCGAGAACGGCTTGGCCTCCATGTACACCCCACGGCCGTGGAGCATGCGGAAGGTATCGCGGGCGCTGTGGCCGAGGGCGAGAATCACGTGCCGGGACAGAATCTGCTCGCCGCCGTCGACGACGACGCCGTGCAACTGACCGTCTTCGATCAGCACATCGGTCACACGCTGCTCGAAACGCACTTCACCGCCCAGGGCGATGATCTGCTGGCGCATGTTTTCCACCACGCCGGTGAGGCGGAATGTACCGATGTGCGGTTTGCTGACGTAGAGGATTTCTTCCGGCGCGCCAGCCTTGACGAACTCGTTCAGGACTTTGCGGCCATGGAATTGCGGGTCCTTGATCTGACTGTAGAGCTTGCCGTCGGAAAACGTGCCGGCGCCGCCCTCACCGAATTGCACGTTGGATTCGGGGTTGAGCACGTTTTTGCGCCACAGGCCCCAAGTGTCCTTGGTGCGCTGGCGCACTTCGCGGCCGCGCTCGAGGATGATCGGCTTGAAACCCATTTGTGCGAGCAACAAACCGGCAAAGATCCCGCACGGCCCGAAGCCCACGACGATTGGCCGTTCGCTCAAACCTTGCGGTGCCTGGCCCACGACTTTGTAGCTGATGTCCGGCGCCGGGTTGACGTTACGGTCCTCGGCGAACTTGAGCAGCAAGGCGCTTTCACCTTTGACTTGCAGGTCGACGGTGTAGATGAAGCACAGCTCCGATGACTTTTTACGGGCGTCATAGCTGCGTTTGAACAGGGTGAAATCGAGCAGGTCATCACTGGCGATGCCCAGGCGCTGCACGATGGCAGGCCGCAGGTCTTCTTCGGGATGGTCGATGGGCAGCTTGAGTTCGGTGATTCGTAACATGACAGGATCCGGTATGCGGCGTTTGGTGAAGCCGGCGGTTTTGCAAACCGGCGATTATAAGCCCCAATGGCGGTATCTCGTCATGTTAAAACAACGCAGGTCGAATCAGTCGTCCCGGGAGCCGCCGAATGCCGCGCATCCACGTTGTACCTCACCGTTGACCCGCAGCTCGGCGGTCATGTGTTGCAGGCTGCCGCTGACCTTGTCGATGCAACGCTGTGGAGCGACCCACAATTCTAGGTGCTGGCCATTGGCCTCGGTGGTGAGATTGAAGCGGCCATCGCCCAATTGTTCTTCCACGTAGGGCACCGGCAACGGCGGCTGGCCTTCGCGCTGCAAGACCATGCCCTTGTTGGTGACATTCAATGCCCAGGCGGGCTTGTGGCCGTTGGCGCGCAGGATCATGCGTTTGAAATCCGGGTCATCGCAGGCCGACGTCGAGCGCTCGACGCGATAGAGTTGTTGCAGATCGACCTGGCCCTGGGTGCCGCTGGCGACACCGGAAAACTTGCCGCGCAAATCGACAAACAGTTTGTCCTGCTGACCGGCCAGGGAGGCGGCCTCCTGGAGGATACTGGTGCCGCCGGTATCCTTGACCACGTAGCTACGCTGGTCGTGACAGGGCTGGAACAACAGCTTTTCGCCCACGGCGGTCAGTTCACCCTGCATGCGGGTCAGGCCCGCCAGGGAGGGTTTGGCCGGCTCGCTGTCGAACAGTTGGCAGGCAGTGAACAGTGGGAGCAGGGCAAACAGCGCTAGGGTACGGGCAACACGCATTATCGGGTCTCCAGGCAAGTGCCGTCACGTTACGCAGGCTGGCGCTGCATCACAAGCCTGGGACACAGGTTGAATTCAACCGACGATATAAGTCTGCCCTGTCTGTAGCCCTTCAACACTTTTGGCGTAGGCCAATGCCACCTCGGATGCCGGTACAGGCTTGAAGCCGCGGAAGAACGGCGCATAGCTGTGCATCGCCTCGACCACTACGGTCGGGCTCACCGCGTTGATCCGCAAGCCCCGTGGCAGCTCGATCGCCGCGGCCTTGACGAACGCGTCCAGCGCACCGTTGACCAGCGCCGCCGAGGCGCCGGTGCGGATCGGATCGCGGTTGAGGATGCCACTGGTGAAGGTAAACGAAGCCCCGTCATTGGCGAACTCACGACCGATCAGCAGCAGATTGACCTGGCCCATCAGTTTGTCGTGCAGGCCGAGGCTGAAATCGCTGGCGTTCATGTCTGCCAGGGGCACGAAGTTGACGCTGCCGGCGGCGCAGATCAACGCGTCGAACCTGCCGGTTTGTTCGAACAGCTGTCGGATCGAGGCGCTGTCACTGATGTCGACCTGAAAGTCGCCGCTCTGGCGGCCCACGCTGAGCACATCATGCCTTTGGGACAGGTTCGCCTTGACCGCAGAACCGATGGTGCCGCTGGCGCCAATCAACAGGATTTTCATCGTACTTTGCTCCAGATATGTCGGTGAGTGGTCAGTCTAGAGTTGTTTTTCGGGGCTATCAGCGTGCTAATGGGCAACCTTTGGTTTTCATATGGAAACAATCCATGAGCGAAATGGATGACCTCGCAGCGTTTGCCGTGTTGATCGAAGCGGGAAGTTTTACCCAGGCGGCCCAGCAGCTCGGGTGCAGTAAAGGGCAGTTATCGAAGCGCATCAGTCAATTGGAGAGCCGGTTTGCCGTGGTGTTGCTGCACCGCACTACTCGCCGCCTGAGCTTGACGGCGGCCGGCGCCGCGCTGTTGCCTCAGGCCCAGGCGTTGCAGGTACACGTCGAACGGGCGCGTCAGGCGCTGGCCAGGCTCAAGGATGATATAGCGGGGCCGGTGCGTATGACGGTTCCGGTGTCCTTGGGAGAAACCTTCTTCGATGGGCTATTGCTGGAGTTTTCCCGGCAATATCCGCAAGTGCAGATCGAACTGGAACTCAGCAACCACTATCACGACCTGGCCCGGGGCGGTTTCGATCTGGCGGTGCGTTCGCAAGTCGCCAATGATGAACGACTGGTGGCCAGGCCATTGTTGGCCTGGCACGAAATGACCTGCGCCAGCCCCGCCTACCTGCAGCAATACGGTGAGCCTCAGACACCCGACGAGCTGACGACACACAATTGCTTGCTCAACAGCCATTACAGCGGCCGCGAAGAGTGGTTGTATCACCAGCAACATGAACTGCTGCGCGTGCGGGTTACCGGGACCTTCGCCTCCAACCACTACAGCCTGTTGAGAAAAGCCGCCCTGGCCGGTGCGGGCATCGCGCGGCTGCCGTCCTATCTGTTACAGGCACCGTTGGCCGAGGGCCGTTTGCGCTGGCTGCTGCGCGATTATCAGACGCGCAGTATGCCGATGTACCTGGTGCATCCTTATCAGGGAGGATTGCCGCGCCGGACCCAGGTACTGGCGGATTATCTGGTGGATTGGTTCAAGCGCAGCGGCGAGGCATTGGACCGGCTCTAGCGGTAATGACGGGCAATCAGGTGATCCATCGACAAGCGTCCCGGCCCTTTGCCGATCAATACCAGTAGCAGCGCGATCCAGGTGCCATGGGTCGGGTAGGCATCCGGATAGATGAACAGTTGGATCACCAGCGTCATGCCCAGCAAGGCCAGCGCCGAGAAGCGCGTGGCCAGCCCCGCCAGGATCATTATCGGGAACAGGTGTTCGGCGAACGCAGCCAGGTACGCGGCCATCTCCGGGGATAGCAATGGCACGTGATATTCACTGCGAAACAGCGGCAAGGTCGAAGGTGCCAAGTGCGGTGCGTTGAATTGGAAGGTGCCGCTGATCACGTCCACGGCAAACCCTTCGACCTTGGTTTGTCCGGATTTCCAGAACACCGCGGCAATCGAAAAGCGGGCGATGAAGGCGATCAGGCTGTAGGGGATTTTCTCGAAGAGCTGGATGCTCCGTTGTATCAGGTGCGAAGGGGCAGGGCTCATGGCGTTACCTTTTGTTCGATATGCAAGTGGGTGACAGCCCCTTGGCTGATCAGCAGCCTGAGGCATTGCTGTGGGGCAAATTCAATGCATGCCTCTTGCGCGTGGCTCATGGCCATTTCCAATGGTCGTCCGTTGGCCAGGCTGTTGATGAACGCCTGCATGCCGCTGTCGATGGCGAATACCTTGACCTCAAGGCCATCACGCACCACCAGCGCACTTTGCGGATGAAGCGGATCGATGCCGGAGAGTGAGGTGCCCGCCTGGTGTGCGGCCCACAGTGCGACGACGGCGTAAGGCGAACTCAACGTTGCCAGGGACGGATGCAGTTGCAGGTGCAGGTCGCCAAAATCCGTGGGCTGTTGCAAGGCGTCGATGATGTCTTGCGGGTCCATGACCGGCGCATCGGCGGCGTGACAGGCCCTGACCCGCAACCGTTCCAGCCGTGCGACATCGGCCAGGTAAGGCACACTCGCCGCGGGCGGGAAGCGTTGGATGAAATCCGCGAAATCAGCGCCATATTCGCTGATCAATCGGCTGGTGGGGGGAAATGCCTGGACATAGCGTCCTGCCATGCCGCGGAAAAATGCATCGCCTACCAATTGCAACGTCACCGGATAACCGCTGGCAAGGGCGTTGATCAAGGAGCTGTGGACGTTGTTGCGATACACCGCAAAACGACTGGCCGGATCGGCGCCGTTGCGACTGAACAACCCTTCGGGGCAATCCTGCTCAGGCGCGAGCAGGGCGCGGGCAAATATCGCGTGAGTGCTCATGAACGTGCTGCCCGCAGGTAGTGATCGGCCTGGCGTGCTTCGGCGTGTAACACACTGAATGCCGGTATTTGATTGTCTCGTTCGATCAGCGTGGCAACGGGACCGGTCCGCGCCAGCACGTGTTGGTAGAGGTGCCATACGGCGTTGTCGATTGGCGCGCCGTGATCGTCAATCAGTAAGCGGTCGCCGAGGCTGTCGGTGTCTTCGGCGAAACCCGCCAGATGAATCTCACCCACGGCGTGCAACGGCAGGGCGTCGATGTAGCCCAGCGGGTCTTGCTGATGATTGACGCAGGAGACATACAGGTTGTTGACGTCCAGCAGTAAACCGCAGCCTGTACGACGAATGATCTCGCTGATGAAGTCCGTTTCCTCGAGGGTGGAGCGCTGGAATTGCAGGTACGTCGAGGGGTTCTCCAACAGCATTCGCCGTTTGAGGGTGTCTTGTACCTGATCGATGTGCGCACACACTCGCTGCAGCGTTTCGTCGTCATAGGCCAGGGGCAACAAATCATTGAGGAACATCGGGCCGTGGCTGGACCAGGCCAGGTGTTCGGAAAAGCAATGGGGTTGATAGCGCTCGATCAGCGTGGCCAGACATGCCAGGTGTTCAAGGTTCAGTGGATTTTCACCACCGATGGACAGCCCGACGCCGTGCAGCGAGAGTGGATAGTGTTCACGGATCAATCCCAGGTAATGATGAAACGGGCCGCCCGCCACCATGTAGTTTTCGGCGTGGACTTCGAAAAAACCAATGTCGGGCCGTGTATCGAGCACTTCACGCCAATGCTCGTTCTTGAGCCCCAGCCCTGCCCGAGCGGGGAGGCCGGGCGCCTGAGTCTGGGTGGCTGGCGCTGTTAAAACAGCGCGGGCAGATGTGAGTGTCATCGTCAGTACTCAGGCGTCGGCTGGTTTCAGGACTTGGCGGTGAAAGCGGCTTTCTGGCCAAAACCGGTCGGCGAGGTGGTGCTTGGCATTTCCAGGCAAGTGCCGGCTGGCACCAGTTTCCAGGCGTTGGCCTGATCCTTGGTTTTCGAGGTGCCGGCGCAGGACGTGCCAGCACCCGCGGCGCAGTCGTTTTTGCCGGCTTCGGCCACACCGAAACATTTCTCCATGTCGTCGGCCGCGTGGGCGGTGGTGCTCAGTGCTGACAGGCTCAGGGCGCAGCCCAGAATCAGGGTCGAGGCGGACAGCGAACGGGGTTTGCTTGTCATGAGGTATCTCCAGTAGTGGGTTGAATCAGCAAGCGGGGTTGCTTGCCTACACCACTAGAGAAAGGGAGAACGGGATCGTTACAGACCGGGTAGAAAAAAAACAGCCCGAACAGGGTAGGGCCGATCAGTTAAGGATTTTTTGTAGGAGCGAGCGTGCTCGCGAAGAACTCAAAGGCGCCGCGTTTATCCAGTATGCACGCGTTATCGTTGACGTTTTTCGCGAGCAAGCTCGCTCCTACAGTAGTCGGCGTTTCCTTAACTGACCGGTATTGGCCCGAACAGGGCCGTTTTCTGTTCCGTCGGTGTTCAACCGCCCAGATAGGCTTCGCGCACCTTCGGATCGGTCAGCAGTTGTTCCCCGCTGCCCTGCATGACCACCCGACCGTTCTCCAGCACATAGGCCCGGTCGGCGATTTTCAACGCCTGGTTGGCGTTTTGTTCGACCAGGAACACCGTCACACCGTCCTTGCGCAGTTGTTCGATGATGTCGAATATCTGCTGGATGATGATCGGCGCCAGGCCCAGGGAGGGTTCGTCCAGCAGCAACAGCTTGGGCTTGCTCATTAGCGCCCGGCCAATGGCGAGCATTTGCTGCTCGCCGCCGGACATGGTGCCGCCGCGTTGGCTGAAGCGCTCCTTGAGCCGGGGGAACAGGTGCAACACCTTGTCCATTTGCTCCTGGTAGTCGCCCTTGTCGGTAAAGAACCCACCCATCGCCAGGTTCTCTTCCACGGTCAGGCGGGCAAATACCCGCCGACCTTCCGGCACCACGGCAATACTCTTGCGCATGATCGTTGCCGAGTGTTGTCCCACCAACTCCTCACCCATGTAGCGGATGCTGCCGCTGTGAGCCTGGGGTGAACCGCAGAGGGTCATCAACAACGTGGACTTGCCGGCACCGTTGGCACCGATCAGCGTGACGATCTCGCCCTGGCGCACTTCGACGTTGACGTCGTGCAGCGCCTGGATCTTGCCGTAGAAGGTGGAAACGTTTTCGAATTGCAGCATTTACGCTTCCCCCAGGTAGGCTTTGATCACTTCAGGATTGTCACGGATCTGCTCAGGCGTACCGTCGGCCAACGGCGTGCCCTGGTTGATTACGACGATATGGTCGGAAATGCTCATGACCAGTTTCATGTCGTGTTCGATCAGCAGCACGGTGGCGTTGTTTTCTTCACGCAGCACACCGATCAGGGCTTTGAGGTCCTCGGTTTCCCGGGGATTCAGGCCGGCGGCGGGCTCGTCGAGCATGAGGATCCGCGGGCGGGTCATCATGCAGCGGGCGATTTCCAGGCGTCGTTGCTGGCCGTACGCCAGAGTCCCGGCTGGCCGGTTGGCAAACTCGGTCAGGTTGACCTTGTCCAGCCAGTACGCGGCGTATTCCATCGCCTCCTGTTCGCTTTTGCGAAAGCCCGGGGTCTTGAACAGGCCCGCGAAGAAGTTGGTGTTCAGGTGGCGGTGCTGGGCGATCAACAGGTTCTCGACCGCCGTCATGTCCTTGAACAACCGCACGTTCTGGAAGGTGCGCACCACGCCCTTGCGGGCAATGTCGTGGCCGGCCATGCCCTGGATGGGTTGGCCGTCCAACAGGATGCTGCCACCGCTGGGCTTGTAGAAACCGGTCAGGCAGTTGAAGACCGTGGTCTTGCCGGCGCCGTTGGGGCCGATCAAGGCCACGACCTGCTTCTCCTTCACGGTCAGGGCCACGCCGTTGACCGCCAGCAGGCCGCCGAAGCGCATGCTCAGGTTGTCGACTTTCAGGATCTCGCGGCTCATTTGCGCAACTCCATGTGAGGGCGTTGCATGGGCAGCAGGCCTTGAGGGCGCCAGATCATCATCAGCACCATCAGGGCGCCGAACATCAACATGCGGTATTCGCTGAATTCACGCATCAGCTCCGGCAGCAGGATCATCACGATGGCCGCGAGAATCACACCCAATTGCGAGCCCATGCCACCCAATACCACGATGGCGAGAATGATCGCCGACTCGATAAAAGTGAATGACTCCGGTGTCACCAGCCCCTGGCGCGCGGCGAAGAAGCTGCCGGCGAAACCGGCGAATGCTGCGCCGAGGGTGAAGGCCGAGAGCTTGATCACAGTCGGGTTCAGGCCCAATGCACGGCAGGCAATTTCGTCTTCGCGCAGCGCTTCCCATGCGCGCCCGATGGGCATGCGCAGCAAACGGTTGATCACGAACAGCGCCGCCAGGGCGAGCAACAAGGCGACCAGGTAGAGGAACACCACCTTACTGATCGGGTTGTAGACAATCCCGAAGTACTCGTGAAAGGTCTGCATGCCTTCCGCGGCCCTGCGGTCGAACGACAGGCCGAAGAAGGTTGGCTTGGGAATGCTGCTGATACCGTTGGGACCGCCGGTGATATCGGTGAGGTTACGCAGGAACAAGCGGATGATTTCACCGAAGCCCAGCGTCACGATCGCCAGGTAGTCGCCGCGCAGGCGCAACACCGGGAAGCCCAGCAGGAAGCCGAAGGTCGCCGCCATCAGGCCGGCAATGGGCAGGCAGATCCAGAAGCCCCAGCCCAGGTAATGCGACAGCAGCGCGTAGGTGTAGGCACCCACCGCATAGAAGCCGACATAACCCAGGTCCAGCAGCCCCGCCAGACCGACCACGATGTTCAGGCCCAGGCCCAGCAACACGTAGATCAGGATCAGGGTGGCAATATCCACCGCGCCACGGGAACCAAAGAACGGCCAGATCAGTGCGGCCACGATCAGTCCGATGATGATGTAGCGCTGGGTTCGCGGCAGGGTCAGGAACTGACTGACCTTGGGCGACACCAGTGGCCGACGGTTGGACTTGAACAGGTCACCGACCTGCTGGCTGAACAGCACCCGCAGGAACATCAATACCGAGCACAGGGCAATGATGGTCAGGGTTACCGGACCGGTGCCATGTACTTCAAGGTTGATCCCGACAATGCTCAGTTTGAGGCCGAGGACCGGGAAGGCCACGGCCCACACCAGCAAGGCGCTGAAAAACGCCGATTTAAGATATCTGCTCATACTTTCTCAACCTCCGGACGGCCCAGAATGCCGGTCGGCCGGAATAACAGCACCAGAACCAAAAGACCGAATGCCACCACGTCCTTGTACTGGTCACCGAAGATATCGGCGCCAAAGGCTTCGGCCACACCCAGTACCAGCCCGCCGAGCATGGCGCCCGGAATACTGCCGATACCGCCCAATACGGCTGCGGTAAAGGCCTTGAGGCCTACCAGGAATCCAGCGTTGGGGTTGATCACGCCATACTGCATGCTCAGCAACACGGCCGCGACGGCCGCCAGTGCGGCACCAATGACGAAGGTCAGGGCGATGATGTTGTTGGTGTTGATGCCCAGCAGGTTGGCCATTTTGATGTCTTCGGCACAGGCCCGGCAGGCGCGCCCCAGACGGGAGCGGGAGATGAACAGGGTCAGGCCCAGCATCGCGATCAGCGTGACCACAAACACCACGATCTGCATGTAGGAAATCAGCACTTCTTGTGCGCCACCCGGACCGAAGGAGAAGCTCCCCGGGATCAGGTTGGGAATGGACTTGTCCTTGGAGTCCTGGGACAGCAATACGGTGTTCTGCAGGAAAATCGACATACCGATGGCGGAAATCAGCGGGATCAAACGGTTGCTGCCACGCAAGGGACGGTAGGCAACGCGCTCGATACTGTAGCCATAGGCGCTGGTTACGATGATCGACGCAAGGAACGCGGCAGTCATCAACAAGGGCAGTGAGTGGATACCCATCATGGCCAGCCCGGCAAGGGCAATGAAAGCCACGTAGGAACCAATCATGTACACCTCGCCATGGGCGAAGTTGATCATTCCAATGATGCCGTAAACCATTGTGTAGCCAATGGCTATCAAGGCATAGGTGCTGCCAATGGTCAGGCCATTAACCAGCTGTTGGAAAAAATGATAGATCTCAGGCATTACAGCGCTCCTAAAAACCCGATACGCATTTCACTGGTGGAGTCATGTTCCAGCCCGGTGCTGTGTTCTGTGACCACATTTGCACGGAGCGTTGGCCAGCGAACCGCTGGTGACGGTTTTAAGATTTTCAGGTGAGCCAGCGCCCGGATCGCGGGTGTCAGGCCCATAAACCTCGTAAAACAAAGCCCACTGCTTGCACAGTGGGCTTGTTGTCCAGTAACGCCTGGCTTACTGAGGGGAAACTTCGGTTTTTGGTTTGCCGAAGTGCCATTGGTAGACCACGAACTTGAAGTCCTTCAGGTCGCCTTTCTCGTCAAAGCTCAGGTCACCCGTCGGGGTCTTGAAGGTACCGGCATGGATCGCTTCGGCGACTTTAGTGGTGTCTTCGCTTTTCGCGGCGGCGATACCACCGGCGATGACTTCAACGGCAGCGTACGCCGGGAATACGAACGGACCGCTTGGGTCCTGCTTCTTGGCGGTGAACGCATCGACGATGGCTTTGTTGGCCGGGTCCTGGTCGAAGGATTTCGGCAGGGTCACCAGCAGGCCTTCGGAAGCGCCCTGGGCAATTTGCGAGATGGAGTCGTTGCCGACGCCTTCCGGACCCATGAACTTGGCGTCCAGGCCTTTTTCCTTGGACTGGCGCAGGATCAGCCCCAGCTCCGGGTGGTAGCCGCCGTAATAGACGAAGTCGACGTTGTTCTGCTTGAGCTTCTGGATGATCGAGGAGAAATCCTTGTCCCCGGCGTTCAGGCCTTCGAAGACGGCGACTTTCACGCCTTTGTCTTCCAGGGTTTTCTTCACGGCCGAGGCGATGCCTTCACCGTACTGTTGCTTGTCGTGCAGGACCGCAACAACCTTAGGCTTCACGTGGTCGGCAATGTAGTTGCCGGCCGCCGGGCCCTGGGCGCTGTCCAGGCCGATGGTGCGGAAAATCATCTTGTAGCCACGCTCGGTGATTTCCGGGCTGGTGGCAGCCGGGGTAATCATGATGACGCCTTCGTCTTCATAAATATCGGACGCTGGCTGAGTGGAGCTGGAGCAGAGGTGACCGACCACGAACTTGACGCCGTCGTTGACCACTTTGTTGGCGACGGCAACGGCTTGTTTAGGATCGCAAGCGTCGTCGTATTCCTTGGCTTCGAGCAGCTTGCCGTCAACCCCGCCCTTGGCGTTGATGTCTTCGATAGCCTGTTTGGCACCCATGAACTGCATGTCGCCATACTGGGTCACCGGGCCGGTTTTAGGGCCGGCGATACCGATCTTGATGGTGTCGGCTGCGAACGAATGGCTGGCAACCCCGGCCAGGACCATAGCGGCAAACAGTTTGGAAATCTGCTTAGTAGCCTTATTCATAGTGCTCCACTCTTACTGTTGTATTTTTTATAGTTCTAGCGGCCTTGTGAGCTGCTGAACCGGATCGGATATCTCGGATATCCCCCGGCGGCGGCCTGGCAACTGTACCGGTACAGTGTAGAGCGCCGGTTCGTCGATTGAAAAGCTGGCTGCTGGGGGCAAACGCTGGGTATGTCGCTTAAATGAAAGAAAAAGTCAGAATTGCGGCGCGTTGATGCCAGAGTTTCAGGCAATCCTTGGCTTTCCTGGCGCTTTCTCTCGGGACTTCATTTGCAACCGGGTTTTTCTGCCTGAGGCTCGACGGTATGATTGCGCCGATTTTTTCCTCAGGTGAACTCCCATGACGCAAGAACCTAGCACCCTCTATGCCAAGCTGCTTGGTGAAACTGCCGAAATTTCCTGGAAGGAGCTTGAGCCGTTCTTTGCGAAGGGTGCCCTATTGTGGGTCGATGCCAGCCTGGATTTGATCGAAACCGCCGAGGCCATGGCGCAGGATAACCGCGATAAAGTCGCTGCCTGGCTGGCTGCAGAGACGGTTGGCGAGGTCTCTGCGACGCGGGCGCTGGACCTGGTGGAGCGGGATCCGGGGCTGTGGGCGGTGGTGGTGTCGCCGTGGATTCTGATCCAGGAAAGGGCAGGGCAAGCATGACTTGCACGAAAAAGGTGCGCCTGATTTCGCTGTATTAAGTGTGTAGCGGAGTAACTGCTGATGCGGTGATGGCATCTTGCCGTGGAGAAAGGTCACAAGGCAGGGTGACGTTTGCGTCATGGGCACAGTTTTGAGGCGGCCTGGGGAGTTGGAGAATTGTTTCCAAGTGTGAGCGATGCTCGGGTTTGCGAAGGGCGTGCGGGGATATTCCCGTCCCGCTCAAATACCGCAGTAGCAGGATTATGTTTAGACGTCATTGTGCGCCATGTGCCTGAACGGATGGCTGCAAAATGTCCAAGAGCCATCACTGAGTGAGAATTCGCGACTTTGCTGTGCGTTGTAGGCCGAAGCGGACAGATATAAGCCTGTATTTACTAGGGAAAGCGTCTCCGGACGCTCATGAATAGTCGTTCGTCGGAGGGCTTTAGTTGGATGATGGCTATTCGGTAATAGCCGATCATGCTAAGCGCTGATGGGCAAGTCGAGGTCGTGGATCGGCTGCTCGAGAGGCGCCAGGCCAAAAGCGGCGCGCGCGGCATCGCAATCGGTGTTTATTTCGCCTTGGCTCCAGGACGCTTCAAACTCGCGGCAGACGCTGGAACGTTGATGATAAATCGAGCAACGGGTACCCGTGCCGACGTCCCCTACAAGGCTGCAACAGCGTACCGGTTTGCTGTCTGTGCCGATCATCGCCACTCGGCTGGGCGTGATCTGTACGACCAGATCATCGGGCACGGTTCCTCCTGCCGAAGCGCATTCGCCCCAAAAGAAAGACACGCGAAAGTGTGAACAGCAGGCACCGCATTTCAGACACGGACTGGCATCGGACATGGCACGTCATCAATAAGAGGTAGGGGGGACTGCGGAAGGCTCGCTATTCTAATCTTGCCAATGCGCTTGGGAAGGGGGGTAAGCGCTTATTTTTCGATGGCTCGACACTTTGCTGCCGAGGATGAAATTACGCCCTATCAGCTTTACGAATCATTACAGACAATCGGGCCGCGGCTGACTAGATTGCAGGTTCCGGGCAGGATGCGCAGGGCATCGCAGCTCTATAACAATAAAAGAGACGGACCCATGCAGAACTCGACCCAAGCGGCGAATGCCTGGCGCATTCTGTTCCTGCTGTTTCTGGCCAACCTGTTCAATTTCTTTGATCGCACGATCCCGGCGATCATCATCGAGCCGATCCGCATGGAATGGAGTCTCAGCGACTTCCAGCTCGGCATCATCGGTACCGCATTCACCATCGTCTACGCCATTGCCGGTCTGCCGCTTGGGCGCATGGCCGACACCGGCTCGCGCAGCAAGCTGATGGGCTGGGGCCTGGCGACCTGGAGCGGGCTGACCGCAGTCAACGGCATGGTCGGCAGTTTCTGGACCTTTCTGCTGGTGCGCATGGGCGTCGGTATTGGTGAGGCCAGCTACGCGCCGGCGGCAAACTCATTGATCGGCGATCTGTTTCCGGCGCATCGCCGGGCCCGAGCCATGGGCATTTTCATGCTCGGCTTGCCCTTGGGGCTGCTGCTGGCGTTCTTCACCATCGGCGCGATGGTCGAGGCCTTCGACAGCTGGCGCGCACCGTTCTTCATCGCCGCTGTGCCGGGGCTGATCCTGGCGGTGTTCATGTTCTATATCAAGGAGCCCAAGCGCGGCGCGGCTGAAGCGGTGCAGGTTTCCCAAGAAAAAATCGACCGGCCGATCCGCCGCGTGCTAGCGGTCCCGACTTTTCTCTGGTTGGTGCTGGCCGGGTTGTGCTTCAACTTTGCGACCTATGCCTGCAACTCGTTTCTGGTGCCAATGTTGCAGCGGTATTTTCTGATGCCGTTGCAGGAAGCGGCGGTGGCGACCGGAGTCATTGTCGGCGTGACGGGTCTGGTAGGACTGACGCTGGGTGGCTGGGTAGCCGACAAAATCCATCAGCGTATTGCCAATGGCCGCCTGTTGTTCGCCGCGTTCAGCCTGATCATCTCCACGCTCTGCACCGCTTGGGCCCTGCACGCAGGCCGCATCGAGATCGGCGTGTTCGTGGCGGTATTCAGTGTGGGCTGGTTGTTTGCCTATAACTTCTATACGTGCGTCTACACGGCGATTCAGGACGTGGTGGAGCCGCGCTTGCGGGCCACGGCCATGGCGCTGTTTTTCGCAGGTTTGTATTTGTTGGGCGGTGGCATGGGGCCGATTGTGGTGGGCGGTCTGTCTGACCATTTTGCTCACTCCGCTATGTATGCGGCGGGGGCTGAGCAAATGACTGAAGCTTTTAAAGCAGTGGGCCTGCATGACGCTATGTATCTGATTCCGGTGGCGTTGTTCTTGACCATGCTGTTTCTGTTCCTGGCATCGCGGTGTTTTGTGCGTGATGCCCAGCGGATGAAGGATGGAATGGGGACGGTGGAGGTGTCGGGGCCTGCGGTGGTGGTTTGAGGTAATGCCGTGCTGGCAGGGCGATAAGTGGCGGACTTGAGATTCGCCCCTCACCCTAGCCCTCTCCCGGAGGAGAGGGAACTGACCGAAGTGTGCGAAGACAACCTGCGACCTGAGGCACCGCGTCGATGATGGATTCAAAGCCGATTTTCCCGGTCGCCATGAACCCCACACCCTAAAAAAGACCCGCATTGAGCGGGTCTTTTAGTTCAACAGAACAGCAGCATCAACCCGCGACCAACACGCGAATCGCCTCCAGTCGCAGCGCAGCTTTATCAAGCATGGCCAGGCCTTGCTCACGTTGCTTGCGCAGAGCTACCAGCTCGCTGTCACGTACGGTCGGGTTGACCGCTTGCAGCGCGGTCAGGCGCGCCAGTTCTTCATCCGTATCGGCAGCCAGGCGGCGTTGTGCCTCGGCCACGCGTTCGGCGTGACGTGGGGCGATTTTTTCTTCACCGGCGTTGATCCGTGGCGTCAGTTGGTCACGTTGGGCCTGGATAAACTTGTTCGCGCTGGCCCGTGGCACAGCCTCGAGTTGATCGTTCAAGGTGGTGAATGAGACACGGCCCGACAAATCATTACCGTTGGCATCCAACAAGCAGCGCAGTGCCGCTGGCGGCAGGTAGCGGCCCAGTTGCAACGCGCGTGGCGCGACCACTTCACTGACGTAGAGCAGCTCCAGCAACACGGTGCCCGGTTTGAGCGCCTTGTTCTTGATCAGCGCCACGGCGGTGTTGCCCATCGAACCGGACAGCACCAGGTCCATGCCGCCCTGGACCATCGGGTGTTCCCAGGTGATGAACTGCATGTCTTCGCGAGACAGGGCCTGGTTGCGGTCGTAGGTGATGGTCACGCCTTCGTCGTCGCCCAGCGGGAAGCTGGCGTCGAGCATCTTTTCGCTCGGCTTGAGAATCAGCGCGTTGTCCGAATGGTCTTCGCTGTCGATGCCGAACGCATCGAACAGGGTTTCCATGTAGATCGGCAGGGTGAACTGATCGTCCTGCTCAAGGATGTCTTCCACCAGCGCATCACCTTCGCCAGCGCCGCCGGAGTTGAGTTCCAGCAGGCGATCACGACCGGTGTGCAGTTCGGCTTCGAGGCGCTCGCGCTCGGCACGGGCTTCGTCGATCAGCGTTTGCCACTCGCCGTCGTCGGCGTCTTCCAGCAACGGCAGCAGGCGCGGGCCGAACTGATGCTGCAAGGCGTTGCCGGTCGGGCAGGTATTAAGGAAGGCGTTCAGCGCTTCGTGGTACCACTGGAACAGCCGTGCCTGCGGGCTGGTTTCCAGGTACGGCACATGCAGTTCGATCACATGTTTCTGGCCGATCCGGTCAAGACGGCCGATTCGCTGTTCCAGCAGGTCCGGGTGGGACGGCAGGTCGAACAGCACCAGGTGATGGGCGAACTGGAAGTTGCGACCTTCACTGCCGATTTCCGAACAGATCAGCACCTGGGCGCCGAATTCTTCATCGGCGAAGTAGGCCGCGGCACGGTCCCGCTCGAGGATGTTCATGCCTTCGTGGAACACCGTGGCCGGGATGCCGGAACGTACGCGCAGGGCGTCCTCCAGGTCCATGGCGGTTTCGGCGTGGGCGCAGATCACCAGGACCTTGGTGCGCTTGAGCATTTTCAACTGGTCGATCAGCCATTCGACCCGAGGGTCGAAGCGCCACCAGCGCTGTTCTTCTTCAATATCCGGCTGCGACTGGAAGCTGACTTCCGGGTACAGCTCGGCGTGTTCGCCCAGCGGCAGTTCGAGGTATTCGTCCGGGCACGGCAGCGGGTAGGCATGCAGCTTGCGCTCCGGGAAGCCTTGCACGGCGGCGCGGGTGTTGCGAAACAGTACGCGGCCGGTGCCGTGGCGATCCAGCAGTTCGCGTACCAGGCGGGCGCTGGCTTCGGTGTCGCCATCGTTGACCGCGGTCAACAAGGCTTCACCTTCGTTACCGAGGAAACCCAGGATGGTTTTGTGGGCCGCAGGCGAGAGGCGGCCCTTGTCCATCAGCTCCTGGACGGCTTCGGCCACCGGGCGATAATTTTCGCTTTCGGCGCGGAAGGCCTTAACGTCGTGGAAACGGTTCGGGTCCAGCAGGCGCAGACGCGCGAAATGGCTGTCCTGGCCCAATTGTTCGGGGGTGGCGGTCAGCAGCAGGACCCCGGGAATAGTCTCGGCCAACTGCTCAACCAGCGTGTATTCAGCGCTGGCTTGTTCTTCGTGCCACACCAAGTGGTGAGCTTCGTCGACGACCATCAAGTCCCAACCGGCGGCGAACAGCGCGTCCTGGGCTTTCTCATCCTCGACCAGCCACTCCAGGGCAACCAGCGCGAGCTGGGTGTCTTCGAACGGGTTGCTGGCATCGCTTTCAATAAAGCGTTCCTCGTCGAACAAGGCAACTTGCAGGTTGAAGCGCCGACGCATCTCTACCAGCCACTGGTGCTGCAGGTTTTCCGGGACCAGGATCAGCACGCGACTGGCTCGACCGGAGAGCAGCTGGCGGTGGATCACCAGGCCGGCTTCGATGGTCTTGCCCAGGCCCACTTCGTCCGCCAGCAATACCCGAGGGGCGATACGGTCGGCGACTTCACGGGCAATGTGCAATTGGTGGGCGATCGGCTGCGCACGCACGCCACCCAGGCCCCAGAGCGAGGACTGCAACTGGCGGCTGGTATGTTCCAGGGTGTGGTAACGCAGGGAGAACCAGGCCAGCGGGTCGATCTGGCCGGCGAACAGACGGTCGCTGGCCAGACGGAACTGGATGAAGTTCGACAGTTGGGTTTCCGGCAGGGTGACCTGCTCGTTCTGCCCATTGAGGCCGTGATAGACCAGCAGGCCGTCGACATCGTCGACTTCGCGCACGGTCATTTTCCAGCCTTCGAAATGGGTGATGGTGTCACCTGGCGAAAACCTCACGCGAGTGAGGGGCGCATTCCGTAGCGCGTACTGGCGGGTGTCGCCAGTGGCCGGATAGAGCACGGTCAACAAGCGCCCGTCCTGTGCCAGAACGGTGCCTAAGCCCAGCTCTGCTTCGCTGTCACTAATCCAGCGTTGCCCCGGTTGATACTGCTGCGCCATGCTGCCTGACTCCCGCCGTGAAAAAGCCGACTATTCTAACGGAACAAGGTCCTCAGCCAAAGGATTCTGACAAAAACTACTCTGCTTGCCGGGATGATGGGGGGGCGATTCGACGGGTGGCACGGCACCGAAGACTGACGACTGGGTCACAAGTTGGCGACCCCAGGCTCAAGTCGTTAGCGCGGCAGCCGACAGCTTGCTGACAGGAGACTCATAATTATGCTGCCACCCATCTTGCCCTTGAGTGTTGTGCCGGTGACCTCGCAACTCGATCCCGTGCGCCCCAAGCCCGATATTCCTCCGGTGGTGCCGGCGCAAGCGAGTTCCAACGAAAGCACCATTGACCTGAAAAATCGCGACCCCGAACAGTCGGCCCTGTTGCTGCGCGACGAACAACGACGTCAGCAGGAACAGCAAAAGCGCCGACGCGAAGTGCAAGAAGACCCCGAGCAGCATCTGGCCATTCCCGGTGATGAACTCAATGCCGATAATACCGTGCCGGTCGCGCCGCTGATCGAAGATGCGCCCCGGCAAGGGTTGTGGGTGGACGTCGAGGTTTAACCGCGCAGGGCCAGCGAGGGCGAAAGATCCTCATGCAGTGCCATGTAAGACCCCTTCAGGTGGTTGGAAGGCGTCGATTTTGCGGACAGTAGGCTGGATGACACACATTTTGTTTGCCGGCGGTTTACCGCACGACGGGTCAGGACGCATTATTGGGGTATTCCAGCCACGACGTAAGCCAAGCCATGAGTGACGACAAGCTGATCGATCTGAATACCGAGCGCGCCAAGCGTGTCCATGACCTTAATGACAAGCGGCTCAATGAAGTGCGCCAAGCCTTTGAACAGGCGATGCCCTTGGGCAAGGTGAAGAAAAAGTCGAAAAACAAACCGAAAAAACGCTGAAACGCTCCGGATCTGTTGATGCAGGTCAGTTATTTCCCTTCTTTACGCCCCGTCGCGGGCGACATTGATCCCCGTCAATTTCTCCTTTCGGCTTCTTGGTTAACTTAGCCCCATCGCAACAGGGCAAGCACAGGAGGCCGGTCATGTTTTTCGATAATGTGGTGTTTGCCGGAGTGCTGACCGTCGGCCTCATGGTGCTGTTTTTTGTAGGGTTTGGGATTTTTATCTGGAAAGACGCCAACAAGCGTAAAAAACCCTAGGTTTTTCTGGATTACATGAGCACGCAAGGCATTTTGGGCGACTTCGGTCGCCCTTTTTTTTGCCTGGCGTTTGGCTGCTTGGCAGCCCTTCAAACATAAAAAAAGGCGCAACCCCCAAAGGTTGCGCCTTCCTGGATCAGCCGCGGAGGATCAACTCCCCAGCGCGATGGACGCCAGCCAGAACAATCCGGCCGACAAGGCCACGGTCGCAGGCAGGGTCAACACCCACGCCATCAGGATGGTTCTCACCGTGCCACCCTGCAAGCCGCTTTTGTTAGCGACCATGGTCCCCGCCACGCCCGAAGACAGGACGTGGGTAGTGGACACTGGCAGGCTGAAGATATTGGCAAAGCCAATCATGGTGGCCGTGGTGATTTGTGCCGACATGCCCTGGGCATAGGTCATGCCCTGCTTGCCGATTTTCTCACCGATGGTCAGAACCACACGCTTCCAGCCCACCATGGTACCCAGGCCCAGGGCCAACGCTACCGCGAGAATCACCCAGAACGGCGCGTACTCAGTGGTGGCGGTCAAGTCTTTGCGCAGCTTGTCGAGGTCGGACTTCTCGCGTTTGTCCAGGCCGGGCAGCTTGCCGACTTTCTTCGCGGTATCGTCCAGGCAGAGCAGGTAGCGACGCACTTCAATGCGTTGCTCGGAGGTCAGCGAGTGGTAGTCGGAGACACCTTTCAATGTGCCAAGAAGCGAATTGATGGTCGGCTCGGTCTGTTGCGGGTTGCAACGGAATTTGCCTGGCAGGTCTTCCGGAACGCTCTTGCCCAGGGAGAGAAATTCGCCGAGGGTTTCGTGGTTGCGCTGGTAGAACTGATTGAGGTGCAACGTGGCGTCACGGGTGCGCTCGATCTGGTAAGTGCTGCTGCCCAAGTCGAGTACGAACTGGGCGGGCACGATACCAATCAGTACCAGCATGATCAGGCCGATACCTTTCTGGCCGTCGTTGGAACCATGCACGAAACTCACGGCCATGGCGGAAATCACCAATACCAGGCGGTTCCAGAATGGCGGGTGTTTCTTGTCGTCGAGCTTGCGACGCTGGTCCGGTGTCTTGTGCATCTTCGACAGCGGACGCCACCATTTAAGACCAATCAACACCAAGGCTGCGACCAGAAAACCGGCCATGGGCGAGAACACCAGCGAGGCACCGATATCGATTGCCTTCTGCCAGTTGACCCCATCAGCCAGCGGAATGTCGTTGATCAAGGCATTGGCCAGGCCGACACCGAGGATCGAGCCGATCAGCGTGTGGGAGCTGGACGCCGGAATCCCGAAGTACCAGGTGCCGAGGTTCCAGGTAATGGCCGCCGCCAGCAATGAGAACACCATGGCCAGACCATGGCCGGTGTTCACATTGATCAACAATTCCACCGGCAGCAGGTGCACGATGGCGTAGGCAACGCCCACCCCGCCGAGCAGCACGCCGAGGAAGTTGAACACCCCGGAAAAGAACACGGCCAGGTGCGGTGGCATGGCCTTGGTGTAGATGACTGTGGCCACCGCGTTAGCGGTGTCATGAAAGCCATTGATGAACTCGAAGGCGAGGACAAAGAAGAGGGCGAGCAGCAGGCTCACAAGAACCCAGGCATCCAGTCCGCTGAATAAATCGATCATGAAGGTTTTATGACCAGGTCGAAAGGGGGCGCGATTATGCCAGAAAAGCTGGGTAATCGATGCACTAGCTGCTCGCTGGTAACATTCTTCAACGAATTAATCTGTGCCTCTGGCGCCGGCCACAGGTATTTCGGGGTTTCAGCAACTCATTGATGTATAGCGTTTTTTCTGTTGGTTTCGGGTGCGACAATCGCGACACTGGCAGTGAAACAGTTGTATGAAATTTCGACGGGATGCAGGAAATGACGATAGTCGGGCATACAACAGGCATACATAGCGCTTTCCCGCCAGCGAGGTGCTGGCAGGAAAGCACCTGACCCTTGGGGCGCGACCCGAAGGGTTATGGCTCTTCGGCCTTCAGATCCTTTTCGATCTTTTGAATCTCTTGGGCAAAAGCCTGATCCAGCAGACTGGCGCGTTTGCGCCATGGTTTGCGCTCAGGTTCTGGCTGGGCGGCGTAGGTGGTGACTTCCCCGCCGTAAACATCCTTGTAACGTTGTTCCTGGCGCTCAAGTTCCGCGCGCAGTTCGTCTTTCGTCACATTGTTACCTAATTGAGTTGAGTTTAATTCCGGTGAAGCGCAATGCAGGGAAGGCGTTCATCGCGTCACCTTCAAATAGAGTCCACATTTGAGGGGGGAGGCACGATAAACCACTTCGTTATTGCAGGCGGCCACGGCACCGGAGAAGAACAGCTGTCGTAGCAACAGTTTTCTTTTCAAGTCACAAGCAATTGGCAGGCATTTGAATGGGCGTCAGGTACCTGCAACAGCGCCTTGGGCAACGCGTGGGCAAGGCTCGGCGAAATCTGCAATCGCTCTGGAAGCTGGGCCAACCTTATCACGAGGTGCATTATAACGGTGTATTTGAATAACACTATCACCAACAAGTTAAAAAACGTCAACTTTGCCAGTGGGTGTATTTCAGGGCAGTAGTGCCGAAGTTTTAACGTCACACTTGCTTAATGTTTTACAACTGACCGCCGCGTCCCGAGCTTATTTATTCAGCCACGGGCGAATCGGGCATGCTTTCAATGATCGGGTGCTGTTGCACAAGGCCGCTCACGCCAGCGGAGGGGGAAATTGCGATTATCGACTGGGCGTCCGATAATCGCACAGTGTTGCAGGCCTCGTCTTGTGCGCCGCTTGCCAGCCAGCTTGTAATAGCCATCGAAAACAAGAGAAAGGGCCTGGAATGAACGATCAATTGCGCAACTCCTTTGCATCAGTAGCGCCGCCTATCGTTGCGTCACCGGCCAAACGGATTCAGGCGTTTACCGGCGATCCGGATTTCATGACGTCCCTGGCGCGTGGCCTGGCGGTGGTGCAGGCGTTTCAGGAGCGCAAGCGCCACCTGACCATCGCCCAGATCAGCCACCGCACGGAAATCCCGCGTGCCGCCGTACGTCGTTGCCTGCATACCTTGATCAAGCTCGGCTACGCCACCACTGACGGGCGAACTTATTCCCTGTTGCCCAAGGTCTTGACCCTCGGCCATGCCTACCTGTCTTCCACGCCTTTGGCCGTTTCCGCCCAGCCTTACCTGGACCGCATGAGCGAGCAGTTGCATGAAGCCTGCAACATGGCGACCCTGGAAGGTGACGACATCCTTTATATCGCCCGCTCCGCCACCACCCAACGCCTGATTTCGGTGGACCTTTCGGTCGGCGGCCGTCTGCCGGCCTACTGCACGTCCATGGGACGGATCTTGCTGGCCGCCCTCGACGATGCCTCGTTGCAGGACTACCTGGACCATGCCGACCTGCAAACCAAGACCAGTCGCACGTTGACCACGCCCCAGGCCTTGCTCGAATGCCTGCAACAAGTTCGGCAGCAGGGATGGTGCATCGTTGATCAGGAATTGGAGCAAGGGCTGCGTTCCATCGCCGTGCCGGTGTATGACGCGTCTGGTCAGGTATTGGCTGCGCTCAATGTCAGCACCCACGCCGGGCGGGTCAGCCGCAGCGAGCTCGAGCAGCGCTTTCTGCCGAGCATGCTCAGCGCCAGCCAGGAGCTGAGCGCCCAATTGTTCGCTTAGCGTTCGGTGACCGCACAGATCCCGCTTTGACGAATTGACGGTGTTTTCCCTGGCTCATTAATGTCGCGGCAGCGCTGGGCCCTGGTCAGTCATGCCGATACGCCCCTGAAGCGTAATCGATAGCCAGACAACAATCTGTTCGATAATCGAACGCTCAGTCGATTATCGGATTGTTTGGCGAAATTCCCCGGCTTAACCTTCAGGCACTTCAGCGCTGCCCTCAGCGCCTTTTTCGACCCACACCGGGAGCCCAACCCCATGGCTGAAATTCTCTCGCTGTCTGATGCGGTAAAGCAGTTCGTCAACGATGGCGATACCGTCGCGCTCGAAGGCTTTACTCATCTGATCCCTACAGCGGCAGGTCATGAAATCATTCGTCAGGGCAAGAAAGACCTGACGCTGGTGCGCATGACGCCCGACCTGATCTACGACCAACTGATCGGTGCAGGCTGCGCCCGCAAGTTGATTTTCTCCTGGGGCGGCAATCCCGGCGTGGGCTCGTTGCATCGTCTGCGGGACGCGGTGGAGAAACAGTGGCCGCAACCCCTGGAAATTGAAGAACACAGTCATGCCGACTTGGCGAATGCCTACGTTGCCGGAGCCTCCGGCCTGCCGTTTGCGGTGTTGCGTGCTTACGCAGGTTCTGACCTGCCGAAGGTCAACCCGCTGATCAAATCCGTCACCTGCCCATTTACCGGTGAAGTGCTGGCCGCGGTGCCATCGGTGCGTCCGGACGTTACCGTGATCCACGCGCAAAAAGCCGACCGCAAGGGCAATGTGCTGTTGTGGGGAATTCTCGGCGTACAGAAAGAAGCCGCCTTGGCGGCCCGGCGTTGCATCGTCACCGTCGAGGAAATCGTCGACGACCTGAAGGCGCCAATGAACGCGTGCGTCCTGCCCACCTGGGCGCTGACCGCCGTTTGCCATGTCCCGGGCGGTGCGCATCCGTCCTACGCGCATGGTTACACCGAGCGTGACAACCGCTTTTATCAGGCCTGGGACCCGATTGCCCGGGACCGTGGGACGTTTACCGCATGGATTGCTGAATACATCCACGGCACCGCTGACTTCAGTCAGTTCCAAGCCAAACTGGCTGCCGCGCAGGAGGCCAAGTAATGACGTACTCGACCAATGAAATGATGACTGTGGCTGCCGCGCGTCGCCTGAAGAACGGTTCGGTGTGCTTCGTCGGTATCGGCTTGCCCTCCAAGGCCGCCAACCTGGCACGCCTGACGTCCTCGCCGGATGTGGTGTTGATTTATGAGTCCGGCCCGATCGGCGCCAAGCCCTCGGTGCTGCCGTTGTCGATCGGTGATGGCGAACTGGCGGAAACCGCCGACACCGTCGTACCGACCGGTGAGATTTTTCGCTACTGGTTGCAAGGCGGACGTATTGATGTCGGGTTCCTCGGCGCCGCCCAGGTCGACCGCTTCGGCAATATCAACACCACGGTGGTCGGTGACTATCACCAGCCCAAAGTCCGCCTGCCGGGCGCGGGTGGCGCGCCGGAGATTGCCGGCTCCGCCAAGAGCGTGCTGATTATCCTCAAGCAATCGGCGCGTTCGTTCGTCGACAAACTGGATTTCATCACCTCGGTAGGCCACGGCGAAGGCGGGGATTCGCGCAAGCGCCTCGGCCTGCCGGGCGCGGGGCCGGTGGGGATCATTACTGACCTGTGCATCATGGAGCCGGAGGAGGGCACTCACGAATTCGTGGTCACCGCCCTGCACCCAGGTGTCACGCGTGAACAGGTGGTCGCCGCCACCGGCTGGGCGATTCGGTTTGCCGATCAGGTCAGCACCAGTGCTGAACCCACCGAGGTTGAATTGACTGCCCTGCGCGACCTTGAAGCCCGCACGGCCGCCGCCCATGGCCAAGCCCCAGGAGAAGCCTGATGCGCGACGTATTTATCTGTGACGCCATTCGCACACCTATCGGGCGTTTCGGTGGCGGTTTGTCGAGCGTGCGCGCCGATGATCTGGCCGCCTTGCCGATCAAGGCGCTGATGGAGCGTAACCCTTGCGTGGATTGGAGCGCGGTCGAGGAAGTGTTTCTCGGTTGTGCCAACCAGGCGGGCGAAGACAACCGCAACGTGGCACGCATGGCTTCATTGCTGGCCGGTTTGCCCGACAGCATTCCTGGCGTGACCCTCAATCGTTTGTGTGCTTCGGGCATGGACGCGATTGGCACCGCGTTCCGCGCGATTGCCAGTGGTGAAATGGAGCTTGCGATTGCCGGTGGCGTCGAGTCGATGTCCCGTGCGCCGTTTGTGATGGGCAAGTCCGACGCGGCGTTCTCGCGCAACATGAAGCTGGAAGACACCACCATCGGCTGGCGTTTCATCAACCCGTTGATGAAGGCCCAATACGGTGTCGATGCGATGCCGCAGACCGCCGATAACGTGGCCGACGACTACCAGGTATCGCGCGCCGATCAAGACGCCTTTGCCTTGCGCAGCCAGCAACGCGCCGCCGCTGCTCAGGCCGCCGGTTATTTCGCTGAAGAAATCGTGCCGGTGCGGGTCGCGCATAAAAAAGGCGAGATCCTGGTCGAACATGATGAGCATCCTCGGGCCGATAGCACCCTGGAAGCCCTGACCCGACTCAAACCGGTCAACGGCCCGGACAAGACCGTCACCGCCGGCAACGCCTCTGGTGTGAACGATGGCGCCGCCGCGCTGATTCTGGCGTCTGCCGCTGCCGTGAAACAACACGGCCTGACCGCACGCGCCCGGGTATTGGGCATGGCCAGCGCCGGTGTGGCGCCGCGAGTCATGGGGATCGGCCCGGTACCGGCGGTGCGCAAGCTGGTGGAACGCCTGGGGCTGGCCGTCAGCGACTTTGATGTGATCGAACTCAACGAAGCCTTCGCCAGCCAAGGCCTGGCGGTGCTGCGTGAGCTGGGCCTGGCGGACGACGCGCCGCAGGTCAACCCGAACGGTGGCGCCATTGCCTTGGGCCATCCGTTGGGCATGAGCGGTGCTCGGCTGGTATTGACGGCTCTGCACCAACTCGAAAAAACCGGGGGGCACAAGGGGTTGGCAACCATGTGCGTCGGCGTCGGCCAAGGCTTGGCGCTGGCTATCGAGCGCGTTTAAAACACCAGAACAACGAGGATTGATCCATGAGTGACAAGCCCGGATACCGGCGCCCGCAAGCGGGTACTCAGCCTGATTACCTGCACCCGGCGTACCAGTCGACGAACCTGCGTTCGCCGTCCAAGCCGTTGGTGTTTCTGCCCCATTCGTTGTCGGAAATCACCGGCCCGACTATCGGCACCGAACGCATCGACGAGAAGGACAACGACCTCACAGCCCAGCACGATGGCGAGCCGCAAGGCGAGCGCATCATCATCCACGGCCGCGTGCTGGATGAGAACGGCCTGCCGGTACCGGGCATCCTGGTGGAAATCTGGCAGGCCAACGCCGCTGGACGCTACAACCATCAGCGCGATCTGCACGACGCGCCCCTGGACCCGAACTTCACCGGCACCGGTCGCACGGTCACCGATGCCGACGGCTGGTACCAGTTCCAGACCATCAAGCCCGGCGCCTATCCGTGGGGCAATCATCACAATGCCTGGCGCCCGGCGCATATTCATTTTTCGCTGTTTGGCCCCAGCGTGCTGACGCGGCTGGTGACGCAGATGTATTTCCCCGGCGACCCGTTGCTGGAATACGACCCGATCTACAACTGCGTGCCCGACACCTCGGCCAAGGAACGCTTGATCGCCCGTTTCGACCTTGAAAAAACCATTCCGCATTATGCCCTCGGCTACCGCTGGGACATCGTCCTGCGCGGCCGCGACGCCACGCCGATGGAGAAATGAGATGACTCTTTACGCGACTACATCCCACACCGTCGGGCCTTACTATCATATCGGCCTGACTTGGCTGAACCGCGAAGATCTAGCCTCGGCCGAGACCTTGGGCGAGCGGGTGGCGATCAGCGGGCAAGTGCTGGATGGCAACGGTGATGCCGTCAACGACGCCATGCTGGAAGTCTGGCAAGCCAATGCTGCCGGTAAATATGACCACCCCGAAGATGAGCAGGACAAACCCCTGGATCCCAGCTTCGAAGGGTTTGGCCGAGTGCCGGTGGACGCCGAAGGGCGTTTTCGGTTTTCCACCATCAAGCCGGGCAGCGTGCCGGGGTTGGAGGGCACGACCCAGGCCCCGCACCTGGTGGTATTGGTGTTTGCCCGTGGCCTGGTAAAGCACTTGCTGACGCGGATTTATTTTGACGGTGAAGTGATGAATGGGGATGACCCGTTGTTGGGGTGTGTACCCGCTGAACGCCGCAGTACCTTGATTGCCAAGGCGGACGCGTCGGGGGTGTATCAGTGGAACGTGGTGTTGCAGGGGACGGATAAAGAGACGGTGTTTTTCGATTATTGAGGGGGGCTTCAGGGCCACCCCACACAATTTTGCCTCAACGCTTAAATCCAAGCAGAGAGGGCTGTTGTGGCAAGCGGGACAAGCCCGCTCGCCACAGGGAAAATCGTCGGTTTCTGAAAATTGTGTAGATATCCATGCCCCAGGGCGAGAGGGGACTGACCAGGGGATATGCCAGTGTTACATCGACCTGAACGCTCATCGGTGAATCCATAGTCGGCTCGGTCATGCAGGTCGCGAAATTTTCGCGGCACGCTTCGGCCTGTTCCTTCTCCCCCTCACCACCCCAAAAGTCTACTTGCGGAACGAGACTGTTACAAAGTATGTCTAGGGTTAAGTCCGTTCCCTACGAGTGAAAAAATATGACAACCCATACCGGTCACTACACCGGAGAAGAACGCAGCAAACGGATTTTTGCAATTGTCGGGGCTTCGTCCGGCAATCTGGTCGAATGGTTCGACTTCTACGTCTACGCCTTCTGTGCGATTTATTTCGCTCCGGCGTTTTTCCCTTCCGATGACCCCACGGTTCAACTGCTGAACACCGCAGGCGTATTCGCCGCCGGTTTCCTGATGCGGCCCATTGGTGGTTGGCTGTTTGGCCGGGTGGCCGATAAGCATGGGCGCAAAAACTCGATGATGATCTCGGTGCTGATGATGTGCGCCGGCTCTCTGGTCATTGCCTTTTTGCCCACTTACAAAGACATCGGCGCCTGGGCTCCGGCCTTGCTGCTGGCGGCGCGGTTGTTCCAAGGGCTGTCGGTGGGCGGCGAATACGGCACCACGGCAACGTACATGAGCGAAGTGGCGCTCAAAGGCCAGCGCGGGTTCTTCGCTTCGTTCCAGTACGTGACCTTGATCGGCGGGCAATTGCTGGCCGTGTCGGTGGTGGTGATCCTGCAACAACTGCTGACTGAAGAAGAACTGCGCGCCTGGGGCTGGCGGATTCCGTTTGTGATCGGCGCGATTGCCGCGGTGATTTCGCTGTTACTGCGTCGCTCCCTGAAAGAAACCACCAGCCAGGAGATGCGCGACAACAAAGACGCCGGCAGCATTGCCGCGCTGTTTCGCGATCACAAAGCGGCGTTTATCACCGTGCTCGGCTATACCGCCGGCGGCTCGCTGATTTTCTACACCTTTACCACTTACATGCAGAAGTACCTGGTGAACACCGCCGGGATGCACGCCAAGACGGCCAGCTACATCATGACCGGCGCGCTGTTTCTGTATATGTGCATGCAGCCACTGTTTGGCATGCTTTCGGACAAGATCGGCCGGCGTAATTCGATGCTTTGGTTCGGCGCCCTCGGTACGCTGTGCACCGTGCCGATCCTGTTGACCCTCAAAACCGTGAGCAGTCCGTTCCTGGCCTTTGTACTGATTACCCTGGCGTTGGCGATTGTCAGCTTCTACACCTCCATCAGCGGCCTGGTAAAAGCCGAGATGTTCCCGCCACAAGTGCGCGCACTCGGTGTGGGCCTGGCATACGCGGTGGCAAATGCCCTTTTCGGCGGTTCAGCGGAGTACGTGGCCCTTGGCCTGAAGTCCATCGGCATGGAAAACACCTTCTACTGGTATGTCACCGGCATGATGGCGATCGCATTCCTGTTCAGCTTGCGCCTGCCGAAACAGGCAGAGTACTTGCACCACGATCTGTAACCGGTTGGCGCGCCTTTGAGGGCGTGCGTGCCTTAAGGATGGTTTATGACGACGCGCACGAGCAATCAGTTGTTCGACACCTATTTCACGGCCGACAGCATGGCCGAGGTGTTCTGTGACCAAGGCCGGCTGCAAGGCATGCTGGACTTCGAAGCCGCGCTGGCCCGGGCCGAAGCCCAGGTTGGGGTGATTCCGCAAGCAGCCGTGGCATCGATAGCGCAGGCCTGCCTGGCGTCGCTCTACGATACGAGCGCGCTGGGCGAGGCGATAGCCACCGCGGGTAATTCAGCGATCCCGCTGATCAAGGCACTCGGTAAACAGATCGCCAGTGCCGATGCGGGTGCCGAGCGCTACGTACACTTGGGCGCCACCAGCCAGGATGTGATGGACACCGGCCTGGTGCTGCAAGTGCGCCGCGCCGTGACGCTGATTGAAGACGATCTGGCGCGGCTGGGAGACATCCTTGCCGCTCAGGCCCAACGCTATATTGCAACGCCGATGGCCGGACGCACCTGGCTGCAGCACGCGACGCCTGTGACGCTGGGGATGAAAATCGCCGGCTGGCTGGGCGCTGTGACGCGTAGTCGAGAGCGCCTGGCGCAGCTCAAGCCACGCTTGCTGGTGCTGCAGTTTGGCGGCGCCTCCGGAACCCTCGCGGCGCTGGGCGAACAGGCGATGCCGGTGGCCGAGGCCCTGGCGGCGCACCTGCAATTGAGTTTGCCGGAGCAACCCTGGCATACCCAGCGTGACCGGCTGGTGGAGTTTGCCGCGGTCCTCGGTTTGATCGCCGGCAACCTCGGCAAGCTCGGCCGCGATATCAGCTTGTTGATGCAGACGGAAGCGGCAGAAGTGTTCGAGCCGTCGGCGCCGGGCAAGGGTGGTTCTTCGACCATGCCCCACAAGCGCAATCCAGTCGGGGCCGCGGTTTTGATCAGCTGCGCGACACGGGTTCCGGGCCTGGTGGCGACGATGTTCAGCGCGATGCCTCAGGAGCACGAACGCAGCCTGGGCCTGTGGCACGCCGAATGGGAAACCCTGCCCGAGATTTGCCGGCTGGTCTCCGGCGCCTTGCATCAAGCACTGCTGGTAAGCGAAGGCCTGGAAGTCGATCCGCAACGCATGGGCCGCAACCTTGATTTGACCCAAGGCCTGGTGCTGGCCGAGGCCGTTAGCATGGTGCTGGCCCAACGCCTGGGGCGCGAAACCGCGCACCATTTGCTGGAGCAGTGCTGCAAACGCGCGGTCGCCGAGCAGCGGCATCTGCGCGCGGTGTTGGCCGATGAGCCGCAAGTGACCGCCGAGCTATCGGCGGCCGAATTGGATCGTTTGTTGGACCCTGCGCACTATCTGGGCCAGGCGCACACCTGGGTCAGCCGCGCGGTCGCGGGACACTTTGGATTTTCTGCCTGAGGAGGCTGCTGTGGCACGTGTACAACTCGCTGATGGCGAACTGAACTATCAACTTGAAGGCCCGCAAGGCGCACCGGTATTGGTGCTCTCCAACTCATTGGGTACCGACTTGCACATGTGGGACACCCAGATGCCGGCGTTCACCGAGCATTTCCAGGTGTTGCGCCTCGACACCCGTGGCCATGGCAAGTCCCTGGTCACCGAAGGTCCCTACAGCATCGAGCAGTTGGGACGTGATGTACTGGCGCTGCTGGATGCGCTGCAGATCCAGCGCGCACATTTTTGCGGTCTGTCCATGGGCGGGTTGATCGGCCAATGGCTGGGTATCAACGCTGGCGAACGCTTGCTGCGACTGGTGGTGTGTAATACGGCGGCGAAAATCGGCACCCCCGAGGTATGGGACCCGCGGATCGAAATGGTCTTGCGCGATGGCCAGGCCGCGATGGTGGCGTTGCGGGATGCGTCGATTGCGCGCTGGTTCACCGCTGATTTTGCCGAGGCCAATCCCGACCAGACCCAGCGCATTACCGACATGCTGGCGGCCACTTCACCCCAAGGCTATGCCGCCAACTGTGCGGCGGTGCGGGATGCGGATTTTCGTCAGCAATTGTCGTCGATCACGCTGCCGACGCTGGTGATTGCCGGCACCGACGATGCGGTCACGCCGCCCTCGGGCAGCCAGTTCATTCAGGCGCAGGTGAAGGGCGCCGAGTACGCCGAGTTCCCTGCGGCGCATTTGTCCAACGTGCAAGCCGGTGCTGCGTTCAGCGACCGGGTGCTGTCATTCCTGCTGGCCCGCTGAGGAACCTTTCGTGGACGAAAAACAACGTTATGCCGACGGCCTCAAGGTGCGTCGTGAAGTCCTGGGCGATGCGCATGTCGACCGCAGCCTGAACGCGCTGACCGAGTTCAACCGCGAGTTCCAGGACATGATCACCCGCCACGCCTGGGGTGACATCTGGACCCGTCCGGGCTTGCCCCGCCACACCCGCAGCTTGATTACCATCGCAATGCTGATCGGCATGAACCGCAACGAGGAGCTGAAGCTGCACCTGCGCGCCGCCGCCAGCAATGGCGTGACCCGCGCCGAGATCAAGGAGGTGTTGATGCAGAGCGCGATCTACTGCGGGATTCCGGCGGCCAATGCGACCTTTCACCTGGCCGAGTCCGTCTGGGATGAGTTGGGCGTCGAATCGCGGGAGCAGGGTTGAGCACGCGGGTGTAGTCAGCGGGAATCATCTTCCCACAGCCAATTCCATATCCCCGGCAGATACACCACTTCATCGATGTCTTTCACCGTGCGCGCCAGAGCGGCGCGCTCGAGACTGATGGAGTCCGTGTAGAACGGCTCGGCAGCGGTTTTCAGGCCATTGGCTTGAGCGCTGTCCAGCAGAATCTGCAGGTATTCCTTCATGTGCCGCGCGGTATAGCGGTTGATGTCGTGAAAGGTCACCACCACGGGGATTACGCCGTCCACTGTTGGCAGTTCGCCGAGGGCGATTCGTTCTCGCGCTTGCGACAGCTGCAGCAGCAGGTTGGCTCGGCGCCTGGGGCTGGCATTGAAACCCCATATCTTGCCGTCATTGGCGCTCAAGTCCGTCAACAGAATGTGCATGCCCTGTTGCCGATAGGCGGCGAAGGTGCGTTTGTCGTAATTCCAGAAGGGCGGACGAATCAGTCGGGGCGCAGCGCCGGTGATCGAAGCGATGCTCGCCGCGCCCAGGCGTAGGGTCTGCGCCAGTTCCTCGTCATCCAGCAAGCGATGGTTGGTATGCCAGCGCGTTGCGGTGTGAAAGGCCAGGATATGGCCGGCCGCGTGCTCGCGCTGCATGGTTTTACGACCACGCTCGCTGCCGCCGCCACGTGCCGACTCGGTCTGTAAAAAGAAGATCGCCTTGATGCCCGGCTGTACGGGATTGTCGGCCAGGTCGGCGATCACCGAGCGGCTGGGGTTGGCATAGCCGGAAGCGCTGGGGCCGTCATCGAAGGTCAGCAAAAAGCGCACCGGGGCCTGGGTTTCCAGGCGTTCCGCGGTCAGTGAGGTCAGGACGATGGGCGCGCCAATGCAGCCGCTGAGGCTTAGCGCCAGGGCGAGTAGTACGGAGGCAATGGCGAAGGATTTCATGCTGTGCGCAGGCTCAAGTAGAGGCCGCTATCGAGCGAAGTCGGCAGCGACAGGCGCGCACCATACAGCAAGATTGTCGCGGTTTTACAGCAGACTTATCGGCTAGCTGACGATCAACCGGTTTTGCGCAGGGACAGGTGGAGCAGGGCGGGGGTGTTTGCTTGTGGTGATGGGGCTTGCCTGTGATATCGGGCTTGTCTGTGGTGATGGGCTTGTCTGTGATATCGGGCTTGTCTGTGGCGAGGGGGCTTGTCCCCCGTTGGGGCGCGAAGCGGCCCTAATAGGCATCACCGCATTCTTTCAGAAAAAACTCAGCGACTGGTTTCAGGGCCGCTTCGCGCCCCAACGGGGGACAAGCCCCCTCGCCACAGGACAAGCCCCCTCGCCACAAATGCAGCAGAGGTGGGCTTGTTGGTTGCTATCAGAACAGCTTCAGTTCTGGCGCTTCTTGCTTCTTCGGCGGCGTGTTCTGCGCCGTTTGCTCATTCCAGCCGCCACCCAAGGCCTTGTACAAGGTCACTTCGCTGGTCAACTGTGCCAGGCGGTCGGTGATCAGCGTTTGCTGGGCACTGAACAGCTGGCGCTGGGCATCGAGGAAGGTCAGGTTGCTGTCGACACCAATGCGGTAGCGACGCTCGGCCAGACGGTAGTAGTCCTGGTTGGCCTCGACGAAATCACGCTGGGCCTGCAACTGTTGGTTGTAGGTCGCTCGTGCCGCCAGGCCGTCGGAGACTTCCTGGAATGCGGTCTGAATCGCCTTCTCGTAGTTCGCGACGTTGATCTCTTTCTGGATCTTCGAGTAATCCAGGCTTGCGCGCAGGCTACCGGCGTTGAAGATCGGGATGTTGATCTGCGGGGCGAACGACCAGGTGCCCGAACCGCCTTTGAACAGACCGCCAAGGTCCGGGCTCAGCGTACCGGCATTGGCCGTCAGGCTGATGCTCGGGAAGAACGCCGCACGGGCCGCGCCGATATTGGCGTTGGCGGCCTTGAGGTTGTATTCGGCCTGCAGGATGTCGGGGCGACGTTGCAGCAGGTCCGAAGGCAAGCCGGCGGGTACTTCGCTCAACAGATCGTCGGACAGTGGCTTGCTGGCGATATTCGCCGGCAGGCTGGTGCCCAGCAACATCGTCAGGTTGTTTTCGTCTTGAGCCACCTGGCGGGTGTAGCGCGCCAGTTGGACGCGCGCGCTCTCGACCGAGGTCCGCGCCTGACTCAAGTCCAGGGCCGAGGCCACGCCGACCTCATTGCTGCGGGAGGTGAGCTTGTAGCTCTGCTCGAACGCGCCCAAGGTGTCCTGGGTCAGCTTCAGCAGCTCCTTGTCGGCCTGCCAGGTCAGGTAGGCGTTGGCCACGCTGGCCACCAGGCTGATCTGTGTGCTGCGGCGTGCTTCTTCGGTAGCGAAGTACTTCTGCAACGCTTCCTCACTCAGGCTGCGCACTCGACCGAACAGGTCCAACTCGTAAGCGTTGATCCCGAGCGTCGCCGAGTATGAGCTGGTGATACCCGCCTCGCCGGTTTGCGAGGCGCGTGCGGGAACCCGCTGACGGCTGCCGCTGCCATTGGCCGAAACGGCCGGGAACAGGTCGGCACGCTGGATACGGTACTGCGCCGCGAAGGCGTCGATGTTCAGGGCCGCGACACGCAGGTCGCGGTTGTTTACCAAGGCCACCTGAATCAGTTGTTGCAGGGCCGGGTCATGGAAAAACTGCTTCCAGCCTTGCTCGGCAGCGGCCTGGCTCGGCGCCTGGGCCGACGAATACGCCGGCCCCTGCGGGAACTGGGCGGCAACCGGTGCTTCGGGCTGCTGATAGTCAGGGATCAGCGAGCAGCCACTGAGCACGAATGCGGTGACTGCCAGGGAAAGTAGCGACTTGCGCATTAGCCAGCCTCTTTAGGAGTGTGCGGTGTGTCGGACTTGTCGGTTTTCTTGCGGCTGCCGATGGATGACACGGTGACGAAGAACAATGGCACCCAGAAGATCGCCAGGACGGTTGCGGTGATCATACCGCCAATTACGCCGGTACCGATGGCGTGTTGGCTGCCTGAACCTGCGCCCGAGGAGATCGCCAGCGGCAGTACGCCGAGGATGAACGCCATGGACGTCATGATGATCGGGCGCAGGCGCATGCGGGATGCCTCGATCGCCGCCTCGACGATGCCTTTGCCCTGTTCGTGGAGCTCCTTGGCGAATTCCACGATCAGGATGGCGTTCTTCGAGGCCAGGCCGACGGTCACCAACAGTCCCACCTGGAAGAACACGTCGTTGGACAGCCCCCTCAGGCTGGTAGCCATCAGGGCCCCGATGACGCCCAGCGGTACAACCAGCACCACTGCAATCGGGATCGACCAGCTTTCGTACAGCGCGGCCAGGCAGAGGAATACCACCAGCAACGACAGGGCGTACAACGCAGGCGCCTGGGAACCGGACAGGCGTTCTTCATACGAAAGGCCGGTCCAGGCATAGCCGATACCCGACGGCAATTGCTTGGCGATCCGCTCGACTTCCGCCATCGCATCACCGGTACTGTAGCCCGGTGCCGGGGTGCCGAGGATTTCCATCGCTGCTACACCGTTGTACCGCGAGAGTTTCGGCGAACCGAAGATCCAGTCGCCGGAGGCGATGGCCGAGAGTGGCACCATCTTTCCGTCGTTGCTGCGGACGAACCATTTCGTCAGGTCTTCAGGCGTCATCCGGCTGGCGGCTTCACCCTGGATATAGACCTTCTTCACCCGACCACGGTCGATGAAGTCGTTGATGTAGCTGCCACCCAGCGCGATCGCCAGGGTCTGGTTGATGCTGGCGAGGCTGATGCCCTGCGCGCTGGCCTTCTCGTCGTCAATGGTCAGCTCGTACTGCGGCTCATCGTTGACGCCGTTGGGACGAACGCCTGCCAGGATCTTGCTCTGCGAGGCCATGCCCAGGAACTGGTTGCGGGCCTGCATGAGCTTGTCATGGCCGACACCGCCCTGGTCCTGCAGGAACACGTCGAAACCGGTGGCGTTACCCAGTTCCAGAACCGAGGGCGGCACGATGGCGAACACCATGGCGTCCTTGAAGGTCTGGGAGAAGTAGCCCTGCGCACGCTTGGCCACCTCAAACACCGAGGTCGAGGCATCGCGCTCATCCCAGGACTTGAGCATGACGAACGCCAGGCCCGAACTCTGGCCACGACCGGCAAAGTTGAAGCCGTTTACGGTAAACACCGACTGCACGGCCTTGCCTTCGCCCGGCTCGCCTTCCTTGTCGTTCAACAGGTAGGCGCGCATGTCGTCGATGACCGTCTGGGTTCGTTCGGCCGAAGAGCCAACCGGTGTCTGCACCTGGGCGAAGATCACGCCCTGGTCTTCCTCGGGCAGGAACGCGCTCGGAATACGCGTGAACAGCCAGATCATGCCGGCGAAGATGATCAGGTACACCAGGAACGAAGGCGCCTTGTGCTTGATCATGTTGCCCACGCCGCGTTCGTAGCTCAGTACGCCACGGTCGAAGGAGCGGTTGAACCAGCCGAAGAAACCGCGCTTGGGTTGGCCGTGCTTCTCGGGATCGATCGGCTTGAGCATGGTGGCGCAGAGCGCCGGGGTGAAGATCAGCGCAACCAGTACCGACAGCGCCATCGCCGAAACGATGGTGATGGAGAACTGTTTATAGATGACCCCCGTGGAACCGCCGAAGAATGCCATTGGCAGCAGTACCGCCGACAGCACCAGGGCAATACCGACCAGGGCGCCCTGGATCTGGCTCATGGATTTGACCGTCGCCTCTTTCGGCGACAAGTGTTCCTCGGCCATGACCCGTTCGACGTTCTCCACCACCACGATCGCATCGTCCACCAGCAGGCCGATGGCCAGGATCATGCCGAACATGGTCAGGGTATTGATGGTGAAACCGAAGGCCGCGAGGATCCCGAAGGTGCCCAGCAATACCACCGGCACCGTCATGGTGGTGATGATGGTGGCGCGGAAGTTCTGCAGGAACAGGTACATCACCAGGAACACCAGGACGATCGCCTCGATCAGGGTATGCACTACCCCGGAAATCGATTCGGTCACTACCGGGGTGGTGTCATACGGGACCACGGCTTTCATGCCAGGCGGGAAGAACGGTTCGAGGGACGCAACCGTTTCACGGATGGCCTTGGCGGTGTCCAGGGCGTTGGCGCCGGATGCCAGCTTGATCGCCATGCCGGAAGCCGGCTTGCCGTTGAACTGCGCGCTGATGCTGTAGTTCTGGCCGCCCAGTTCGACACGGGCCACATCGCCCAGGCGTACCTGGGAGCCGTCGGCATTCACGCGCAGCAGAATCTTTTCAAACTGCTCGGCGGTTTGCAGGCGGGTCTTGCCGATGATGGTCGCGTTCAACTGTGTGCCGGGCAGGGCAGGCAGGCCGCCCAGTTGGCCGGTGGCCACCTGCACGTTCTGCGCCTGGACAGCGTTGCTGACATCCACCGGGGTCATCTGGAAGTTGTTCAACTTGGCCGGATCCAGCCAGATACGCATGGCGTACTGGGAACCGAAGACCTGGAAGTCGCCCACGCCGGACGTCCGGGAAATCGGGTCCTGGATATTGGAAACGATGTAGTTGGACAGGTCATCCTTGTTCATGGAGCCGTCTTCGGACACCAGGCCGATCACCATCAGGAAGTTCTTCACCGACTTGGTCACCCGGATCCCCTGTTGCTGCACTTCTTGCGGCAGCAATGGGGTCGCCAGGTTCAGCTTGTTCTGCACCTGGACCTGCGCGATGTCCGGGTTGGTCCCCTGATTGAACGTCGCGGTGATGGTCATGCTGCCGTCGGAATTACTGTCCGAGGAGACATAACGCAAGTTGTCGATACCGTTGAGCTGTTGCTCGATAACCTGCACCACGGTGTCCTGCACAGTCTGTGCGGAAGCGCCCGGGTAGGTGACCTGGATATCAATGGCCGTTGGCGCAATGGCCGGGTATTGGTTGATGGGTAATTTGAGGATCGATAGAGCGCCGACCAGCATGATCACCAGGGCAATTACCCAAGCGAAAATGGGGCGGTCGATAAAAAATTTCGACATGAATTACTCCCCTTTGCCAGCGGCGGCAGGAGCAGTACCGGCGGGCTTGGCGTTGGTGGCGTCCTTCACTTCAACCGCGATCCCCGGCTTGATGAACTGCAAGCCTTCAGTGATCACACGGTCGCCAGCCTGCAAGCCTTTTTCAACCAGCCAGTAGGCGCCGACGGTACGGTTGGCAACCAGCTCACGCTGTTCGACCTTGTTGTCGGCGTTGACCACCAGCGCGGTGGGGATGCCCTTGATATCGCGGGTCACGCCTTGTTGCGGGGCCAGAATCGCCTTGCTGTTCACGCCGGCTTGCAGCTGGGCATGGACAAACATGCCCGGCAGCAGGATGTGATCAGGGTTGGGAAACACGGCGCGCAGGGTCACGGAGCCGGTGGTCTGGTCGACCGAAACTTCGGAGAATTCCAACTTGCCGGGCTGCGCGTACTCGCTGCCGTCTTCCAGGGTCAGCTTGACCATGGCGGCATTGTCGCCGGATTTCTGCAGTTGACCGCTTTCCAGGTCACGCCGCAGTTTCAGCATCTCGGCGGAAGACTGCGTGACGTCGACGTAGATCGGGTCCAGTTGCTGGATCACTGCCATGGCGTCGGCCTGGCCGTTGCTGACCAGGGCGCCCTGGGTGACCGCAGAGCGACCGATACGCCCGGAAATCGGCGCGAACACTTTGGTGTAGCGCACATTGATCTGCGCGGTTTGCAGGTTGGCTTCGGCGGTCATGCGGTTGGAGACGGCCGTGTCGTACTCCTGACGGCTGACGGCCTGCTCGTCGACCAACTGCTTGTAGCGGTCGGCAATCGACTTGGTCTGTTGCAGGCTGGCCTGGGCGCTTTTCAAGGTGGCTTCATAGACCGACGGATCGATCTGATAGAGCTGCTGGCCTTCCTTGACGTCGCTGCCTTCCTTGAACAGACGCTTGAGAATGATGCCGTTGACCTGAGGACGAACTTCCGCGATGCGGTACGCAGTGGTGCGTCCGGGCAGCTCGGTAGTCAGGGTATAGGCTTGAGGTTGAAGGGTGACCACGCCGACCTGAGGGGTTTGAGCGGGCGGAGCCGCTTCTTCCTTTTTACATCCGCTGAGCAGCGATGCCAGGGCGACGGCAGTGACCAGGGCGGTAACAGCTGGCTTAAGTTGCATGAAGATCCTCGGGTCAGGCGCGCTGAATGCGCACAAGAAGTGTGGAAGGGTAAAAAACAGGCATTGAGTGGATAAGTAGCTTGCTACGCAATATACTTACGTTCATGGTTGTTTGTAAACTCTTGACAGGCTTCGCGGATTCCTTACAAAGCACCGCTGAAAGCTTCGATTCTATTACGTTCGGTGCCCATGACGGCGTCGTCCCATAATTATTCAGAAGGTGGTTATTGACCACCGCCCGTGTCCTGATTGAGGTGTTACTGCCATGGTTCGTCGTACCAAAGAGGAAGCTCAGGAAACGCGTAGCCAAATACTTGAAGCCGCCGAGCAGGCCTTCTACGAACGCGGCGTGGCGCGTACCACGCTGGCGGATATCGCGGCGTTGGCGGGCGTCACGCGCGGTGCGATCTACTGGCATTTCAGCAACAAGGCCGACCTGGTTCAGGCGATGCTCGATACGTTGCACGAGCCGCTGGACGAATTGGCCAGGGCCAGTGAAAGCGAAGACGAAGTCGATCCGCTGGGGTGCATGCGCAAGCTGCTGATTCATTTGTTCCATCAAGTAGCCCTGGACCCGAAGACTCGGCGCATTAATGAGATTTTGTTTCATAAATGCGAATTCACCGATGAAATGTGTGATCTGCGTCGTCAACGCCAGACCGCCAGCCTCGAATGCAATCTGCGCATCGGGCTGACCTTGCATAACGCGCTCCAGCGCGGGCAGCTCCCGGAAAATCTCGATACGGTTCGGGCAGCGGTGACCTTGCATGCCTATATCAACGGTCTTCTCGGCCAATGGTTACTGGTGCCTGACAGTTTCGAGTTGCACCAGGAGGCTGAGCGTTGGGTCGATACCGGGCTGGATATGCTGCGCTTGAGCCCAAGCCTGCGCAATTAAGACAAAGTGCGTATTTCAGTCAATTTGTGTCAACAGTAAAGACCAAAGACGCTCAATCGTCCTTTTAGCTGATTAAGTGGGATGACTTTATATACGCGTAGGCGCGGGGTTTGAAGGTAGCCGGCTAAGTATTTTGTAGCGATATTGTTGCATTGCTGTGAAGGAATGTTTCCCGCCCTAGACAAAAAAGCCCCGGCTCTCACGAACCGGGGCTTTTGTCTTTTGTTGGCGCGAGGGCGCGCCTGGCTCTTGCTCGCGAAGAATAAAGCAGATGCGCTGCGTTATGGTTAACGCTCTTCGCGAGCCAGCTCGCTCCTACAGGGGAAGCAGGTCAGAGTGCGAGCGTCGGGTAGTCGATGTAGCCGACTGGGCCTTTGCCGTAGAAGGTTTGCGGCTGTGGCTCGTTAAGCGGCGCGTCGATCTTCAGGCGTGCCGGCAGGTCCGGGTTGGCAATGAACGGGATGCCGAAGGCCACGGCGTCGGCCTTGCCTGCGGCCAGCCAGGCATTGGCGCTGTCCTTGGTGAAGCGTTCGTTAGCGATGTAGGGGCCGCCAAAAGCGGCTTTCAATTGTGCACCGAGGCTGTCGTCGGCTTCCTTTTCACGGGAGCAGATGAACGCGATACCGCGCTTGCCCAGTTCGCGAGCGACGTAGGTGAAGGTTTCCGCCAGGTTGTCGTCGCCCATGTCATGGGCGTCGGCACGCGGTGCCAGATGCACGCCCACGCGGCCTGGTCCCCAGACTTCAATCACCGCGTCAGTCACTTCCAGCAGCAGGCGCGCACGGTTCTCAAGGGAGCCGCCGTAGTTGTCGGTGCGCTGGTTGGTACTGCTTTGCAGGAACTGGTCGAGCAGGTAGCCGTTGGCGCCGTGGACTTCCACGCCGTCGAAACCGGCGGCCTTGGCGTTTTCGGCGCCGACACGGTAAGCATCGACGATGTCGGCGATTTCTGCGGTTTCCAGGGCGCGCGGTGTCGGATAGTCGGAGAGCGGGCGCACCAGGCTAACGTGGCCAGCCGGCTGGATCGCGCTTGGCGCCACCGGCGTTTCGCCGTCCAGGTACGACTCATGGGAGATACGGCCCACATGCCACAATTGCAGGAAAATCTTGCCGCCCGCGCCGTGCACAGCCTTGGTGATATTGGCCCAGCCACGCACCTGGTCGTTGGACCAGATGCCCGGCGTGTCCGGATAGCCGACGCCCATCGGTGTCACTGAAGTGGCTTCGCTGAGGATCAGGCCTGCGGAGGCGCGCTGTACGTAGTATTCAGCCATCAATGCATTGGGCACCCGACCGGCATCCGCGCGGCAACGGGTCAGCGGCGCCATGATGATACGGTTCGCCAGCTCCAGGTCGCCGAGTTTGATTGGGTCGAAAATAGTCGTCATAGCAAATACTCGTCTGTTGAGATGATCAGTTGGTAGCGGGGGCCAGGTCGGCATTGCCGCCCTGGCGAAAGGTAATCAGCGTGACTATCAGCGCCAGGATCGCGAGGGCCGCGGCTGCCAACGGCACGCTGGTCAGGCCGAAGCCGTGGGCGATGACGCTGCCGCCGACCCAGGCACCCAAGGCGTTGCCGATGTTGAACGCACCGATGTTCAGGGTCGACACCAGGTTGGGCGCGGCCTTGCCGAAGGTCACCACGTTGATCTGCAGCGCAGGCACGGCGGCAAACGAGGCGGTGGCCCAAAGGAACAGGGTGATTTCCGTGGGGATAATCGCGACGCTGGTCCAGCTCAGTGCGGTGGAAACCACCGCCATGCTGATGAATACGCCGATCAGTGTGGCCGCCAGGCGCTTGTCCGCCAGCTTGCCGCCGATAATGTTGCCCACGGTCAGGCCCAGGCCGATCAGCAGCAGGGTCCAGGTCACGCCTTTTGGCGAAATGCCGGTGACATCCCCGAGCAACGGCGCCACGTAGGTGAAGAGGGTGAACATCGACGCGGCGAACAGCGCGGTCATGCTCAACGACAACCAGATCCCGGCGCCCTTGAGCGCTGCCAGTTCGGCGCGCATGTCGAGTTTCTCTTCGTCACGCTTGGCCGGCAAAAAGCGCATCAGGCCCATCAGGGCAATCACGCCAATCCCGGTCACGGCCCAGAAGGTCGAGCGCCAGCCGGCTTCCTGGCCCAGCGCGGTACCCAGCGGCACGCCGAGCACATTGGCCAGGGTCAAACCGGTGAACATCAGCGCCACGGCGGAAGCGCGCTTGTTGGCTGGCACCAGATTGGCGGCCACTACCGAGCCGATCCCGAAGAATGCGCCGTGGCAGAGGGCAGTCACCACACGGGCGAACATCAGCACGTTGTAGTCACTGGCCAGGGCGCAGAGCAGGTTGCCGATGATGAAAATACCCATCAACGCTACCAGGGCGGCCTTGCGTGGCAATCTGGCGGTGGCCAGTGCCATGAAGGGCGCTCCAATGGCCACGCCCAGGGCGTAACCGGTCACCAGCCAGCCAGCGCCGGGAATCGACACACCGAGGTCGGCCGCCACATCAGGCAGCAAGCCCATGATGACAAACTCGGTGGTGCCGATGGCGAAGGCGCTCAAGGCCAGTATGAGTAGCGAGAGGGGCATCTTCGGGTCCTTTACAGCGTAGGGCTGAGTTCTTCGGTGATGGCTTGGATGACTGCCTGGATCACGTCTTCATTACGTCGGAAAAAGTGCCATTGGCCGGCTTTCTGGCTGCTGATCAAACCTGCCCGCTGCAGCGTCGCCAGGTGCGCCGAAACGGTGGATTGCGACAGCCCGCAACGCTGGTCTATCTGGCCGGCGCAGATACCGTATTCGTGGTTGTGGAGCTGTTCGGGGAACTGCACTTTCGGGTCTTTCAGCCAGTTGAGGATGTCTCGCCGTACTGGGTGCGCCAGGGCTTTTATTATTTCGTCGAGGTCAATGGACATGGCAGTGCTCGGTGTCGATGCAGCGTTATATCGCGATAAGGCGAACTTTAAATCGCTATATCCCGATATACCAATATGATTTTGATCTTAGGCTCAAGCAATTCGGTATATCGGGTTATAACGATACGTCGGCGGCAGTGTTAAACTGCGCGCCATGAATTATCTCGCACATCTGCACCTCGGCGGCCAACTTCCTGCTCAATTGCTGGGCAGTCTTTATGGCGACTTCGTCAAAGGCCGCCTGCAAGGCCAATACGACCCGCAAATCGAGTCGGCGATTCAGTTGCATCGCTCGATCGACCGCTTTACCGACACTCATTCGCTGGTCGGGGCGGCGCTGTCACGCTTCCGCCTGACCCGGCGGCGCTATGCCGGGATTGTCCTGGATGTGTTTTTTGACCATTGCCTGGCGCGTGATTGGGCGATGTATGCCGATCAGCCGTTGGAGCGTTTTACTTCGCAAGTCTATCGGGTGTTGGCCGCCGAACCGCAACTGCCCGGAAGGCTGGCGCAGATCGCGCCTTATATGGCGGCGGATGATTGGCTGGGGTCGTACCGTGACTTTGCGGTGATGGAGCAGGTGTTACGCGGGATCTCTCGGCGTCTGAGCCAGCCTGAGGAACTGGGCCATGCCATGCAGGAGTTACAGGTGTTATATGAACCGCTGAGTGAAGACTTTCGGCTGTTCTACCCCCAGTTGCAGACCTTTGCACAAGCCCAATTGACCGTTGATAGCTGAAACTGTGGGAGCGGGCTTGCTCGCGAAAGCGGTGAATCAATCAGCACATCTTTTGTTGGAAAACCGCTTTCGCGAGCAAGCCCGCTCCCACCTTTTGAATCGTGCCCGCTTCAGGCTGCGAACGCCGGCCGAACAGGCATCTGTTCCGTTTCCGGCAGTGGCCCAAACAACGCCTTTTGCACCGCCTGCTGCGCCTGATATGCCAGCGCCGCGCGTTCCTGACCGGCGCAGGCAATGGGCTTGAGCAGATGGATTTCCACATCGCCCTGATCATTGCCAAACAAGCGCATCAAATGCGAGAGCAAATCATCGTCGCCAATAAATGGCGCCAGTGGATCAATCTGCCCATCGCGCAAATAACGAATCGCCACCGGTTGCAACGACACTTCGGCGTCAATTGCACTGGCCAGCAGTCGACCGTGAAAGGTGCGCAAGGTGCGGCCATCGGTGGTGGTGCCTTCGGGGAACATCAGCAGCGGGTGCTGTTGCTCCAGATGGCGGGTCATCTGCTTGCGGATCAATTGGCTGTCACCCGCGCCACGGCGGATAAACAAACTGCCGGCTTTCGCCGCCAGCCAACCGGCGACTGGCCACGTACGCACTTCGGCCTTGGACAGGAACGACATCGGCGTGACCATGCCCAGCAACGGAATATCCGTCCATGAAACGTGGTTGCTTACCCACAGCATCGGCTGTTGTGGCAGCTCGCCGTGAACACTGACGCGAAAGGGCAGGGCGTGGGTCAACCGGGACATGAAAAAACGTGACCAGCGCTGGCGCCGGACCATTGAGTTGGCGACCCCCATGCGTTCAAACAGACCGAATACGCTCGCCATGCTCAAGCCCAGGGCGACTACCAACAGCACGCGGGCGATCCGCCCGTAGACTCGTAGACGATTCATCACATGGCAGCCTTGAAGTGGCGGGCGTAGCGCGGGCACAGCTCGTCACGCTTGAGCAGAATGAACACGTCGGCCACCTGGAAATCCTCGTCCCAGCACGGTTCGCCGCAGATTTTTGCGCCCAGGCGCATGTAGGCTTTTAGCAGCGGCGGCATTTCCGCGATGACGTTGGACGGCAGGTCCAGGCTCGGCAGCGGTTTTTTCGGTTCGGCTCGCAGGTGCTCATTGCACAGATAGCGTTCGCGCAGGCGCTGCATGATCGCGTGGGCCTGGATGCCGCCGTCGTGCATCGGGATGCTCGCACACCCCATCAGGTAGCTGTAGCCGCCCTGGTTGAGGACTTCGGCCAATTCGCCCCACAGCACGGCGATGGTGCCGCCGTTGCGGTAGGCCGGGTCGACGCAGGTACGGCCGATTTCCAGGATGGGCCCTTGCAAATGCAGCAGACCGTGGAGGCTGAACTCTTCTTCACTGTAGAACCGGCCCAGGGTGCTGGCCGCCTGGTGATCCAGCAGGCGGGTGGTGGCCACCAGTCGACCGGTGTTCAAGTCCCGTACGCCAATGTGGCTGCAGTGAACATCATAGTCATCCATGTCCAGGCCTTGTTCCGCGCCTTTCAGCTTGGCATTGAACTCGCCACTGAAAACGGTGAAACGCAAGGCTTGGGCTTCTTGCAAAGCCTGGGCGCCGATCAGGCGTTCGGCTTGCAGGCGGCGTTCATTGCCGGTGTCGCTGATGCGGGCGATCTGAGTCATGGCGAGTCTCCAGGTGCCGGCCAGGGTTGCGGCCAGTCGACTTTGTTGTGCAAAGTCAGGCTATGTACCCCCGGTGTCATCTCCATGAACCTACGGTGACGCTTAGATGACAGCCCCTTGAGGAGCCCACCATGCCTTGGCACGCTTTGCTCAAACGCCCCGACCGACTGCCTGCCCATCCCGACCTGGCGGAGGGCTACGGTGCTTTGTTGCAACAATTGGGATCGGTCACGCCCTTTGAATTGGCGGTACAGGGCGCGCGCCTGATGCCCACCCCAGGCCTGGCTTTTCTGGTGGGGTACCAGGCGGCATTACGTGCGCTCTGGCCCAGCGCGCCCCACAGCCTGGGCGCCTTGTGTGCGACTGAACAGCGCAGCCTGCGTCCGCTGGACATGCAAACGCGCCTGGACGATCTGCGCCTGACCGGTCGCAAGGACTTCGTGACGGCTGGCGACGCGGCCGACTGGTTGCTGGTGGCCGCTCGCTGCGAAGCGCCGGATGAAAAACCGCGCCTGAGCCTGGCGGTGGTACTGGCCGGCGATTCCGGCGTGCGCCTGGAGGCGTTGCCCACCCTGCCATTGATGCCCGACATCAGCCATGGTCGTGTGCATCTTGATCATGCCTTGTGCGAACGCTTGCCGGGGGATGGCTGGGACGATTACGTCAAACCCTTCCGCACGCTTGAAGACACCTATGTGCTCAGCGCGATGACCGCGTGGCTGCAGGGAATCGGTCAGGAATGCGCCTGGCCTCGCAGCTTGCAACTGCAGCTCCTGGCGTTGCTGGCCGGTTGCGCTGAAGTCAGTCGCCAGCCAACGGCCTCGGCGGCGGGGCATGTGTTGCTGGGTGGATTGTTTGCCCAGTTCGAGGCGCTGAAAGCGCAGATCAATGAAGCCATGGGTACCGGGCCATGGGCTGCGCTGTGGCAGCGTGACCAAGGCGTTCTGGACCTGGCCGCCACGGCACGGGCCAAGCGCCTGGAAAAAGCCTTGACCCCGACACCTGGCTGAATCTGTCGCCAAACGGTCATCTGTCTCGACTAGGCTCGCGGGCTTGAATGCCCACGAGTCCTCGTTCATGGTCAAAGGTCTATTGTGCGTTGCCTTGCTGCTCTTCACCGCTACGGTATTCGCCGAAACCTGGCCGACAAAGGATTGGTCCCAGGGCCCGCAATTGTCCGGTCCCGCCGTCAAGGCACTGGAAGACTATGCTTTCGCGCCTCGAAACGAGGTTACCCGTGAAGGCATCCGCACCGACGCACTGTTGGTGATTCGTGACGGTCAAATCATCTATGAGCGCTACGCCGCGCCGGTCACCGCCAGCACGCCGCACCTGACCTGGTCCATCAGCAAAAGCCTGATGGCCACGGTATTGGGCGTGGCCTATGGCGAGGAGCGATTCAAGTTGAGCGATCCGGCTGCTCGCTTTTATCCGCCGATGAAGCAACACCCGGACATTACCCTGGCCGACTTGCTGCACTGGGCCTCTGGCCTGGACTGGCAGGAAGACTACGAGTATGCCCCGCTGAAATCTTCAGTGGTGGCCATGCTCTATACCCGCGGCCGCGCCGATATGGCGAAATTTGCTGCCAACACCGAGTCTTTCAGCGCCCCCGGCCAAGTGTTTCGCTACTCCAGTGGCGACAGCAATCTAGTGTCCGCCGCCCTCAAAGGCATGCTCGGGCCCAAGGCCTATGTCGACTATCCCTGGACTGCGTTGTTCACGCCCCTGGGTATTCGTAGCGCGACCTGGGAAAGCGATGCCAACGAAACCTTCGTCGCTTCGTCCTACGCTTACCTCAGCGCGCGCGACCTGGCACGCGTTGGCCTGTTAATGGTACGGGACGGACGTTGGGGCGACCGGCAACTATTGCCCAAGGAATGGGTGGACTTCAATCGCCAACCTTTTGAGCACTACAAGGCCGGTCAGGATGAAGCGGTCCCCGGCGGTCATTGGTGGCTCAACCGTGGTGCCCGAGGCGCAGCACTGGCCTGGCCAGATGCCCCCGCCGACACCTTCGCCGCTCTCGGACATTGGGGCCAGGCGCTGTATGTCCTGCCCGACGAAGGCCTGGTGATCGTGCGCTACGCCGATGACCGCGACGGCAGTTATCGCCACAACGAATTGCTCAAGCGCGTACTGGCCGCCGTGGCCACGCAGGTGCAGCCATGATCCGCCGCCGTCCACTCGGCAGCGTCTTGCTCCTGTTGCTGCTCGTCCTGCTGGGCTGGGTCTGGCATGAGCGCCACAACCTGCACGCTTTCCCCGACATCATTGGCGCCTACACCGCCAAGGAATACTGCTCCTGCCGCTATGTACAAGGCCTACCGGCCGACTATTGCCAGGGCTATGTGAAGCAATACGTGCCCACCAGCGCCTTCGCCGACAACCCGCAAAAGCGTGTAGTGACAGCCAGCGGTTTGGGCCGTACCCACAGCGCGCAATGGTTGGGTGAGCGTCAGGGGTGTCGGTTGTTCCACTGAGGCTCAACCGGCCTTGTCCTAATGCCGTTCAGTTAAGGTTTTTGTAGGGGCAAGGGTTAGGCGCGCGCCTCGCTCCTACCGTGGACGCTATTTGTTTAACTGAACGGCATTAGACCTTGGCCCAGTGAGGCACCAGACTCTTATTGGAAATATCCAGCTCCGCTTGCAATGTGGAGTCGTCTATCGAGTTACTTAAATTTCACCAGCAGGCCTCCAATTATCATCCAGAAGAAGGCAATGATCTTCATCGTTGCATCGATGATCAAAAGACGTTTCAGATAAGGTGGAAAATTTTCAAGATCGATAGGATCTATATCTCCCATACGAATATACGCTCTCGACCATGTCACCATTCCGGCGATTTTTGCTATCTCCAAGAGGGAGCAAATCAAACCCCGTTTGCCCAGGCTTGCCCCCCAAAGATAAATATAACGGCTGTTCTTCAAGGCCTCCTTCATGGCGCCCAAGTGACGATGGCTTAGGTACAAAGTGTATGCAACGCTCACAAAACCGAGCAGAGGGCCCCCGGTGACAATCCAGAAAGCCAGCCAAGACTTCCAAAATTCCTCTGTCATCATGGCAAGGTTTTCTCGTACAGAATTTCTCCGCCTATTTCGCCACCCATACCACCGAGAGTTGTACCCATCCAAGCACCAGTCCCTATAACGGCGGCGACACAGATAACACCTCCTATACCCGTAGAGACGCCAAGCGCCACACAGATTGGCCCGCTGGCATATTTGGCTATACCTCCACCTATGGCGCCACCCACGGTGGACCCGCCAAACTTCCCCCCTTCCGTAAACTTGACCCTCTCACACGCCTCTCCAGAATCGCCGCTACACACCTGCTGAATCGCCAGCAACGAAGACACACCGCCAATCCCGATACCGATATACCCGCCCGCCGTCATGTACTTGGCCGCACGACTGGTCGCTTCCACATGAGTGGCATAGCCCGGAATCTGCCCCGGTGCACCGGCCTTGTTCCAGTGATGCACCAGACTCTTGCTGGAAATGCCCAGCGCCGCTTTCAACTTCGGGTGGTCGCCCAAGGTTGTCTGGCCACGCAGTCGAGTGGAGTTCAACAGATGGGCATCCAGCTGCTTGATCAGGTGCCGGCGATCGGCGAAGAACTGTTGCGATTTCAGGTGGCCGTGCTGACGATAGCTTTCCTGATGCAAGCGCTCCATGGCTTGCAGGGTGTCGCGCAGGTTGCTCAGGTGCTTTTCCATCACCACCGCGCTGACGCCAAGCCAGGTTGAGGTCTGCCCGCTAAAACTGGCGATTTCAGCCGCGTGGCGGAACATGAACTCGGCCTCTTCCGGTGTCAGGGGGTCGAGGGACGCCTGGACCTGTTGCGCGGCCTGCATCAATTGCGCTTCCTGATAGGTGCAGGATGTGTTGTGCGGATCGCTGAGCACAATCATCGAGCCGGCTTTCACATCGCCGACATTCGGATTGAGCGCTTGGAACTTGCTCATCACCGCCGGATCGCGCACCGGGAACAGCGTGGCCTCCAGTGCTTCGCGGGTCATGCTTTTGGGCGCAACATAGAAACCCGGTTCCTGGCCCTGCAGGCTGGTGAAGGGCGTTGGGGCTGGCGTGTTCGACGGGGTGAAGCTGGCTTGCTGCGGCGCCACCGAACGAGTGGCGGGGACCGCTTCAGCGGCTCGTGGTGCAGCGTTGCGGCTGCTGTAGGAGGCCGTGGACACCGAAGGAATCAGTCGGGCTTGGCAGGGGCAACCGCTGACGCTGTCCAGCGTGCCAGCCATAAGCCGGCCATGACTGTTCATGTGGGAAATGCCGCCGAGGATCTTATACGTCTCGCCGTTCTTGCCACAGGTGACCCGGTCACCTTCGCACGCATGAAGCAGGCCATAGAAGTTGATTCGTTTATCACCCTCCAGCACTTCGCCGCCGCAGGTGGTCTTGTCACCCAGGCCAATGAAATATCCTTTGCTCATTGTTTTTCCCTTATCCATTAATACTTGTGCTGCTTGCCTCTTGTTACTTCGGTGAGAACGAACATCTAGTAATCCACCCATGACAATAAGTAAGCGTGCGTTATCCCTCTACAACCCTGAGTATGTGGTTATCAAAAGTACAGTCGGACTTTTCTGGGAGTAACTTGGGAAAAGTCTGCTGAACTAACGGCGCAGTGAGGATTAACCCGCTGCGCGCTACGCCGTCCCCCAGCGCCAGAGGGCTTTTTGTCGGAGCCGGTTTGCTCGCGAAAATCCAAAGGCGCCGCGTTGACCCAGGCAAGCCGGCTTATCGTTAACGTTCTTCACCAGCAAGCTCGCTCCTGCAGGAGGTCTTTGCTACTGTTCGCCCAGGTTTTCCGCCCCGCGAGTTTTTATGTTCAACGCTGCTCTGTTCAAACCCCTGGTCCTCGTGCTGCTGGCCGCCGTTGCCGTACCCGCGCAAGCGGCGTGGTACCTGGATAACGAGTCCTCACGCCTGTCATTCGTGACCACCAAAAACACCCACATGAGCGAAGTCCACCGCTTCCTGGTCCTGCACGGCAAGGTTGACGGCAAGGGCGCGGCGCAGTTGGAAGTCGAGCTGGAGTCGGTCAACAGCGGTATTCCCTTGCGCGACGAGCGTATGCGCAATCAATTGTTCGAGATCAAGACGTTTCCCGACGCCTTGATCAAAACGCAGATCAACCTGCAACCGATCAACGACCTGGCTTCCGGCGCGCAATTGGAGTTGGTCTTGCCGTTGAGCGTGACGCTGCACGGCAAGACCAAAACCTATAACGCCGAGCTGCTGGCGACTCGCCTGGACGACCGGCGTTTCCAGGTGGTGACCCTGGAACCGTTGGTACTGAACGCCGCCGACTTTGACCTGCTGCCGGGCGTCACGGCCCTGCGCAAACTGGCTGGCCTGGAAACCATCAGTTTGTCGGTGCCGGTGGGTGCGGTGCTGATTTTCACGGCTCGCTGACATGAAAGGCGCGGTGTTTCCCTGGCGCAGCGCCAATCAGTTCGAATTATTGATCGACGGCGCGAGCTTTTTCCCGCAGATGCTGGTGGGCATCGCCCGCGCCGAGCGTCAGGTAGAACTTGAGATGTATCTGGTGGAGGCGGGCGCTTGTGCCGAGGCAATGGTCCAGGCGCTGGTCCAGGCGGCCGAGCGCGGTGTGCGGGTACGGTGCCTGTTCGATGATTACGGCAGCCTGGCGTTTACCCTCAGCTTGCGGCGGCGCTTGATCGATGCCGGTGTCGAACTGCGCTTCTATAATCGCCTGCGCTGGCACCGCGGGATGCGCAACCTCTACCGTGATCACCGCAAAGTGCTGTTGATCGATCAGAGCATCGCTGTCGTGGGTGGCACCGGGGTTACCGATGAGTTCTGGAACCCCGGGCACGACACCTGCGACTGGCATGAAGTGATGGTGCAAATCAGCGGCCCGCTGGTGCAGGACTGGCAAGCCTTGTTCGACCGCCAATGGCTGGCCAACGATGAGCGGCGCGCTTGGAAACCGGACACGCATTTTGGTCTGCCACGCCTGCCCAAACTGCCGGCGACCGGACCAGGGCTGGGCCGGGTGGCGTATGCCGACGCGGCGCAGCATCGCGACATCCTGCAGTCCTTGATTCGCGCATTGCACAGCGGTCAACGCCGTATCTGGTTGGCCACGCCGTATTTCCTGCCGACCTGGAGCGTACGCCGGGCTTTGCGCCGTGCCGCCGGACGCGGTGTCGATGTGCGGCTGCTGCTTACCGGGCCACGTACCGATCACCCGTCGGTGCGTTATGCCGGGCACCGCTATTACCCGCGCCTGCTCAAGTCCGGGGTGAAGGTCTTCGAGTACCAGCCGTGTTTCCTGCACTTGAAAATGGTCCTGGTGGACGATTGGGTGAGCATCGGTTCGTGCAACTTCGATCACTGGAATTTGCGCTTCAACCTGGAGGCTAACCTGGAAGCCCTGGATCCCGCGTTGACGCTGGCGGTGGTGGACAGTTTCGAGCGCGATTTTGCGCAGAGCCAGGTGGTCAGCCTGGAGGCGTGGAAGGCCCGGCCGTTGTGGCGCCGGGTGAAGCAGCGGATGTGGGGCTGGCTTGATCGGTTGGTGGTGAATTTGCTGAAGGGGAGGGGGTAGGTTTTAAGGTGCAAGCGGCAAGCTTCAAGTTTCAAGCTTGCAGCTTGCAGCTGCCCCCTACAGCAGCTCGAAGCTCTGCTGCTGCACATCCTGTGAGTCCAGCCCGATTTGCACATTGAACTCGCCCGGTTCCGCGGCGAACTTGAGCTGGGTGTTGTAGAACTTCAAATCATCCTCGGTGATGGTAAAGCGTACTACCCGCGACTCGCCGGCCTTGAGCAGGATCTTCTGGAAGTTCTTCAACTCCTTGATCGGCCGGATCATCGAGCCGGTCACGTCCTGGATGTACAACTGAACCACGCTTTCGCCATCGACCTTGCCGGTGTTTTTCAGGATGACGCTGGCCTCGAGCTTGCCGGTCTTGTTCAGGGTGGTGGACGACAGCGCCATGTCCGACAGGCTGAACGTGGTGTAGCTCAAGCCATAACCGAACGGATACAACGGTCCGGTGGTGTCGTCGAAATACTGCGAGGTGTAGTTGCCCGGTTTGCCCGGCGTGAACGGCCGGCCAATGGTCAGGTGGTTGTAGTAGGTCGGAATCTGGCCCACCGAACGTGGGAAGGTGATCGGCAGTTTGCCCGACGGGTTGTAGTCACCGAACAGCACATCGGCAATCGCGTTGCCGCCTTCGGTACCGGCGAACCAGGTTTCCAGGATCGCATCGGCTTGTTGGTTTTCTTCAAGGATCGACAGCGGGCGGCCGTTCATCAATACCAGAACCAGCGGTTTGCCGGTCGCCTTCAACGCCTTGATCAGCTCGCGCTGGCTTTGCGGGATGTTCAGGTCGGTGCGGCTGGAGGATTCATGGGACATGCCACGAGATTCGCCCACGGCGGCCACCACCACGTCAGCCTGCCTGGCAGCCTTCACCGCTTCATCGATCATCGCCTGGGCCGAGCGCGGATCGTCCACCACTTCCGGCGCGTCGAAGTTGAGGAAGTTCAGGTAGTCCACCACGGCCTTGTCGTCGGTGATGTTGGCGCCACGGGCGTAGATCACCTTGCCGTTCGCGCCGATGGCGTGGCTCATGCCGTCCAGCAGGGTCACCGACTGATCGGGTCGACCCGCAGCGGCCCAACTGCCCATCATGTCGATAGGTGCCTTGGCCAGCGGGCCCACCAGCGCGATGGTCGCGGATTTGTTCAGCGGCAGCGTGTGGTTCCGGTTTTTCAGCAATACCAGGCTGCGCCGCGCAATGTCGCGCGCTTCGCTGCGGTGCAGGCGACTCTCGGCATAGGTGTCGGCCGGATCATCTGCCGCCTTGCCGATACGCAGGTACGGATCGGCGAACAGGCCCATGTCATATTTGGCGCCCAGCACTTCGCGCACGGCGTTGTCGATGTCGCTCTGTTCGATTTCGCCGGATTTGAGCAGGCCGGGCAGTTCCTTGCCGTACAACTGGTCGTTCATGCTCATGTCGATACCGGCCTTGATCGCCAGCTTGGCCGCTTCCCGCCCATCCTTGGCCACGCCGTGCTTGATCAGCTCGAAGATCGCGCCGTGATCGCTGACGGTCAGGCCTTTGAAACCCCATTCCTTGCGCAGCAGGTCGTGCATCAACCAGGTGTTGGCGGTGGCCGGGATGCCGTTGATCGAGTTCAGCGCCACCATCACGCTGCCGGAACCGGCCTTGATCGCGGCGTGGTAGGGCGGCAGGTAATCCTGGTACATCTTCACCGGGCTCATGTCGACCACGTTGTAGTCGCGACCGCCTTCCACCGCGCCGTACAGGGCGAAGTGCTTGACGCTGGCCATCAGACTGTCGGCCTGGGCCGGGCTTGGGCCCTGAAAGGCCTTGACCATCACTTCGCTGATGCGCGACACCAGGTAGGTGTCCTCGCCAAAGCCTTCGGAGGTCCTGCCCCAGCGCGGGTCGCGGGAGATATCGACCATTGGCGCAAAGGTAATGTCGAGGCTGTCGGCGGCGGCTTCCTTGGCGGCGATGCGCCCGGAACGAGCGATGGCGTCCATGTCCCAGCTCGACGCCAGCGCCAGGCTGATAGGGAAAATCGTCCGATGGCCGTGAATCACGTCATAGGCGAAAAACATCGGGATCTTCAACCGGCTGCGCATGGCCGCGTCCTGCATCGGACGGTTTTCCGCGCGGGTGATGGAATTGAAGGTGCCGCCAATGCGACCGGCGGCAATTTCCTTGCGGATCATCTCGCGGGGCATTTCCGGGCCGATGCTGATCAGGCGCAACTGGCCGATCTTTTCATCGAGGGTCATTTGCCTGAGCAGGTCGCTGACGAAGGCGTCCTTGTCTTTAAGCGTAGCGGGCCTGGTCTCGGCGATAACGGGGTAACTGGCCAGAGTGGCAACAAGGCCCAGCAAACACAGCTTCTTCATGAATATCCTTTTTTGGCGCCCTGTGCAGCGTTCAAGCGGAACGCTACTCGGCCAAAATGTTGGGAACGGCTATTGTTGTTCGGGTGTTATTCGGATAAATGCCGCACACTTCTGAACTCTCTATCGCGCTGGGCATCTTTTTAGCTGATTGGCTCAATGCAATCCAGTGATGGCGGATTATGCCCCAAGCGCGCGATGTATAGGGTCAGTCATCAAATTCCATAGGATTGGGCAGGAGAAACACCATGCAAGCAGCACATACTCTTCGATGGGGCTGGAAAGCAGCCGCTCTGTTACTGATCAGCACCGTGCTGAGCGGTTGTGGCATCAACAAGATTCCGACCCTCGACGAGCAGGTCAAGGCGGCCTGGGCCCAGGTGCAGAACCAGTATCAACGACGCGCCGACCTGATCCCCAACCTGGTGGAAGTGGTCAAGGGCTACGCTGCCCACGAGCAGGACACCCTTACTGCGGTGATCGAAGCGCGGGCCAAGGCCACCTCGATCCAGGTGGACGCCAGCACCCTCGACAACCCGGAAAAACTCAAGCAGTTCCAGCAAGCCCAGGACGGTTTGAGCGGCGCCCTAAACCGCCTGATGGTGGTGTCCGAGCGTTATCCGGACCTGAAGGCCAACCAGAACTTCCTGGCCCTGCAATCGCAGCTTGAAGGCACCGAAAACCGTATCAGCGTCGCGCGTCGTGATTTTATCGCTGCGGTGCAGGCGTTCAATACCGAGATTCGGACCTTTCCTGGTCGTCTGTGGCACAGCGTGATGTACAGCGACTTGCCGATCCGCGCCAACTTCGAGGCTACCAGTGCCGATGCCGATAAAGCGCCGCAAGTGAAATTCTGATGGGCCGGCGTGCTTGGTGGCTGGCGGCGTTACTGCTGTCCTGGTGCCTGACTGCCCAGGCCGCCCTGGACTTCCCGGCCTTGACCGGGCGGGTGGTTGATAACGCGCAAATGATCGAGCCGGCGGTGCGTGAGCGCCTGAGCCAGCAATTGCAGGCGCTGGAGCAAACCACCGGGGATCAGATCGTGGTGGTCACGGTGCCGGACCTGCAAGGATTGCCGATTGAGGATTTCGGTTATCAGTTGGGGCGACATTGGGGGATTGGCCAAAAGGGCAAGGACAATGGCGCACTGTTGATCGTCGCCCGCGATGAGCGCAAGTTGCGCATCGAAGTCGGCTACGGCCTGGAAGGCGTGCTCACCGATGCGCAGTCCTGGGTGATCATCAATCAGGTGATCACGCCAGCGTTCAAGGCGGGGAATTTCAGCCAGGGTATCAGCGATGGCGTTGCCGCCATGCTGCAGGTGGTGGGCGGTGAACCGCTGGCGGTGCCAGCCCATGTCGCTGATCCCGATTTTGCCAGGAACAACCCGGTGTTCTCCATCGGTCTGTTCATCCTGCTGCTGGTGGTGTTGTGGTTGTGCAATCGCATGGGCCTGCCGGTGGGTGCCATTCTGCTGGCCATTCTCAGCAGCAGCGGCCGTGGCGGGGGCGGGGGCGGTGGTGGCGGATTCAGAGGCGGCGGCGGTGGTTTCGGCGGTGGCGGGGCTTCGGGCGGCTGGTAATGACAATAACTAACGAGCAACTACAACCATGGCATTACTGAGTGAACACGAGCAACGTCAGGTCGCCGAAGCGATCGCCAGGGTCGAGCAACAGACCGACGCAGAACTGGTGACCGTGCTGGCGGCCCGTGCCGACGACTACGCCTACATCCCATTGTTGTGGGCCAGTGTGGTGGCGCTGGTGGTGCCGGGAATCGTGCATTACCTGTTTGGCTGGCTGAGCATGCACACCTTGCTTTTGACCCAATGGGCGACGTTCATTGTGTTGTGCCTGCTGTTCCGGCTGCCGTCGATCACCACCCGACTGATCCCGCGCACCGTGCGGCATTGGCGGGCGTCGAACCTGGCGCGCCGGCAGTTCCTGGAGCAGAATCTGCACCACACCGTCGGCAGCACCGGCCTGCTGATTTTTGTCAGCGAAGCCGAACGGTATGTGGAAATCCTGGTGGATGACGGGATTTCCCAACGGCTGGATGACAGCCGTTGGGATGCCATCGTCAAGACGTTTACCCAGCAGGTGAAACAGGGGCAGACGCTGGCCGGATTTATCACGTGCATCGAGGCCTGCGGCGAACTGCTCAAGGAGCATGTGCCGGTGACGCATGCGCGCAATGAGTTGCCCAACCGCCTGATCGTCCTGAAGTAACCCGTTCAAAAATGTGGGAGCGGGCTTGCTCGCGATAGCGCAGTGTCAGTCACTGAAGATGTTGACTGATCCACCGCTATCGCGAGCAAGCCCGCTCCCACATTTTTCAATGGTGGTGTCCGTTGGGCAAATAACTCCGTGCCCTGGCGCCCTATCCCCCTTAAAATGCCCGGCATTTCCAGCCCGAGGCGTTTTTGTTCATGTCTGTTACTGCCAAACCTGCCAGCCCCGCGCCGGATCATCATGCGCAGTTCATCGAACTGCTGAGCGCGAGCCTTGAGCAAAACGCCTTTATCAAATTGGTACTGGCCAAGTACGTTGGCGATGAAGCAGACCTGCAGCGCCTGATCATCAAGCAACTGACGGTCAAGGAACAGCCGTGTCTGTCCTTCGTCTATCGCTACAAAACCCGCGACATCACCAAGAACTTCGCCGTGGAAGAGGGCGTGGCGGCAATTGCCGGGCTGCTGCCGGCCTCGTTCAAGAACGCGCACCTGTTGTCGGTCACCGACGAAGCGCAGTTGGAATACAGCAAAAAGAACAAAAGCTCGCTGTTCAGAAGCAAGCCGCAACAGTTGCGTGAGGCGCCGTCGGCCGAGCACAACCGTGAGAAGAACCGTTTCCTCGACTTGAGCCGGCCGTTTCTCGCCGACCTGGGCGTGACCAATGCCAAGCACGAGTTGATCCCGGCGATGTCGCGCAAGTGGAAGCAGATCAACAAGTTCATCGAAGTGTTCAGCCATGCGCTGACCTCCTCGCCGTTGCAACTGGATCAGCCGGTGCGGGTCGCGGATTTTGGCTCGGGCAAGGGTTACCTGACCTTCGCGATCCATGATTACCTGCGCAACACCCTCAAGGCCGAGGGCCAGGTGACGGGCGTCGAGTTGCGCGAAGACATGGTGACCTTGTGCAACACCGCCGCGGCTCGGTTGGAGCACCCCGGGCTGCAGTTCAAGTGTGGCGACGTGCGTAGCGTGGCGCCGAGCGAACTGGAAGTGATGATCGCCCTGCATGCCTGTGACATTGCCACCGATTACGCGATTCATACCGGTATCCGCTCCGGCGCGTCGATCATCATGTGCTCGCCGTGCTGTCACAAGCAGATCCGCTTGCAGATCCAGAGCCCGGTGTTGCTCAAACCCATGTTGCAATACGGCCTGCACCTGGGCCAGCAGGCGGAAATGCTCACCGACAGTCTGCGGGCATTGTTCCTGGAAGCCTGTGGCTACGAGACCAAGGTCTTCGAGTTCATTTCCCTGGAACACACCAACAAGAACAAGATGATCCTTGCGGTCAAACGCCCAGAGCCGGTTGACCCGACTCAGTTGTTGGTCAAAATCGAGGAACTCAAGGCGTTCTACAACATCACCGAGCATTGCCTGGAAAGCCTGTTGCGGGCCGATGGTTACCTGTCCATTTAGACGTCTGCGAATCCCGTCTTGAGCTGCATTGGGTAGGGAGCGCTCGGGCGTTACGGTTGCTTGGCGAGCTTCAAGACGGTATCGACGGGGCTGCGAATAGCAGCCTCCGGCCTAGAAAAACCGCGTCACGCTGATTTTCGCGTTGCGCCCTACGCTGTAGGCACTGTCGCCACTCAAGGCGGGCAGGTAGCTGCGATTGAACAGGTTGTCGACGGTGAAGTTGACTTCGGTACCTTTCAGATACGCCTGTTGCGGCTTCCAGTTGGCGAACAGGCCTTGGGTGTCATAGCTGGCGTTTGCGTACTGATCGTAGAAACGGTCGCCTACCGAACTGTTCAAGCCGCCTGAGTATCTGTCACTGGGCAGGCGGTCGGTCTTGCGCACGAATTGCCCTTGCCAGCCGACTTGTGCGTCCCAGCTCGGGATTTTAGTGCCCAGCACGGCAACCCATTTGGCCGGCGGTATATCACGTGCCCAGACGTGGAGGTCGGTTGCCCAAGGGTTGGTGTAAGGGTTTTCGCGTTTGCCGGTGGCCCATGAGTAGCTCAAGGAACCGAACAGATAGTTGGAGTCATAGTAGCCTTCGAGCTCGAAGCCCTTGATGGTCATGCCGCCGACATTCCGGTAATTGGACTTCGCTGCTTGGTCGGTGCAGACATCGGCAATGCTGCCGGGCACCACCATTTGTTGCTGGCAACCGATGCCGGTGGCCTTGAAAATCTCGTCTTCGATTTTGTTGTGGAACAGCGTTGTGCGCAGTTGCAGGTTGTCGCCACTGGCAATCACGTTGGAAAAGTTAGTGACGTTACCCAGGGTAATTGCGGTGATGCGCTCCGGGTCGAGGTCGAGGCTGGTGGCAGTGCGGCTGCCCAGGCCCTGGACTTCATACTGCTCGTCGATCACCGGTGCGCGCCAGGTGCGGCTCCAGTTGGCGAACATGGCCACGTCCGGGGTAACTTGCCAAAACGCTGCCAGACGCGGTGACCAGCCAGTGTAAGTGCGGTTGCTGTAGTCATGGCCAACCGCTGGGTCCTGGCTGCTGTAGTACGGCGCATCGTTGGCGTCGCCGCGGTTGCGCACATGGTCGTAGCGCAGGGACGGGGTGATGGTCACGTCGCCCAGGGTCACGGCGTCCTGCAGGTAGAACGCGTGAGTGTCGACTTTACCGTGGGGCATGAACGACGGCTGGAAATGCCCATGGTTGTATTTGGGGGTGTCGTGGGTCGAGCCGGGCATCCAACTCTCGGTTTCCCGGATGTGCTTGCGCAGTTGCACGCCGGTGGTCAGGGCGTGCTCCAGCGGGCCGGTGTTGAACCGGCTGATATTGCGCAGTTCAAGAATCTTGTCGGTGTAGGCGGTGTCCATCTTGCGCCCGCCGGTGGCCAGGCTGAAGTAAGCGTCGGCGTTGCGTTCGTCGGTCTGATCGGTGTCGGACTGCGAATAGCTGAGCTTCATGTCCACCCACGGATTGTCCAGCGGCTGATACTCGTATTTGCCCGACCAGGTGGTGTCGACCGTGGTTCGGTTGGCTAAAAACCGTTTCAGCGCTCCCTCGTAGCCATAACGGTCGATATTGCTCTGGCTGGGTGGCGTCGGGTAGCTTTTGGCCGAGAAAGGCGTCCAGCGCTGGCTGTTGGAGCGAGAGTAGGACATGCCGACGCTGTGTTCGTCGGTCAGGTGCAGGTTGAGCTTGAACAGTTTGCCGTCGACATTTTGCGCGCTGTTGGGCAGGCGCTGGGGGTTGATCGGGAATGCGTTATTTGGATCGGGGCGGGCATCTGCCAGCTTCATGTCGCCGCCGTCGCGCTGAGTCAGGTAGGCCAGTGCGTCGAAGCGGCCATCGTCGGTACGCCCGTAGACGGCGCCACTGTAGACCTGTTCGTGGTCATTGCTGGAGTAACCGTACTTGAGCATCGCGCCGCTGTCGCGACCGTCCTTGAGCAAGTCCGGGGCGTCTTTGGTGATCATGTTGACGGTCCCGCCAAAGCCACCGTTACCGGTGAAAGCCGAGTGCGGGCCTTTTTCCACCTCGATGCTCTTGATCAACTCAGGCTCGATGAACACGGTGCCCTGCTGATAGCGCTCGAACCCGCTTTTGGTCGCGCCATCGACGGTCAAGGGCACATCTTCGGCATCGCCCAGGCCGCGGATGTTGATGGTCTGGCCGCCCGGTTTCATCGAGCCCCCCATGGTCACACCCGGCAATGTCTGCACCAGACTGGCGATGTTGTTGGGCTGGTAGCGGTCGATATCGGCCTGGGACAGGGTGGAGCGGCCCACGGTGCTGGAGTCGACTTGATTGCCGTTGCCAATCACGCTCAAGGCGTCCAGTTGAATCACACCGCTGCTGGTGGTTTTGCTTTCCTGCGGGCGCACCACATAGGTGCTGCCAACTTTGATCAGCGTCAGTTCGCGGTTGCTCAACAGCGTGCGGATTGCCACTTGCGGGGTATAGTCGCCGTGGATGGCTGGCGCCTGCATATTGCGCAGCAGCTCTTCATCAAACAGCAGCTGGATTTTCGCCTGTTGTGCCACCTGGCTCAATGAGGTGGCCAGAGGCTGAGCCGGCAGTTGCCAGTTGAACGATTCGGCCTGGGCCGTGAGGCAGAAGGCCAGGCACGTGGCGATGAGTGTCGGTCGAAGAAACAGCTGCTGAGTATGGCAAGGCGCGCGAAACATGAAATCCCCCAAAGCGGCTAAATAGCCAAAAAAGGCATGCGTATCAAACGCAGACCGGAGGAAGACGCGGCAGCCAAAAAAAACCACACATGCGAATGTAAAATATTCTCAAGTGGGCGATGCTGTCTTATTGACGCGCCTCGATCCTGATTTTTCCGTCTTTCAGCACCACGGTCTTGACCGGTAGCAGCGCCGGCAACGCGTTGAGCAGCGCGTCCGGGTCATTCACATCAAGGTTGCCCGAGACCTTCAGTTGCCCCACCGCACCGTCGGCCAGCACCACCGCCTTGGGGCGGTACAGGTTCAGTTCGTCGATCAGGCTGGCCAGTTCGCGGTTGCGAAAGGACAGGTGTCCGCTGCGCCAGTCGGCAATTTCGCCGGCGCCCAGGGTTTGTCGTTGCACGGTGCCCTTGGCGTAGCTGTAGCTGGCTCGCTGTTGTGCACCGAGCAATGTGGCGTCGGCCTTGTGGTCGGGCTCGAAGGCGACCTTTCCGTGGGCGACGCTGACGACCAGCTGCTGCTGGCTGCGTCGCACATCGAACGCGGTGCCCACCACCCGCACATTGGCTTCGCCTGCGCGCACGAACAGCGGTCGCTCCTTGTCAGGCGCCACTTCCAGGTACAACTGGCCCTGGTCCAGAGAGACCTCGCGGCGATAGGCGTTGAAGTCGACCCGCAACCGGGTATTGGCGTTGATGTACAACGTGCTGCCGTCCGGCAGGTTCAGGCTGCGCATACCTTTGCCTTGTGCCGCGACGTCGGCGTGATAGAGCCCACGGGGGGCGCCGAGGTTGTTGCTCAGCACCGCACACACCAGCGCTGCCGCGACGGCCAGCGCCGGTCGCCAGACCGAGGGTTTGCGAGGGGGCAGCGGGATGGGTTTGTTGAGTTGCTGCAACTGGCCGAGGTCGGCCCACAGCTGTTCGAATTCGGCGTAGGCGCGGGCATGCGCCGGCTCGGCATGCCAGGCGGCAAATGCCTTGCGGTCGACCTGGCCGCCTTCGTGGCGGTTGCGCGCAAACCAACTGGCGGCCTGGGCATCGATGGCGTCGTGCTCATCAATTTCACGGCTGTCGGTGTCGCTCAAGCGGGTCATTCTGGCTGCTCCTTGCCCGGTTCTCGTTGAAGTCGCTGCTTGCAGTGCAGCAGGGCAAAGGCAATGTGCTTTTCCACCATGCTGATCGAAATCCCCATGCGTTCGGCGATCTGGGCCTGGCTCAGGCCTTCGAAGCGGTGCAGCATAAGGGCTTCTCGCCGGCGCGGCGAGAGTTCACCGAGGACTTCTTTCAACTGTTCCAGGCGTTGGATGCGTTGGGCGGCGGCCATCGGATCGTTTTGCTCGTCGATAAAAGGCTCGGCATCCCGGTCGGCCTGTTCGTGGTGAACGAGGTGTCGCACTTTCTGTTTGCGCCAATGATCACGCAGCAGGTTGCGCGCCATTTGAAACAGAAATGCCCGTGGCTGCTCGACCTTGGCCCGGTCGCGGTAGTCCAGCCATTGGGTGAAGACATCCTGTGTCATGTCCGCCGCGTCGCTGGCATTGTCCGTGCGCTTGCGCAGGTAATGCAGGATATCTGCATAAAAACCGCGAAAGGTCTCGGGCGACCACGGGTCGGGCTTGAAACGAGACATGGATATCCTTCTGACAGCGCGCGCGACAGGAAAGTCGTGAATGATATCGAGAATTATTGTCATTTGTCTCCGGGCAGTGCTCAAAGAGTGCTCCCGGGTGGCAAAAAAGCGAGCATGGCCTTTAATCCTACAGGTCGTTGATCGCATTCTCGGTTAAAGGGAGCAGAGCATGGCTGGATGGTATGAGTTAGAAAAAAGCACCAATGGGCAATTTCGCTTTGTGCTTAAGGCAGGCAATGCGGAAACTATTTTGACCAGTGAGCTTTACACCACTCAAAGTGCCGCTGAAAACGGTATCGCCTCGGTTCAGGCCAACAGTCCGCTGGCTGAGCGTTATGAGAAAAAACTCGCCAAGAGCGGCCAACCGTACTTCAACCTCAAAGCCGCCAATCACCAGGTGATCGGCAATAGCGAGCAGTATGCTTCGGAAGCCGCTCGGGACAAGGGCATCGAAAGCGTCAAGACCAACGGTCCCACGACCACCATCAAAGACAAGACCTGACAGTTCCCGTGAACGCGAAAACCCCGACACGGGAGTGCCGGGGTTTTTTCGAGGCTATTGGCTCTGGCTTAACGCAATGTCGCCAAAAGCGTGCTCAATTGCGTGCGGTCTGTCTCATCCAGCGGAAACACCGGCAGTCGCGGATCGCCAGCTTCCAACCCGGTCATCCGCAAACCGGCCTTGATCGTCGCCGGTAAACCGCCCTTGAGGATGAAGTCCAGCAAGGGCAACTGGCGGTAGAACAGGTCCCGTGCCGTGTTCAAATCGTTGGCCAGCACCGCCTGGTACAAGTCCAGGTTGAGTTGTGGAATAAGATTCGGTGCGGCGGTGCACCACCCTTTGGCACCAGCGGCGAAGGCTTCCAGCGCCAAGGGGTTACAGCCGTTATAGAACGGCAATTTGCCGTCACTCAGGCGATACAACTGGTGCATGCGCTGAATATCACCGGTGCTCTCTTTGACCATCGTCACATTGTCGACGCTGTTGACGATGCGCAGGATCAACTCCACCGACATGTCCGTGCCGCTGGTGGCCGGATTGTTATAAAGCATGATCGGCACGCCGATGCTCTCGCCGATGGCCGCATAGTGCGCGAAGATCTGTGCTTCGCTGAGTTTCCAGTAAGAAGCCGGCAGCACCATGACCACATCGGCGCCTTGCCCTTCGGCGAAACGGGCGCGACGTACGGCCTTGGCGGTGGTCAGGTCGGACACGCTGACGATGGTCGGCACCCGCCTGGCGACCTTCGAAATACTGTAGGCGCTGACTTCGTCCCACTCCGCGTCGCTCAGGTAGGCACCTTCGCCCGTGCTGCCGAGCGGCGCGATGGCCTGTACGCCGCTGTCGATCAAACGCTCGATGGAACGGCCCAGGGCGTCGAGGTCGACGCGAGCGCCGTCGGCGCTGAAAGGGGTGATGGTGTAGCCGATGATGCCGTGAATAGTAGGGCTGGACATGGAGGATCTCCGGTCGAAAAAGGCTTCAGTTCAGGCAATCGGCGTGTTGACGCAGGTTCTGCCGGGCGTAGTAGTTGAACGCTGCGCCGTGGCGCTTGGGTTTGGAGATCCAATCGTGGGCCTCGCGTCCCAGCGCCGGCAGGATCGGCTTGATAGTGCCGGCTGCCATGGCCAGCAGTTGCAGTTTGGCTGCCCGTTCGATCAATTGCGCTATCACACAGGCTTCTTCGATGCTGCTACCGGTGGATAACTGGCCGTGATGCGACAGCAGGATGGCGCGCTTGTCGCCCAGGGCGGTGGTGATGATTTCACCTTCTTCGTTACCCACCGGCACGCCGGGCCAGGCCTCCAGGAACGCGCAGTCTTCATACAGCGGGCAGAGGTCCATGTGCGACACCTGCAGCGGTACTTCCAGCATTGACAGGGCGGCAATGTGGGTAGGATGGGTGTGGATGATGCAGTTCACATCCGGCCGGCCTCGGTACACCCAACTGTGAAAACGGTTGGCCGGGTTGGGCATGCCGTGGCCCTCCAATACTTCAAGGTCTTCGTTGACCAGCAGCAGGTTGCCAGCGGTGATTTCATCGAAACCCAGGCCCAGTTGCTGGGTGTAGTAGGTGCCCGGTGTTGGCCCTCGCGCGGTGATCTGCCCGGCGAGACCGGAGTCGTGACCGTTCTCGAACAGAATACGGCAGGTCAAGGCCAGCTTTTGCCGGTCAGTCCACGTATTATCCGCCAGGGTATTTTGCATCTGGGTCAGCACTTGCTTGACCAGTTGTTCTTTCGCAAGTGCTAATGTCTTGGCCATATCGGTGTCCCTTTGGAAGGTTCAATGGACGTCGATTTGCTGGTTCCCGCTGCTCGCAAGGTCGTTGGGTTCGCACAAATGACACAAAAGATGCTATATGACACTCTGTGTCATTGACAAGCAATAATCATCGCGTCCTGCCTGGATTAATCGCTGCGAATGTCTATCCGTTTGAAATTACTAAGAAAAAAACTCGGCATTAGCTTGGAAGCCTTGGCCGAAAAATCCGCCATGACCAAGAGTTACCTGTCCAAAGTCGAGCGTGGCTTGAACACACCGTCGATTGCCGCAGCGCTGAAACTGGCCAAGGCGCTGAACGTCAAGGTTGAAGAGCTGTTCAGCGAAGACAATGCCAGCCTCGACAGTTACAGCCTGGTGCGTAGTCACGAACGCCAGCTTTTGTCCGGTACCGAGGCGTCACCGGGCTATGCGGTGCTGGCTCACCAGGTCAGTCAGCGCAGCCTGTTGCCATTTATCATCTACCCGCCGACTGAGTTCAGCGACAAGACCTTCAAGGAACATATGGGGGAAGAGTTTCTGTTCGTTCACGAAGGTCGGGTGGAGGTGGATTTCATGAATGAGCGGGTAATTCTGGAGCGGGGCGACGCGCTTCATTTCAACGCACAAAAGCCTCATCGGATTCGCTCGGTGGGGGAGGTGCAGGCGCAGTTGCTGGTGGTGGTGCACAGCTCCGAAGAATAGCGTTGAGCAAATGTGGAGCGGGCTTGTTCGCGATTGTGGTGGGTCAGTCGCCGGATGTATTGGCTGACACGCTTCAATCGCGAGCAAGCCCGCTCCCACACGGGATCCTCATTGAGGTGCAGATCAGTGTTCGACGGGTATGGACAGCGCTGGATTGCCCAGCGCATGAGTGCGCGCTGCAAAGAACCGCAGATCTATATCCATTCCCTCGAACAACCCCGCATAACGGCGCTTTTGCTGCTGGATAAACCCCTCGCTGCGACCAGATACCGAGATGGCCAGGGACTTGATCTTCGACTGTCGGATCGCCTCCACCAAGTGTGAATCCTGCTCACCCAGATGATGGCCGAAGATGCACAGCGCGCCCTCCTGCTCCAACAACTGCTCATAGCAGAACGACAAGTAATCCGAGCTGCGAATGCTCTTGAGCTTCTCGCCACTCGGGCCTTCGTTGACAAACAAGGGCACGTCGTCGAGGGTCTTGAGGGTATTGTTGATGGCGAAACTGCTGAGCAGGGTGCTGTCGGTGGACGCCAGTTTGCGCGCCGAGCCATCGAGATTGCGCACCAGGTGCAAACCACCGTGCAGGTAGAGAATGCGTGGGGTGTCGGTCGCAGTGTTGCGCAAATCAAAGTGCGCGTCGGCACCACGGAACAGGTCATCGATACCCGGTGCATGGAGGATCGACCAGTAGTTGAGCAGGTCGTAGTTGCTGGTGAACACCGTTGGGTAACGCGCCAACTCCTGATTGATCGTGGTCAGGGTCGTTGGCTGTACCAGGCGCCACGGAATATGCACGGCGTGGATGGTATTGATCAGCGCTTCCTTGATTGCATAGTAACGATTACGCGGCGCCGCAGAGCTGACGGCCAGGGCCTTGTTGACCCGGCTGGTGGTTTTCAGTGCGCCCAGCACTTGCTCGAAGCTGCGGGTCTGCATCGCGTCAAACACGCTCAACTCGGAAGCGCCCAGGGGTTTTTCTTCCACGGCGCGAGCGTTTTCGAACAGCGAGTCGTAGGCAAAATCCTCCCACACTGCGCGACTGGCGCCGTTACCGATCAGGATTGCGGCGAAGGCGATGCTGCCGCGCAGCACGTTCCAGTCTTCAAGGGAGGCGTCGATATCCTGGAAATCCTTCATTGCGGCGGGTCTACTCAAAAACGGCTGGACGGTGACTTTATCACGGGCCGACGTTGATCCTGATCAAGATCCCACAGGCGGGTGGGGTCGATGCTGTAGGCATCAACGTATCCCGAGGAAATCACCATGAGCAGCACCTTCTTCATTCCCGCCGTCAACATCATGGGCATCGGCTGCCTCGACGAAGCCATGACCGCCATCCGCAACTACGGTTTTCGCAAGGCGCTGATCGTGACTGACGCCGGACTGGCCAAGGCGGGCGTTGCTGCCATGATCGCCGACCAACTGGCCAGGCAAGACATCGATTCGGTGCTCTATGACGGCGCCAAGCCCAACCCCAACGTCGAGAATGTCGAGAAAGGCCTGGCGTTGCTCCAGCACAGTGGCTGCGATTTCGTGGTGTCCCTGGGCGGCGGCTCGCCCCATGACTGCGCCAAGGGCATCGCCCTGTGCGCCACCAACGGCGGGCACATCGGTGACTACGAAGGGGTCGACCAATCGACCCAGCCGCAACTGCCACTGGTGGCGATCAATACCACCGCCGGTACGGCCAGCGAGATGACGCGGTTTTGCATCATCACCGACGAAACCCGGCACGTGAAAATGGCGATTGTCGACCGTAACGTAACGCCACTGCTGTCCGTCAACGATCCTGCGCTGATGGTCGCCATGCCCAAGGGGCTCACGGCGGCTACCGGCATGGATGCGTTGACCCACGCCATCGAAGCGTATGTCTCCACCGCCGCCAACCCGATTACCGATGCTTGTGCAATCAAGGCCATCGAACTGATCAGCGCCAACCTGCGCCTGGCCGTGCGCGACGGTAGCGACATGGCCGCCCGGGAGAACATGGCCTACGCCCAATTCCTTGCCGGCATGGCTTTCAACAACGCGTCCCTGGGCTTCGTCCACGCCATGGCCCACCAGTTGGGCGGTCTGTATGACCTGCCTCACGGCGTCTGCAATGCGGTGCTGTTGCCGCATGTGCAAAGCTTCAATGCCAGCGTCAGCGCCGCGCGCCTGAGCGACGTGGGCCGAGCCATGGGTGTCGAGACCCAGTCCTTGACCCCGGAAGAAGGTGCCCAAGCCGCCATTGCCGCGATTCGCTGCCTGTCCCAGGACGTCGAGATCCCCGCCGGTCTGCGCGAACTCGGCGCCAAGGTGCAAGACATCCCGTTGCTGGCGACCAACGCCCTCAAGGACGCCTGTGGCCTGACCAATCCCCGGCCTGCCGATCAGCGGCAGATTGAGGAGATTTTCCGCAGCGCGTTCTGAGGGGAACAGCGGCAAGTTATAAGCCTCGGGCAACAAGCTGTTAATCTGCACACTGCTCTTAACTTGAAGCTTGAAGCTTGAAGCTTGAAGCTTGATGCTTGCCGCTGAGGTTTACCCTTATGAGAGTTCTACTGTTCGGTGCCACCGGCATGGTCGGCCAAGGCGTGTTGCGCGAGTGCCTGCTGGCCGCTGATGTGCAGGAAGTGGTGGCGGTGGGGCGTACCGCCTTGACTCAGGAACACGGCAAGCTGCACCAGGTGCTGCATGCCGATATGTTTGACTTCCAGCCCCTGGAGCACTTGCTCCAGGGATTTGATGCCTGTCTGTTTTGCCTGGGGGTGTCCTCGGTCGGGATGGATGAAGACACCTATACCCGCCAGACCTATGACCTGACGCTGGTGGCCGCCAGCACCCTGGCGCGACTCAATCCGCAGATGACCTTTGTCTACGTCTCCGGCGCCGGCACCGACAGTTCCGGGCAGGGCAAGGTGATGTGGGCGCGGATCAAGGGCAAGACCGAAAACGCGTTGCTGCGCCTGCCGTTCAAGGCGGTCTATCTGTTCCGTCCGGGTGTGATTCAGCCACTGTACGGCGTGCGCTCGAAAACCGCGCTTTACCAATCGATCTACACCGTCATCAACCCCGTGCTGTCAGTGATTCGTCGTGTGCGGCCGGCCTGGGTGGTGAGCACCGAGAGCCTGGGCCGGGCAATGCTGACGGTGGTCCGCCACGGTGCCGCGCAGCCGATTATCGAGCCCGCGCAGATCAACCAGCTGGCTGCCGAGCGTAGCTGATCGAGCGTCAAGCAGCGGTCAGGGCCTTGGCGGGCGCCGCGCTGAACTGAATCAACAGCACACCGCCCAGTAACATCAGTGCTCCGAGCATTCGGGGTGCCGTCAGCTGCCGCTCTGCCAGGCCAAACAGGCCAAAGTGATCCAGCAGCAACGAGGCGAGGATTTGTCCGGCCAGGGCCAAGGCGATAAAACCCGAGGCGCCCAGCTTGGGCATCAACACCAGCGCCAGGGAAATAAAGCACACGCCGAACGCGCCGCCTGCCCACATCCACAACGGTGCCTTGGTGATAAAGCCCAGGTCGGGCAGCGGTAAGCGCAGGGCCAGCATCACTGGCAGCAACACCAGAATGCTCACCATCAGCGAAGCCAGGGTTGCCCATAAAGGATGACCCAGGCCGCGTCCGAGGTTGGCATTGATCGCGCTTTGAAACGGCACCACGGCTCCGGCGATGACCGCCAGCAGCAGTAATCCCAGCCAATGCAATGTGCTCATGAGAATGCTCCAGAAGGTTTTGCTGGACTCTAAGCTATTCGTCGCGCAGATTTAAATTCCAAGTTCTTATGCAGACCATGCATGCCATGAATGATCTTCGTCGCATTGACCTTAACTTGCTGGTGATTCTGGACGCCTTGCTCAGCGAGCAACACGTGACCCGTGCCGCCGAACGCCTGCACCTGAGTCAGCCCGCGGTCAGCCATGCGCTGGCGCGCTTGCGGGATTTGCTGGGGGATCCGCTGCTGGTGCGCCAGGGTGGCGGCCTGGTGCCAACCGCGCGTGCGCTGGAGCTGGCCGCGCCACTGGCCGACGCGTTGGCTCAGGTGCAATCGCTGCTGGCACCGAACCGATTCGATCCGACTTCGGCCAAGCGCACGTTTCGTCTGGCCATGTCGGATTATGGCGCTGCGCTACTGTTGCCCGGACTGGTGCGCAGGTTGCGCGAATTCGCACCGGGTATCGACCTGCAGATCCTCCATGCCAGTCGCGAAGGCATGGTGGACGGCGTGCTCAGTGGAGAACTCGACCTGGCGGCCGGGGTCTTTCCCGACCTGCCAGCTGAACTGCGCAGTACGCCGTTGTTCGAGGAGCACTATGCCTGTCTGGTGGACCGTGCCAGCCTGCCCGAAGACGGCACACTGGACTTGCCGACCTACCTGGCGCGCCCGCATGTGTTGCTGGAAATGCGTGGCAGCGGCACCCCGGAAATCGAACGGGCGCTGACCGCCATCCGCGAGCGGCGGCATGTTGCAATCAGCCTGCCGCACTGGGGCATTGCGCCGCAGTTGATCGAGGGCACCGACCTGATCCTGACCGTTTCGTCACAGGGATTGCTTAACATCGACACGCAACGACTTCTGGTGGTGCCGCCGCCGTTCCACATTGCGTCGTTCGGGTTCGTGCTGGCGTGGCATACACGGCGTGGCGGAGATGGTGCCTTGCAATGGCTGATCGAACACGTCGAGGATGTGCTGGCCAAACGCGGCGGCTAAGATTGCTGCGTTGCACAATCGATGCGCCCCCTTATTCGTCTTTCAGAGCGTGTTCACCATGACTCCATCGTTGCTGTTTGCCGTGCTCGCCTCGGGTTTTATCTATGGCATCACCCCAGGACCTGGTGTGCTGGCGGTGTTCGGCATCGGTGCGGCCCGTGGTCGTCGGGCGGGCGCCGGTTTTTTATGCGGGCACTTGCTGGGCGATGTGGTGTGGTGCAGCACCGCGTTGATCGCAATAGTCGGGGCGCGGGAAATCGGCAGCGGCGCTTTTGACGTCCTCGGGGTGCTCAGCGGTGTGTATCTGTTCTGGCTCGGCATGCGCGCCATCCGCACCCGCAGCCGTAGCGGAGACGCGCCTCAAGGCGCGGCGCGGCAACCTTTCTGGCATGGCGTGGTGTTTGGCCTGACCAACCCCAAGGCTTATCCGGTGGCCGTGGCGACGTTTACCGCGTTGCTGGCGAGCCGGGCCGAATTACTCACCTGGGACATGTTGCCGTGGCTGATTTTCCTGAGTTTTGTCGGTGGACTGCTGGCGTACGCCATCCTGATCGGGATTGTCGGCGCGCGGTACGTGCGCACGGCGTATCAGCGCCATGAAGTACTGATCACCAGGCTCTGTGGCGTAATGTTTATCGGTTTTGCGATCAACGCTCTGGTGCATGCGTTGCCGGGATTGCTCGGGAGTAAAACCACCTGAGCCGCGACGACCGTTCGTCGCGCCAGGAAGTTTTTTCTAAACCTTTGCCGCTCTGAAAATTCAGATTCAGGGCGGGGCTCGTTCCCCGGCATGTTTTTCATCTGGAGGAATTCATCATGAGCCGCATGGCTATCCGGTTACGCACCGCCAGTCTTGCGCTGCTGCTGGGCCTCGGCGCCAGTAATGTCATGGCCCAGGGGCCTGCCGAGTTTATCGAGCAGGCGTCGGCCAAAGGCATGGCCGATATCGAAACCAGTCGCATGGCCCACGCCAAGACTTCATCACAGGAAATCAAGGATTACACCATCGAGGTGATCAACGAGCGCACCTTGGCCAATCAGCATCTGGCAGCCATCGCCAAGAAGCTTGACCTGCCCGTTGCGCCTCGCGAGCAGATCGTCGACAAGGCACAAAACCTGATGCCTGAACTCACCGACGGTGATTCTTTCGATGCCGCTTACACCGCCCAGCAGGTCAAGGCCAACGAAGAGGCCATCGCGCTGTTCAAGCAGGAAGGCGCCGCTTCTGATATCCCGGAAATAAAGGCGCTGGTCGACGAGACGTTGCCGAAGCTGGAAACCCGCCTGGAAAAAGCCCGGGCCTTGGCGTCCACCTATGGCAAGAACCGTCGCGACGAAAGCTGATCGTTGGCGTCGCATTCAATGACGGCGGCTGGAATCAATCCAGCCGCCGTTTTTTCAGGCCTGGCTCAGATCGGTCTTTAGCGGTTTGGTGTCCGTGGTCACCGAGTCGTTGCTGTTGACGTCGACGGTTTGTCGTTCACCGATGGCCTCGTATTCGCGACGCAGTTTTTCCAGTGCTTTCAAATCCAGGCCCTCCAGGCTCAGTACGGCGCTCTGCGCATCTTTAGTCACCCTCAACAGTTCATCGATCTTGATGTGCAGCATGTCGCTGTCGCGGTTTTGCGTGTTCTGGATAAGGAACACCATCAGGAAAGTGATGATGGTGGTGGAGGTGTTGACGATCAGTTGCCAGGTATCGTTGTAGTGGAACCAGGGTCCGCTCAAGGCCCACAGGAAGATTAATACCAGCGCTGCGTAAAAGGTCCGGGCGCTGCCCGCCCATTGGGACAGGTGCTGTGAAAGTCTCGAGAATTTCATGGTCGTGCTCCGTTGATAGTGCTGATGTAAGTACTGACCATGACCCAGCTCTGAAATTTCTTTTTACATTTGTCCGAGGGCAAACAGATTGGAGGTGTTGCTCCGGTAACGGTTCGGTGCGTCTTTCGGAAAGTGCTGACAGTGTCCCTGCAAGGTCTTCGCAAGACTGGGCTTTTGAGCGGATCTGCCAATGCCTAACCTCGTCGAGGCGCGCTACCACTGCGCCGAAGAGTACTTTTTCGCCGCGACCAGCCTATCGCACCGGCGTTTCAACGCCTGTGTGAATGTCTATCGGGATGATGAATACGGCAGTGTGTGGAATCTGCTGTTGGTGCGCGTGGGGAGCGCGCCGTTGGGTAACGCAATGCTCGAATGCGAGGCTTTGATGCGTCGTACCAAGTTGCCAATCCGGCTGGTTGCTCGGCAGGAGCACGTCGAGGCACTGGGCGAAATCATCGAGACGCTGGGCTTCATCGAGATAGAAACGAGCACCGCGATGGTCCTTGATCTGGCAGGGTTTGCCGCTTCACCTCAGGTGGCTGGCGACGGCGAAATCAGTTTGGCGCATAACCTCAACGATTGGGCCGGCCCCATGGGCAACGCGTTCGGCATGCCTGCCGAAGGAACTGCGCACTATCAGGCGCGACACCAGGCGGCGCTCGACCGCGGCGCACGGTTCTACCACTTCACCCTGGCGGAAAAAGGCCAGCCGGTCAGCTCATTGACCCTGACCCTGTGCGATGACCTGGCTCGCCTGAATGACATAGGGACCGACGCTGCCTATCGCGCCAAAGGCTATTCGACGCGCTTGATACACACTGCGTTGGCCCATGCCATGAGCCTCGGGGCGCGCTGGTGTTTTCTCGAGGCCTCCACGCAAGGCCTCTCGCTTTATCACACGCTTGGCTTTCGAGCGTTGTTTCAGTACCGGTCCTTTGTACGCGGACCATTGCCGTGACGTATTAGATTGCGAGCTTTGTCTGCTCGTCATCTTCCAGGGACAGCAGGTACTGCTTGGCTTCAAGGCCGCCGGCAAATCCGGTCAGTCCGCCTGAAGCCCCGATCACGCGGTGGCAGGGCGCAACAATCGAAATCGGATTGCGCCCATTGGCCGCACCCACCGCGCGGACGGCTTTCGGGTGGCCGATCTGCGAGGCAATCTGGCTGTAGCTGCGGGTTTCACCGAATGGAATAGTCAACAATGCGGCCCAGACCTTGCGCTGGAATTCGGTGCCGTCAAAGTCCAGTTCGAGTTCGAAACGGTGGCGGGTACCCGCGAAATACTCCTTCAGTTGGCGCTCGGTTTCCTGCAACACCGGGCTGTCGTCGGCTTCTTGCAAGGCACCCAGGCGTACGCGATTGGCACGTTCGGTGGGCCACAGAATAGCGGCCAGTTTGCCGTCCCGAGCCACAAGTGTCAGTTGGCCGACGGGGGAGGGCATGAGTTTGTATTCACAGTGCATGAGCGAACTCCTTGGTGGGCAGGTGACTTGCCGCGAACGATCGCACTTTAAACCGGCCAACTCTACGGAGAACTACGTTTCTTGCGCCTCAATTCGGTACACATTCCAGGCACAAAAAAACCGGCCACCAAGGCTAATGCCGATCAGTTAAGCCTTGTAGGAGCGAGCTTGCTCGCGAAGAACTCAAAGACACCGCGTTTATCCAGAATGCACGCGTTATCGTTGACGTTTTTCGCGAGCAAGCTAGCTTCTACAAAAAGGCTTAACTCGCCAGTATTAGCCACCAGGGCCGGTTTTTGCAGGTTCGCGTCGCCAGTCTTCTGGCGCGAGAGCACTATCTGAGTGGAGCGGGTAGAGGGAATCGAACCCTCAACTAAAGCTTGGGAAGCTTTCGTTTTGCCACTAAACTATACCCGCTCAGAACGGCTGACTTTGTACCAGATGCACGCGCCGATTTGAAGTTTTTCTTTGAGAAATGTGCGGCTTACGTTGAATAAGCCAAGCCCTCTGCGGCAGAGGGCATGGGTTTCACAGCGACGATGCATGCTGTGTCTGGCCCTGCTGATAACGCAGCCGAGGGGCGGATTGCCCTGGTTTCAGAAAGCTCATCAGCGCCCGCCGGCTGTCATTGCACGCCGCCTTGTGTTCCATGTCCAGGAAGTGCCCGGTCGCCTGGATCGTCCCGAAGCTGCTCTTTGCCACGTGCTGTTCAAACAGCCTGGCGTCCTGGGCGCTGGTGTATTCATCCCACTCACCATTGAGAAACAGTACCGGAATGTCGATCTCGCGCGCGGCCTTGAGGTAGCACTGGCGGTCGCTGTTGAGTACCTGGTTGATGTGAAAGTGCATTTGCCCGTACTCGTGCGCGGCCAGGTTGCTGACATGCCGGTAGTTGAAGCGTTTGAACAGCGGCGGCAGGTATTTGCCGAGGGTGCTGTTGACCAGGTGGCCGACGTTGTGGCGGTCAAGGTTGCCGAGGAAGTCGACGCCGCGCTCCAGGTAGTCGCGCATGGGGGCATTGATCACCGGCGAGAATGAACTGATCACGGCCTTTTCCACGCGACGAGGGCGGTGGGAGAGCGCGACGAGGGTGGCGACACCGCCCCACGAGAAGGACAGTACATGTTCGGCGGCGAAGTGCTCGATCAGCTCCAGAAGGATCTGGCCTTCAACCTCTTTCGTCAGCATGTGTTCATGGCGGTTGTGGGCTTTGGAACGGCCAGCGTAGGGCTGATCGTACAAAACCACATTGAACTGCGGGTGAAGGCTTTTCACGGTCTGGGCGAAAGACGCAGTGGTGGCCATGGAGCCATTGACCAGGATGATGGTCTTTTCTGCAGCGTCCGCGCGGTAGAACTCCGTGTAAACCCGATACTGACCCTGTATATCCAGCACAGCGATTTCTGGCCTCATGTCGTAAGACTCCTGGCAAGCGGGTAGTGCGCGCAGATCAGTCTGCACGCGCTTTGTGACAGGTAGGCATACGCCTGAAAGGAGGGCCCATGTCGGTCCGGATGGCTGGCCGACGGGTATTGTTATGGCGGGCAATTTGCCTGGGAGACCCACAGATCAAGTGGCGTGGGCAGGCAACGGGTTTCTTGGAGGTTGGGCTCGCCGGTCAAACCGGCTGGCGTCTTGATTCAAGCAGGAGACGGGCCAGATCGCCAGTGGGGCGCAGGGGTTTCTGGCCGCATCGGCCGAACGGTCATATTTGCCGGATTTCTTCATCCGTCAGCGGCCGATAGTGGCCTGGCGCAAGGCTTTCATCCAACACCAGCGGGCCCATGCGTTCGCGATGCAGGCGCGTCACTTTGTTGTCGAAGTGGCCGAACATGCGCTTTACCTGGTGATAACGCCCCTCAATGATGCTCAGCCGCGCACTGTTGGGGCTGAGCACTTGCAGGTCGGCCGGCCGGGTGGTGAGATCCTCGAAAGCAAAGTACAGGCCGGCGGCGAATGTTGCCGCGTACGCCGGGCCGATGGCTTGTTCAGTCTCGACGTAGTAGACCTTGGGCAGTTTCGTGCGTGGCTGGGTCAGGCGCCGGGACCATTGGCCATCGTTGGTGATCAGCAGCAGGCCAGTGGTGTTGAAGTCCAGGCGACCAGCGATATGCAACTCGCCTTTGTCCGGCTCATCCAACAGGTCGAGGACGGTGCGGTGTTGCGGGTCAAGGGTGGCGCTGACGCAGCCTTGAGGTTTGTGCAGCATGAAATAACGCGCGGGCTTGCCAGCCTGGAGGAGTTCGTCGTCGCATTCCACGCGGCTGAATGCCCGTACGTCGTGGCGCGGATCGCTGATTACCTGGCCATCGACCTTGATCCGCCGTTCAATCAGCAACAGGCGTACTTGTTGGCGATTGAAGCGGGGCAGGTTACTGAGGAAACGGTCGACGCGCATTACGAGGGCTCAGTCCCGCGCAACTGCGCGTCGACCTGCGCGCAGCGCGGGCACAGGCAGGCTTTATCGCGCAATGCCTCGGGCAATGCCTCAAGCACCTTCGGGTCGATGCTTACGCTGTAGCACCAGCAGGCTTGGTCGGCGGTACGCGGGTCGGCCAGGCTGCAGTCGTTGCGGGCGCCGCAGGCCGGGCAAAGGCTTGGAGTGGTCATCGGTCGATTCAGGCTGAGCAGTCAAGGTTCCGGTAAAGCCCGGTGTGGCGGGCACGATACCGCGGCGTGGCTTTGTCGCGCCATAGATGTATCAAACTATGTACAAATCGCACCAGATTCTGTTTTTGATGTCAGATATTTCGTCATTCAGTGAAAGCTGTTTGTCGCCACCCAGCGTCGCTGGTGTGTGCTCGCCCGCGGTCCAGGAGGCCGCCATGTATCGTCGACTATTACTTATCGCTGTGCTCGGTTTGACCCTTGGCGCTTGCGTGCCGTATTCCGGTGGCGGCCGCAGTTATTATCGATCCGAGGTGTATACCTCGCCCGCGCCGGTCTATTACTACGGCAACGGCCCGTCCTATCAGTATCGGCGCGGGTACTACGCGCCGCCCGTGCGCTATTACCCAGCGCCGCGCTACTACCAGCCGGCGCCTCGGTACTATCCTTCAGGACCAAGGGCGGGCTACAGGTTCTACCCCAACCAACGCCGCGGTGATCATTGGGGTAATGGCGGCCGAGGTCGTGGCGACGGTCGAGGCAGCGACCATGGACGAGGTCGGGGCGGGCATCGTTAATCGGCTTTTTTGAAACGGCGCGAAATGCGCCGTTTTTTTGGGTGACGGTCTAGCGTACTGTCATATTTGACAGCTAGTTTATATGCCGCAGTTGTATTTCACTGAACGACAAGCGCTGTATTCAGGCCTGTTGGCGGTGAACTGACGGAACGGTATATGACAGCTCGATTACTCCTTTTGATCTTGCTTGGCATTGCCTGTTTCGCTCATGGGGATGCCTGGCAGGGCTGCCCGTACCCGTCATCCATCAAATATGCCGACGGGTATTTTTACCAAGAAAGCGCCGGGCATCGATGGACGAGCCCGAAAGTGTCGCCGGTGGACTTTATCGATAAATTTGTCGGCGCGGTATTCATGCCCGGCGAGGGTCAAGAGCGCAGATGGGGCTATCTGGAGAAGTGCATCTATCGCTCCGGGCGCGAACAACGTCTGGTGGTCTTGAGGTATGCCGGGGCGACTGAAGGCTTGAGCATGTCATTGTCCGATACCACGCATTGGCGGCTGGCCAGAGATTCATTTGGCCATGAACTCTATCTCTGTGATGACCGCCAGCCGGATAACTGTTCCTTCACACTCGATGCGCTTCGCTACTGAAAAGCCCGTCAGACGTCGGAGATATCCGCCAACGGATGTCGGCCCTCCCACACTTTATGAAAGTGTGCCTCCACCACCGCCTCGGGAACATTGTTGATATCCGGCCAATGCCAATGAGGCTGCTGATCCTTGTCGATCAAGCGTGCCCGTACCCCTTCACTGAACTCCGGATGCCGGCAGCAATTGAGGCTCAAGGTGTATTCCATCTGGAAGACCTGCGCCAGAGACAAGTGTCGCGCGCGTCGGATCTGTTCCCACACCAGGCACGCGGTCAGTGGACAACCCTCGCTCAACGTCTTGCCGGCGCGGTTGAATAAGGGGTCGGCGTGCTCGCGCAACAGACTCAATGCGCGCCACGCGCTGCGTACGTCCCCCACATCCAGCCATGCGTCGATCTGTGCCCGCCGAGGCAGCCATTGCGCGTCGGGTTGCTGGCTGGCTGCTTCCTGGGCGAGGGCCTTGAACAGGCTGTTGAGCTGTATGGCGGTCTGTTCCTGCCAGTTCAACTGCAACAGGCCTTCGAGCATTTGGTCTTGTTGCTCATCCAGCAGGAAGCGATCGGCCAAGCCCAGGTCCAGCGCGTCTCGGCCATTCATATGGGCCCCCGTCAGGCCGAGAAACAGCCCGAGTTTGCCGGGCAGGCGGGAGAGGAACCAACTGGCCCCGACGTCCGGGTATAAACCGATACTGATTTCCGGCATGGCCAGGCGACTGCTGGGAGTGACGATGCGTATCGAGGCACTTTGCAGCAGCCCCATGCCGCCGCCCAGCACATAACCATGACCCCAGCAGATCAGCGGCTTGGGGTAAGTATGCAGGCGGTAATCAAGACGGTATTCGGCAGTAAAGAACGCTGCCGCCAACGAGGGCACTTCGCCGGGTTGTGCACGGCAAGCCTCAACCAGGCTGCGCACTTCGCCGCCAGCGCAAAAGGCTTTGGCGCCGTTGCCCCGCAGCAGCACACAGACGATTTGCGGATCCTTGGCCCAGGCGTCCAGGCGTTCACTCAAGGCCAGGATCATTGGCAGGGAGAGGGCATTGAGGGACTTTTCAGCATTCAGGCTGGCGATGCCGATGCGGGCACCGTGGCTGCCGGTGAGCTCTTCGAAGTGCAGGTTCATCATGACCTCAATCGGTAAATTGAACGTTCAGTATGATCCCTTCGCGGGAAACTGCCGGTTATGCGTCAGATCAATTGACAAGCCGGGTAGGCTTTCCTAGGGTTCGCCTCATTCTCTTGACTAGATGATGTAACCATGACCGAAAGCGACCGTATCAAACTCGAACCCAGCTGGAAACAGGCCTTGCGGGATGAGTTCGAGCAGCCGTATATGGCTCAGTTGCGTGAGTTCCTGCGCCAGGAGCACGCGGCCGGCAAAGAGATCTATCCGCCCGGCCCGATGATCTTCAACGCACTCAATTCAACCCCTCTGGACAAGGTCAAGGTAGTGATCCTCGGCCAGGACCCGTACCACGGTCCGGGCCAGGCCCATGGCTTGTGCTTCTCGGTGCAACCGGGCGTGCCGGCACCGCCGTCGCTGGTCAATATCTATAAAGAGCTCAAGCGCGACCTGAACATCGACATCCCCAACCACGGCTACCTGCAAAGCTGGGCCGACCAGGGTGTATTGATGCTCAACACCACCATGACGGTGGAGCGTGCCAACGCCAATGCTCACGCAGGCAAGGGCTGGCAGTTCTTTACTGATCGCATCATCGAGGTGGTCAGCGCGCACCAACCGCACCTGGTGTTCCTGTTGTGGGGCGCTCACGCCCAGGGTAAACAGAAATTGGTGGATGCGACCAAGCACCTGGTGCTGACGTCGGTGCATCCGTCACCGTTGTCGGCTTATCGCGGTTTCATTGGTTGCGGGCATTTCAGCCGGGCCAACAAGTTTCTCGAGCAGAATGGCGAAACGCCGATTGAGTGGCGGTTACCGCCAGTGTGAGGAGGGGGATGATCGTTCCCATGGCCGGGAACGATCAAACGCCTAGGCTTGGCCGGACTGTCTGTTCCAATGCCTGAACAACGGCTCGGCCAGGAACAATACAAACAACAATCGCATCACCTGCATCGCCGTCACCAACGGCACCGACAGTTGCAGGGTTTCAGCCGTCAGGCTCATCTCGGCAATGCCGCCAGGCATCATGCCCAAGGTCAGTGAGCGCACATCCAGCTGGGTCAGCGCACTCAGACCCACCGCCGCCAGCGTGGCGATGATCATGGTCAAGAGCGTGCCGACCAGGGTTCGCCCCATGAACGATGGTGCACGGCGGAAGAACTGTCGGTTGAAGTGGCAACCCAGGCCACTGCCGATCAACCATTGGCCGATCTGGCTGCCGCCATCGGGCAGGCCGATGTGCAAATCCCAGGTGACGCTGGCGATGGCACTGACCAGCAGCGGTCCGAACAACCAAGGGTTGGGTTGGCGCAAGCGTTGCCAGCCCCAGGCGACCAGCGCCCCGGCCGGGAACAGCAGAGCCAGCCAGGCCCAGTTGACCGGAGCCGGGTGAAACTGCGGCGCACCCTCACCGAGCAAGTACTTGAAGATCGCCGGCACGCACAGCACCACCACCAGCACCCGCAAGCTCTGGCCCGCGGCGACGCGGCTAAGCACCGCGCCATTGCGCGCGCCCAGGTTGACCATCTCGCTGGAACCGCCCGGCATGCTCGAGAAAAATGCGGTGGCGCGGTCTTCGCCGCTGCGGCGCATCAGCCATACGCCGACAATGCTCGACAAGCTGGTAATCAATGCGCCAAAGAAAATCAGCCCGAAGTGGGCCAGCACCTGATCGATCACCACGGGAGTGAAATGCAGGCCGATGCCGATGCCGACCACCCATTGGCCGCATTTGCGACCGCCGGGTATTTCGGCCAGTTGCCACGGCGTCAGGCAACGTACCAGGATGATCGCCAGCAACGAACCGACCATGTACGGCAAAGGCCAGCCGATCAGGCTGGCCAGGTAACCGCCGGCCAGGCCGACCAGCGGTGTTGCCCACCAATGCTTGAGACTGACCTCAGGCATCGGCCACGGCACGACGCTGCAGGGAGCGCTTGCGCCAGATACGCAGCAACGGCACCAGCAACATGATGGCCGTCAGCACCCAGCCGCCGAAGGTGATCGGGCTCGACCAGAGGATTTCCAGCGCGCCGTCGGAAATTGACAGCGCACGGCGCAGGTTCTGTTCCATCAGGCCGCCGAGGATAAAGCCCAGCAGTACCGGCGACAGCGGGAAATCCAGCTTGCGCAGGATGTAGCCGAAGATACCGATGCCGATCATCAGGAACAGATCGAAGGTGGTGGCATGCACCGCGTAGACGCCAATCGCGGTGATGATCGCGATGACCGGGACCAGCGCCCAGTTCGGCACGGCGAGGATGCGGGTGAAGATGCGGATCATCGGGATGTTGAGGATCACCAGCATGATGTTGGCGATAAACAACGAAGCAATCAGGCCCCAGACAATGTCCGGTTGTTGTTGGAACAACAGCGGCCCCGGGGTGATGTTGTACAGCGACAGCGCGCCGATCATCACCGCCGTGGTGCCTGAACCCGGCACGCCGAGGGTCAGCATCGGCACCAGGGCGCCACAGGCTGCCGCGCCGATCGCGGTTTCGGGAGCGGCCAGGCCACGTTTGTCGCCCTGGCCGAACTCGCCGCTGCTGCCGGCGATGCGTTTCTCGGTCATGTAGGCCACGGCGCTCGCCAGGGTGGCGCCGGCGCCCGGCAATACCCCCATGATGAAGCCCAGCACGCCACACCGGATGTTCACCAGAAACACCGCCGAGGCTTCCTTGACGTTGAACATCATGCGCCCGGTGGCCTTCACCGCTTCCTGGCCGCGGTGGGTTTTTTCCAGCAGCAACAGAATTTCGCTGATGGAGAACAGACCCAGTACCAACACCACGAATTGAATGCCGTCGGTCAGGTGGATGTTGTCACCGGTAAAGCGGTAGACGCCACTGTTGGCGTCGATGCCCACCGCCGACAGGAACAGGCCGATCAATGCCGCGATAAAGGTTTTCAACGGCTTGTCACCGGCCATGCCGCCCAGACAGACAATCGCGAACACCATCAGTACGAAATATTCGGCGGGTCCGAAGGCAATCGCCCATCTGGCCAGCAATGGGGCAAACAGCACCATGCCGCAGGTGGCGATGAACGCGCCGATGAACGAACTCCAGGCCGACAGCGACAACGCCACGCCAGCCAGGCCTTTGCGGGCCATTGGGTAGCCGTCGAGGGTGGTCATGACGGTGGACGCTTCGCCGGGGATGTTCAACAGGATCGAGCTGATGCGACCCCCGTACTCGCAACCCAGGTACACCGCGGCCAACAGAATCAAGGCTGATTCCGGCGGCAGGCCCAGGGCAAAGGCGATGGGGATCAGCAACGCCACGCCGTTGATCGGACCCAGGCCCGGCAACAGGCCGACGACGGTCCCGATCAGGGTGCCGCACAGGGCGGTCACCAGGTTGTAGGGGCTCAGCGCGACACCGAAACCCTGGCCCAAATAGCTGAAAGTATCCATATCAGTTCTCCAGAACGTCGAGCAGACCGAGGGGTAGCGGCACGTCCATGACTTTATCGAACAGCACATAAAGGCCGACGCTCATCAAGGTGATGATCACTGCACCGGGCAACCAGCGGCCGCCGTACAGCCGTGCCATCGGAATACCGATCAACATGCTGCTGAGAATGAAACCCAGGGGTTCGAAGGTGCCGGCAAATACCAGCAGCAGCACCACGCAGATCCCGATCTTGTTCAGGGTCGCGCGGTCCAGCGGCGGCTCCTCTTCACTGTGTCGGATGGGCTGTGGGCGAAACAGCATGTAGATCAGGCCCAGGCTCATCAGCCCGAGTATCAGCAGCGGGTAGGCGCGTGGCCCTACAGGTTCGTAGGAAAAAGCTGCCTGATAGGGCCAGGCCATCAGCGCCAGGCCGGCACAGACCAGCAACAGCGCAGCAGCGAAAATGCGTTGTAAGAGCATGGGAAACTCCTGGGCCACGTCTTTGATAAGCAAAGACGTGGCCGCGCGAACGAGGGGCGATTACTGAATCAGGCCGAACTCTTTGGCCAGTACTTTGTAGTCAGCCACCTGTTTCTTCACGTAGGTGTCCAGTTCCGGACCGGTCATGGCGAACGGGAAGAGTTCGCGCTCATCACGCAACTTGGCGAACTCCTTGGAAGCCAGCAGCTTGTCGAACGCGTCTTTCCAAAAGGCGTAATCTTCGTCGCTGACTTTTGGCCCCAGGTAGAAACCGCGCACCACTGGCCAGACGATGTCGTAGCCTTGTTCCTTGGCGGTCGGGATGTCTTTCATTTCCGGCTCGTCCAGACGGTTTTCGGAGAACACCGCCAGCAGGCGCATGTCACCACTCTGGATGTGCGGCATGGAGTCGGAAATGTCCGTGCTGCCTACCTGAATATGCCCGCCGAGCAAGGCCGTGGCGATTTCCCCGCCACCTTCGAGGGCCACGTAGCGCAGCTCGCGCGGGTTGATCCCGGCGGCCTTGGCGATGAGTGCGGTTTGCATCCAGTCCTGGCTGCCGACGGTGCCGCCGGAACCGATCACCACGCTGCCTGGATCTTTTTTCAGCGCCTTGACCAGGTCGTCGAGGGTTTTGTAAGGCGAGTCGGCTTTGACCGCGATGGCGCCATAGCTGGTACCCACCGCTGCCAGCCATTTCACTGCGCCCTCATCGAAACGCCCGAACTTACCCTGGGCCAGGTTCAACAGCGAACCGCTGGACCAGGCCACGAGGGTGCCGCCATCGGCTGGACGCTGGGCCACGACTGCGTTGTAAGCCACCGCGCCGACACCGCCGGGCATGTAGGTCACACGCATGGCCTTCTCCAGCAGCTTCTCGTTGACCAGCGCGCTTTGCGCCAGTTTGCAGGTCAGGTCGAAACCGCCGCCGGGGGAGGCCGGGGCGATACATTCCGGACGTCTCGGTTCGTCGGCGGCCAGCAGTTGGCCGGCGAACAGCATGCAGCCGGCGGCCAGGGCGAACTTACGCAGTGATGAGGTCATGGGGTACTCCGTCATTGTTGTTATTGGGAATGTGGATGTCAGGGTTACCAAAGCGCGACGCTGTAGCTGACCAGCACGCGCATTTCGTCTGCGTCCCGGGCCGAGTAGTTGGAGCGAAAACTGGCGTTGCGCAGGCGCACGGCCACGTCCTTGAACGTACCGCTTTGCACCACGTACTTGATTTCGGTGTTGCGTTCCCACTCTTTGCCGGTGTCGCCGGTTTTCAGCTTGATGTTGTCACCGGACAGGTAACGCGTCATGAAGCTCAGGCCGGGAACCCCCAGTTTGCTGAAGTCATAGTCGTAGCGGGCCTGCCAGGAGCGTTCTTCGGCGCCGGCAAAGTCGTTGATCTGCACGAAGTTGACCAGGTATGGGTTGCTGCCATCCACATACGGAAACGCGTTGTCGCCGGACATGTGCTGGTAGCCGGCGCTCAGCTTATGGCCGTTGAGCGCATAGCTGAAAATACCGTTGAGGGACTTGTTATCAATGCTGCCGCCGCGCGCGCTGCCGGTGTCATCACTGATGGCCAGGCGCAGGTCGGTGGCGAAAGTGCCCGGGCCCATCGGGCGGGCGGCGACGAGGCCGAGAAAGTGCTGGCGATAGACATCGTCGAGTTGCGCGAAGTGATAGCTGCCGGTGATCTTGTCGGCAAACTTATAGTCCACGCCACCGAAGTTGAAGTGTTTGCCGGTGGCGCCGCTCAGGAAACGGCCGTTCTTGTTGTTGAGGGTGATGTCCTCATAGTTGCTGTCATTGCGATCCTTGACCTGGTCCAGGCGGCCGCCGGTGAACACCAGGTTCTTGAACTCGTTGGAGGTCAGCAGGCCGCCGTTGAACGTCTGCGGCAGGATGCGGCCGTCGTTGGGCTGGAGGATCGGCAGGTCAGGAATCAGCGAGCCGATTTTCAGTTCGGTGGCGGAGATCTTGACCTTGCCGGTCAGGCCCAACTTGGAGTATTCGTCGGCGGCGCGACCATCATCGTGGGTCGGCAGCAGGCCGCTGCCGGTACGGTCTGGGCTGGAGTCGAGCTTGAGCCCGAGCATGCCGAGTGCATCGACACCAAAACCCACGGTGCCGTCGGTGTAGCCAGATTGCAGGTTGAGCATGAAGCCCTGGGCCCATTCGTCGCGCTTGGACTGCTGGGCGCTGGTGCCGTCGCGAAAGTCGCGGTTGAAGTACATATTGCGCGTTTCCAGGGTCGCGCTACTGTCTTCGAAGAAGGCAGCCTGGGTAAGCGGCGAAAAACCGGCAAGGGCGGCGGCAGTGGCGAGGGTGGTCTGGGTCAGGCGGGTAAAACGAACAGGCGGGAAAGCCTGGGGCTGTGTTGACAGCATCGTGGGTGCACTCCGTTATTGTTCTTATTGGCGAAAACGCTTCAAGGCGTTTTTCGGGCGCTATCGGTGAAATAGCGCGGGAGGAATTACCTTCCGTTTCGCGATGCTAATGGGCGAAGCTTTCGCTAACCTTTCAACGACCTTTCAATGTTTTCGGGCTTCACAGCGCAGGTGGCGTCTGTAAACTGCCTCGCACAGCGTGGCGTCGGCCACCCCTGAATGAGGTACAGATCCATGCGTGTCCTTTTGGTCGAAGACCATTTGCAACTAGCTGAAAGTGTCGCCCAGGCGCTCAAGGGCACGGGTTTGACAGTTGACGTGTTGCACGATGGGGTGGCGGCGGACCTGGCCTTGAGCAGCGAGGAATACGCGGTGGCGATCCTTGATGTGGGCTTGCCGCGCATGGATGGTTTCGAGGTGTTGGCACGGTTGCGGGGGCGTGGAAAAAATCTTCCGGTGTTGATGCTGACGGCGCGCAGTGATGTAAAGGACCGTGTCCATGGCCTCAACCTGGGGGCTGATGACTACCTGGCCAAGCCGTTTGAATTGACTGAGTTGGAGGCCAGGGTCAAGGCGTTGTTACGCCGCAGCGTGCTGGGAGGTGAACGGCAGCAGACCTGCGGTGTGCTGGTGTATGACGTGGAAACCCGGCGGTTCACCCTGGGCGACGAGTTGCTGACGCTTACCTCCCGCGAACAGGCGGTGCTGGAAGCGCTGATTGCCCGTCCTGGCCGGGTCATGAGCAAGGAACAGTTGGCGTCCCAGGTGTTTGGACTGGATGAAGAGGCCAGTCCCGACGCGATCGAAATCTATGTCCACCGTTTGCGCAAAAAACTCGACGGCCATCCGGTGGCGATCGTCACCTTCCGTGGCTTGGGGTATTTGCTGGAAGCGCGCGATGCGTAAGCACAACAGCCTGCGCTGGCGCCTGCTGTGGAATCTGGCGGTGTTGCTGGTGGTGCTGATGCTGGCCAGTGGTTTGAGTGCCTACTGGAATGGTCGTGAGGCAGCGGATACGGCCTATGACCGGACCTTGCTCGCTTCGGCGCGGACCATCGCCGCCGGGCTGTCCCAGCGCGACGGTACCCTCAGCGCCGATGTGCCTTACGTGGCGCTGGACACGTTCGCCTATGACAGTGCCGGGCGCATTTACTATCAGGTCAATGACATTCACCAGAAGCTGATTTCCGGTTACGAAGAGTTGCCGGGCCCGCCGCCGGGAACGCCGCGCACCGATGATTATCCGGCCCTGGCGCGCTTCTACAACGCCAAGTATCAGGGGCAGAATGTACGGGTGGTGAGCCTGCTCAAGGCAGTATCGGAACCGAACATGAATGGCATGGCGGAAATCCGCGTGGCGGAAACCGATGAGGCCCGCGTCAGCATGGCCCGTAGCTTGATGGCCGATACCTTGTTGCGCCTGGGGATGCTGGCGGTCGGTGCATTGCTGCTGGTGTGGTTCGCGGTGAGTGCGGCGTTGCGTCCGTTGGAGCGTTTGCGCACGGCAGTGGAGGAACGCCAGCCGGATGATTTACGGCCCTTGCCGCTGGTAGAGGTGCAGCACGAACTGGGTCCGCTGGTGCGGGCGCTGAACCATTTTACCGAACGTCTGCGTGGGCAGTTCGAGCGTCAGGCGCAGTTCATTGCCGATGCCGCCCATGAGTTGCGCACCCCGTTGGCAGCGCTCAAGGCGCGGCTTGAGTTGGGGCTGCGTGCCGAGGATCCGGCAATCTGGCGCACGACCCTGGAAACGACGGCCCAGGGCACGGATCGCCTGACTCACTTGGCCAATCAATTGTTGTCCCTGGCGCGCATCGAAAACGGTGCTCGGGCCATTGCCGAAGGCGGTGCGCAATTATTGGATTTGAGCCAGTTGGCCCGCGAACTGGGCATGGCCATGGCACCGCTGGCTCACGCCCGTGGCGTGGCGCTGGCACTGGAGGCGGATGAGCCGGTTTGGCTGCGGGGCGAGCCGACGCTGCTGAATGAACTGCTGAGCAATCTGGTGGACAACGCTTTGGCTCACACGCCGTCGGGCGGCAATGTGATCCTGCGGGTCACGGCGCCAGCGGTGCTGGAGGTGGAAGACGATGGGCCGGGCATCCCGTTGGATGAGCGGGACCGGGTGTTCGAGCGCTTCTATCGACGCAATCAGCAGGGCGCGGGCTCAGGCCTCGGGTTGGCGATTGTCGGTGAGATTTGCCGGGCGCATCTGGCGCAGATCAGTCTGCATGACGGTGAGTCGGCAGGGCTGAAGGTGCGTGTGAGCTTTGTCGCCGGCGATCAATAAAACATCGATCGCGCTTCATCCAGCTCTGCGCGCAAGGTTTCACTGTAGGGATCAATCCGCAGCTTATGAATCGACGGCAAGGTCGATACCGCCATGTCCGCCAACGGATGATCCGTGCCTTTATGGCAATACAGTACCGCTACTTGCACCAGATCGACGTAGTCGAGCTTTTGCGAGTCGCGTTCCAGATTCAGGTATTGTCCCGGTACGCACAACAACCGATCCGGAAAGTCCCAGACCCGCAGCAATTTGTCACCCAGCAACGGGTGGATGCTGTCGATCACATGGTTGAGGCTGACCGGGTCCGATAGCAGTTCGTAGTGATCTTCGGCGTAGGTCAGGATCGGTAGCACACCGATCTGGTGGACCAACCCGCCGAGCGCTGCCTGATCGGGCTTGAGCTGGCTGTGGTTGCGACACAGCGCATAACTGACCCCCGCGACTTCCAGGCTGCGCCGCCAGACATCGCGCATTTTCTGCTCGACGACTTCGGAGCGGGCGTGAAAGATTTGCTCCATCACCAGACCGATCGCAAGATTGCTGCTGTAGTTGGTGCCCAGGCGCGTGATCGCGGTGTGCAGATCGGTCACTTCCTGGGACGCTCGCAATAACGGGCTGTTGACCACTTTGATCAGTCGTGCCGACAGGGCGGTGTCGCGGCCGATGACTTTGCTCAGGTGACTGATGCTAATGTCCGGGTCTTCGGCGGCCTGACGAATTTGCAGGGCCACCTCCGGTAATGTGGGCAGAACCAGGTCATCGTTATCGATGGCCTTAACCAACGCCTGTTGGACTTTTTCCGCCAGCTTGTTCATGCAGGATCTCTAGGGTATTGCAAAAGGTGCAGCGCTTAGCGCTGGATCTCGCGATCACGGTCCAGTGGGTAGGGCAGGTCGAGCAAACGCAGCCCGGGACCTTCCAGCGTACCTAAATGCACAGCGCCGCTATCGGCAGCTTCGGCTTGCAGCACTGCCAGAAGTTCAATCACTTCGTCGCCTCGCGCGGCGAGGACGACTTCGCCGATAGCGCTGTTATGGCTGGGCGAAAACAGCGGGGTCCCCGGTTCGGGCGGCACAGTGCTATCGAGGCTCAGGCGGTAGAGACGACGCTTGAGCTTGCCCAGGTATTGCATGCGCGCAACGATTTCCTGTCCGGTATAGCAGCCTTTCTTGAAGCTGACGCCGCCGACGGCTTGCAAGTTGAGCATCTGCGGAATGAACAGCTCGCGGGTCTGTGCCATGACCTGGCCGATGCCGGCCCGGATCTGTCCCAGTAACCAGCTGTTCAGATCGCCTTCGCGCAGTTGCGCGGCCAGTTGCTTATGCAGCGCCTGGGCGTGCGCGGCTGGCACCCACAGTTCGGCGCGGCCGGGGGAGACACGAATGGCAATCAGCTCATTGGCGCGCGCGACGCTGTCGGTCTCGGCCGGCAGTTCAAGGCCCAGGCTGGCCATTGTCCGATCGGCGTCTGTCAGGCCAAAACGTACCCAGGCCGCGCTTTCATCGGTCAGTTTGGATTTGGAAAAGACCGCGTATTTTTTCAGGTCCGCCAGTTGTGGTTCGAGCAGTTCGCTGGCCATCGCCAACAGCACGCCATCACCTTGCAATACGATCCTGAAACTCGATTGCATGCGGCCTTTTTGGGTGCAGCGGGCGCCGAGGCTGGCGTGGGTGTCACTGAGGTAATTGAGGTTGCAGGTCAATTGTCCCTGGAGGAACTTGGCCGCGTCGGCGCCGCGAACAGCCAGGACGCCTTCGTGGGACAGTGGGCAGAAAAAAGCAGAGTCAGCCATGGGTCATCGCAGTTGGAAAGTCATGGGTGCATCATAGAGAGGTGCCCGGCAAATGGGTAGTTTCATGCGCCCGACCAAAGCCGACTGTTGCGCGGGGCCGAGGCCTGTATACTTGCGCTCTATTTGAGGAGCGCTCCATGGTCGAAGATGTAGAACTCAATCGCCTCTACTGGCACAGCCGTCGTGGCATGCTTGAGCTGGATGTGTTGCTGGTACCGTTCGTCAGGGAGGTCTATGCGACGCTCAATGAAGTGGACCGCGAATGTTACCGCAAGCTGCTGGAATGCGAAGACCAGGACATGTTTGGCTGGTTCATGGAACGCTCCGAATCGGAAGATCCAGAATTGCAACGGATGGTCCGGATGATTCTGGATCGTGTCCAGCCCAAGTAATGCCTTCGAATGCCGCTGGCACGCTTCCGGGCGATTGCTGGCGGCGTATCTCCTCGCCCAGTTGCTCGCGCTGGGCGCGCTTTGCTTCCTTGCCGTTCCCCCCGGGTTGGCCCTGTCGGCGGCGGCGTTGTGCCTGGCCCATGCTGGCTGGGTCTTGCCGCGTCAAATCCTGCTGACTCACCGTTCAGCGATCCGCGGCTTGCGTCGCGACGCCGATGGTTGGCAGTTATGGAGTGCGGCGCGGGGCTGGCACAGTGTGCAATTGCGTCCTGACAGCCTGGCTCTGCCGTTGATTGTGGTGCTGCGCTATCGGTTGCAGGGCGAATGGTGGGTGCGATCGATCTGCGTGCCGGCGGACTCACAGGCCGCCGATGTGCATCGACGCCTGCGCGTGCGCTTGAAGTTCAGTCGCCGTAGGTGGCTGGCACCAGAATAGTGTCGAGGGCCACCGGCAGCATTTGGGGGTAGTCGAGGGTGTAATGCAGGCCTCGGCTTTCCTTGCGTTCCATGGCCGAACGAATCATCAGCTCGGCGACTTGCGCCAGGTTGCGCAGTTCGATCAGGTCGCGGCTGACTTTATAGTTGCTGTAGAACTCGTCGATTTCATCCAGCAATAGCCGGACCCGATGTTGCGCTCGCTGAAGACGCTTGTTGGTGCGAACGATCCCCACGTAGTCCCACATGAAACGGCGCAGCTCGTCCCAGTTGTGAGCGATGATCACGTCTTCGTCGGAGTCGGTAACCTGGCTGGCATCCCAGCGGGGCAGCGCGGCCGGCACCGGTATGCGGGGCAGTTGTTCGAGGATATCGGCGGCCGCGGAGCGCGCGTAGACGAAACATTCCAGCAGTGAGTTGCTGGCCATGCGGTTGGCGCCGTGCAGGCCGGTGAAGCTGGTTTCGCCAATGGCGTACAAGCCCGGCACGTCGGTGCGGCCCCGTTGGTCGACCATCACCCCGCCGCAGGTGTAATGCGCGGCCGGGACCACTGGAATCGGGCCTTTGGTGATATCGATATTAAACGCCAGGCAGCGCTCATAGACTGTCGGAAAATGGGTCTTGATGAAGTCTTCGGGTTTGTGGCTGATGTCCAGGTAGACGCAGTCGATGCCCAAGCGCTTCATTTCGTGGTCGATGGCGCGGGCTACGATGTCGCGCGGTGCAAGTTCGGCCCGTGGGTCGAAGCGCTGCATGAAACGCTCGCCATTCGGCAGTTTGAGGTGCGCACCTTCACCCCTCAGGGCTTCGGTGATCAGGAAACTCTTGGCTTGAGGGTGATACAGGCAGGTGGGGTGGAATTGGTTGAACTCCAGGTTCGCCACTCGGCAGCCTGAACGCCAGGCCATGGCGATGCCATCTCCGCAGGCCCCGTCGGGGTTGCTGGTGTACAGATAGACTTTTGCGGCGCCGCCCGAGGCCAGGATGGTGAAACGGGCACCATAGGTGTCGACTTCGCCGCTGGCCCGGTTGAGGACGTAGGCGCCCAGGCAGCGTTCGCCCGGCAGGCCGAGGCGCTTTTCGGTGATCAGGTCGACGGCGACCCTTTGCTCCAGCAGTTCAATATTCGGACGTTGGCGGGCCTGGGTGAGCAGGGTCTTGAAGATCGCTGCGCCGGTGGCGTCGGCGGCATGGATGATCCGTCGATGGCTGTGACCGCCTTCGCGGGTGAGGTGGAACTCAAAGCCGCCATCGTCACTGCCGGAATGTTCGTCACGGGTAAAAGGCACGCCTTGATCGATCAGCCACTGAATGGCCTCGCGACTGTGCTCGACGGTGAAGCGCACCGCTTCTTCATTGCACAGGCCGCCCCCGGCGTTCAGCGTGTCTTCGACGTGGGACTGCACGGTGTCGGTGTCGTCCAGCACCGCGGCAACGCCGCCCTGGGCCCAGAAAGTCGAGCCATTGGCCAGATCGCCCTTGCTCAGGACGGCTACGCGCAAGTGGCTCGGCAGGGTCAGTGCAAGACTCAAGCCTGCGGCACCGCTACCAATCACTAGGACATCATGTTGAAACTGTTGGCTCATTTAAAGGATTCCGCAAAAAGCGATCCGGAGGGGAGGGCGCAAACAGGACGCCTGGATCGGCGAATCAAAGGGTCACACGGCCCACTAGTATATAGAGAGGGGGATCGGCACAATAGCGGGGTTCGTGGCGTTGTGAGACTACAGGCAACGAACGGCACGGCTTTCATCAGGCGGTCCGACGTGGGGGGAACTTTTTGCTTGAATTCCCACTCCATAGCAGGATGCCCGAAAGCTGGGAAAGCGTTGGATTGACTGATCGACCTGGAGCAAAAGGCGTGTCAGAAATCCGGCGACAAGATTATTCGCGCAGCCGGCGTTGCCCGCGCTGCGTTTTTCGTGTGTGCCAAAACAGTGCGCGCCGGAAACTTGCTTGAAGGGGGGAGAACTTTTGCGAAAAGACCGAGTCTATGTTTGCAAGCCTGATCGTTTAGTTATGCAAGCCTCCTTCAAGTACAACGAGGAGTGTTCATGCTAACCCAGGAAGAGGATCAGCAGCTTGTCGAGCGCGTACAGCGCGGCGATAAGCGCGCATTTGATCTGCTAGTGCTGAAATACCAGCACAAAATTCTCGGGTTGATCGTGCGGTTTGTGCACGACACCCATGAAGCGCAGGACGTTGCACAGGAAGCCTTTATCAAGGCCTACCGTGCACTCGGTAATTTTCGCGGTGACAGTGCGTTTTACACGTGGCTGTATCGCATCGCCATTAACACGGCGAAGAACTATCTGGTTTCTCGCGGTCGCCGTCCACCCGACAGCGATGTGAGTTCGGAAGATGCTGAATTTTACGATGGTGATCACGGCCTCAAGGATCTCGAGTCGCCGGAGCGTGCTTTGTTGCGCGACGAGATTGAGGGCACCGTCCATCGCACTATTCAACAATTGCCAGAAGATTTACGTACGGCGTTAACTTTACGTGAATTCGATGGTCTGAGTTACGAGGACATTGCGAGCGTCATGCAATGTCCGGTGGGGACCGTACGCTCCCGGATTTTCCGGGCTCGGGAAGCCATCGATAAAGCCTTGCAACCGTTGTTGCAGGAAAACTAAAGACAGCGGCGACAGCCAAGAGAGGAACCGCCATGAGTCGTGATGCCCTGCAGGAATCGCTGTCCGCAGTGATGGATAACGAAGCGGATGAACTGGAACTTCGTCGAGTGCTTAACGCATTTGATGACGCTGAAACCCGTGATACCTGGTCTCGTTACCAAGTCGCCCGGGCAGTGATGCACAAGGACCTGTTAGTCCCTCGTCTGGATATTGCCGCGGCCGTTTCTGCTGCACTGGCTGATGAAGCCACTCCGGCCAAAGCCACTCGCGGACCTTGGCGTAGCCTGGGTCGCCTGGCGGTTGCTGCCTCTGTGACTGTTGCCGTATTGGCAGGTGTGCGCCTGTACAACCAGGACGAAATCGCCGGCGTCGAGTTGGCCCAGCAACCTCAGCAACCGGTTATGGCCGGTCCGCAGGTCAAGGGTCCAGCAGTGTTGGCCGGCTACAAGGAAAGTTCCGAAGCTGCCGGTCCAGTGACCAATGGTGTGCTTCAGGGGCAATCCGGTTGGCAAGATCAGCGTCTTCCGGATTACCTGCGCCAACATGCTCAGGAATCAGCCCTGAAAGGCACTGAAAGCGCACTGCCATACGCCCGCGCTGCAAGTCTGGAAAACCGCTGAACCGCTAAGGAGCCTTATGCGTGCCATACCGCTCCTTGCGCTTCTGCTTAGTGGCTGGTCCACCGTACCAGCCCATGCCGACGAAGCTCAAGACTGGCTGAAACGTCTTGGGCGCGCCGAGCAGCACAGTTTTCAAGGCACCTTCATCTACGAGCGTAACGGTAGTTTTTCGACCCACGACATCTGGCATCGCGTCCAGGATGGCCAGATCCGTGAACGGCTTTTGCAGGTTGACGGTTCTGCCCAGGAAATTGTCCGGGTCAACGGGCGTACCCAGTGCGTCAGCGGGACTTTGGTGGCCGGTTTGGAAAGTTCCCCCGGGGCTTCCGCCGGAGCGCTGGATCCACAAAAACTCTCCTCTGTTTACGAGCTTGCCGTTATCGGCAAATCTCGTGTGGCTGCTCGTCAAGCAGTGATTCTTTCGCTGAAGCCCCGCGACCCGTATCGCTACGGATTCGAGCTGCACCTGGATCGGGAGACTGGCCTGCCGTTGAAGTCCTTGTTGCTCAACGACAAGGGGCAGTTGCTGGAGCGTTTCCAGTTCACCCGGTTGAACACTGCCAAGACACCTGACGAGCATGATCTGCAGCCCAGTAGCGACTGCAAGCCTTTGCAGCCCGCGAGTCCTGATCCATCTGACGTGGCAGTCACCCAGGCCTGGCATCTGGAGTGGCTGCCCCCCGGTTTTCAACTGACCCGCAGCAGTGCCCGCAAGGACTCCCAGACCAAGGCCGTGGTCAACAGCCTGATGTATGACGACGGATTGGCGCGCTTCTCGGTATTTCTGGAACCTGTCCAGGATGCCAGTGTGGCCGAAACCCGCGTCCAGATAGGGCCAACCGTGGCCGTATCCCGACGCTTGGCGACGCCACAAGGCGAGATCATGGCAACGGTTGTCGGAGAAATTCCGCTTGGCACCGCTGAAAGGATTGCGCTGTCGGTTCGCAACGGTCCGGCACCTGCCAAGCCATGATTCGTTAATCCTGTGCTCATCCCGATCGTTCACAGTGCTGCAGGTGTCATCGATACCTGCTTGTGTGCTGAGAACATGAAATGTTCGGAGAGTATTTTCACTTGCAAAATCTCCATATGTTTTTTATAGGTCAGAACCTCTCGGCTCTGGCCTTGTTTTGTTCACGGAAAATTAACGTCGGTAGTAGTAGCCTTCGGCGTTTCTTGAACCCTGTCGCCCAACCTTGTTCGTCGTAACGGGAGCTGTATGTCGATACCACGTTTGAAATCTTACCTATCCATAGTCGCCGCGGTGCTGGTGCTGGGTCAGGCCGTTGCCGCGCAAGCGGTCGAGCTGCCTGACTTCACCGAGCTGGTGGAGCAGGCATCGCCTGCTGTCGTCAACATCAGTACCACCCAGAAACTGCCGGATCGCAAAGTCTCGAATCAGCAGATGCCGGACCTTGAAGGCCTGCCGCCGATGCTTCGGGAGTTTTTCGAACGTGGCATGCCCCAGCCGCGCTCACCCCGTGGTGGTGGCCAGCGCGAGGCTCAATCCCTGGGTTCGGGTTTCATCATTTCGCCTGATGGCTACATCCTCACCAACAATCATGTGATCGCGGATGCCGATGAGATTCTCGTCCGCCTGGCTGATCGCAGTGAGCTCAAGGCCAAGCTGGTCGGTACTGATCCGCGTTCCGACGTCGCGCTGTTGAAGATCGAGGGCAAGAACCTGCCTGTGCTTAAGCTGGGCAAGTCCCAGGATTTGAAAGCCGGGCAATGGGTCGTGGCAATCGGTTCGCCGTTTGGTTTTGACCACACCGTGACCCAAGGTATCGTCAGCGCCATCGGTCGCAGCCTGCCGAACGAAAACTACGTACCGTTCATCCAGACCGACGTGCCGATCAACCCGGGTAACTCCGGCGGCCCGCTGTTCAACCTGGCAGGCGAAGTGGTCGGGATCAACTCGCAGATCTACACCCGCTCCGGTGGTTTCATGGGCGTGTCTTTCGCGATCCCGATTGATGTGGCCATGGACGTTTCCAACCAGCTCAAGGCAGGTGGCAAGGTCAGCCGTGGCTGGTTGGGCGTAGTGATTCAGGAAGTGAACAAGGACCTGGCTGAATCCTTTGGCCTGGACAAGCCGGCGGGCGCCCTGGTCGCGCAGATTCAGGACGGCGGTCCGGCTGCCAAAGGCGGTTTGCAGGTGGGTGATGTGATCCTGAGCATGAATGGTCAGCCCATCGTCATGTCAGCTGACTTGCCGCATCTGGTCGGTGCGCTCAAGGCGGGCGGCAAGGCCAACCTTGAGGTGATTCGTGATGGCAAGCGCCGCAATGTCGAGCTGACCGTCGGTGCTATCCCCGAGGAAGGCCAGGAGCTGGATGCCTTGGGTAACAAGGCCGGCACCGAGCGCAGCAGCAATCGCCTGGGCATCGCCGTGGTCGAACTGACCGATGAGCAGAAGAAAAGCTTCGACCTTCAGGGCGGCGTTGTGATCAAGGAGGTCCAGGACGGTCCTGCGGCCTTGATCGGCTTGCAGCCGGGTGATGTGATCACTCACTTGAACAACCAGGCGATCAATTCCACCAAGGAGTTCACCGACATCGCCAAGGCGCTGCCGAAGAACCGTTCGGTGTCGATGCGAGTCCTGCGCCAGGGTCGTGCAAGCTTCATTACCTTCAAGTTGGCAGAGTAATCCGCTAACCGCAGGTCGATAAAAAGCCCCGTTCTCGGTACACGAGAACGGGGCTTTTTTATGCGTCTCGGGTCAGCTCATCATGCCTTTGACCAGGCGCTCCTGTTCGATCAGCTCGCGCTGGCGTGCGTCAATCCGCGACGACAAGGGGAAGTTGTTGCCGGCACGACGCTTGGCGAAGTCCAACTGCTGAATAGCCTGTTGGTAATCACCGACCAGGGCGAAGTATTCGGCGCGGGCCTGATGCAAGCCGATGATGTTGCCCGACAAGCCGCGGGTCTCGGCCACTTGATACCAGACGTCCGGGTCGTCCGGGCGCGACTTGAGCAAGCTTTCCAGGGCTTTCTCCGCCTCTGCCGTACGGTTCTGCTTGAGTAGCAGGCCGACGCGTACCTGATTCAGCGGATAATTGCCGGGGTATTGCGCGAGCATCCGCTCCACTCGCTGTTGAGCATCCGGCATCCGATTGTTGATGATGTCCAGCTCGATCTGCGCCAGGTTGTAGGTGACGTCGTTGGGAGCCTTGGCCAGCAACGGCTTGAGGTTTTCCCGCGCTTCATTTAGCTGCGTGCCTTTGATTTGGGCGATGGCCAGGCCATACCGCGCAACATCGCTTTTCGGGTTTTCGTCCAGTTGCGCACGGAAACGCTTGGCAGCCAGTCCCGGTGTCTCTTCGTAGTACAACTGAACCCGGGCGCGAATCAGTTGATAGCGCAAGCTGTCTTCCTTGCCACCGGTACTTGCCTGTTCGGCGCGGTTGCGGGTGTCGGCAATACGTGACTCGGTGACCGGGTGAGTCAGCAGGAATTCCGGTGGCTTGGCGTCGAAGCGGTACTGACGCATCAAGCGCTCGAACATGGTTGGCATGGAGCGCGGGTCGTAACCGGCCTTTTCCAGGTTGAGGATGCCGATACGGTCCGCTTCCTGTTCATTCTGCCGGGAGAAGCGTCGCTGTTCCTGGATCGCTGCCGCCTGGCTGCCGGCAATCGCCGCAATGCCGGCATCACCGGCGCCGGCCGCTGCGGCGATGATCCCGCCGAGCAGGACGGCCATCATCGGCAATTGCATCCGTTGCTGAGCTTCCACGCCTCGGGCGAAGTGACGTTGGGACAAGTGCGCCAGTTCGTGGGCCATGACCGAGGCATATTCACCTTCGGTCTGGGCGTTGAGGAACAGGCCGCCGTTGACCCCGACAATCCCGCCCGGCGCGGCAAAGGCGTTCAATTGCGGACTGTCGATCAGGATGAACTCCAGGCGCCGGTCATTGACCTGGCTGGTCTCCACCAGTTTATAAACGCTGGTTTCAACATAATCCTTGAGCTGCGGGTCATTGAGTGCTGACACCTGGCCACGCAGGTACGCCAGCCACGCCCGACCCAGTTGGTGTTCCTGTTGAGGCGAGACAATGGCAGAACTGGCGTCGCCAAGTGACGGCAGGTCGTCAGCGAAGCCTGGAGAGGCAAGCAGGCAAGCCAGCGTCAGCAGGGTAGGGCGCAAAAAAGTCATGCACAAAGCCTTTCGACAAAGACCTTACTGTAGCCGGACACTGAGCTTGGGACCAGATATTCTAAGCGTCCCTTGATGCGCTCCCGGAGTAAGACCATGACTGACGCTGTAGCCCATGATGCCGAGCTGGATGCCAGCGGTCTCAACTGCCCGTTGCCACTGCTCAAGGCCAAGATGGAGCTCAACCGGCTGGGCAGCGGCGCGGTGCTCAAGGTGATTGCCACCGATGCGGGCTCCCAGCGGGATTTCCGCACGTTTGCCAAATTGGCGGGGCATGCGCTGTTGCACGAGGAGGTCGAAAGCGGCGTCTTCTATTACTGGCTGCGGAAAGCCTGAGCCGCTTGAAAGTGCCTGTGCGTGTCGTTCAGGCCTTGTTCAAGGCATGGGCAGCTGCCAGTACGGCATCCACATGGCCCGGGACTTTCACGCCGCGCCACGCCTGGCGCAGGACACCATCCTTGTCGATCAGGAAGGTACTGCGATCAACGCCGAGGTATTCCTTGCCGTACAGTTTCTTCAGCTTGATCACCTCGAACAGCTGGCAAACCGCTTCATCCTTGTCGCTGATCAGCTCGAAGGGAAACGCCTGCTTGGCCTTGAAGTTCTCATGGGACTTCACCCCGTCCCGCGACACCCCGAATATTTCGGTGTTGGCGGCCTGAAAGGCTGTGTACTGGTCACGAAAGCCCTGGCCTTCGGTGGTGCAACCCGGTGTGCTGTCTTTCGGGTAGAAATAGAGCACCACTTGCTTGCCCTTGAGCGCGCCGAGGCTGACGGTTTGCCCGCTGGTCGCCTGGGCTTCGAAATCGGCTACCGGTTGGTCGATGACTACAGCCATGAGAATTTCCTTACATCGGGTTCTGTGGGCGCCATGGTTCGATCAATGCATCGAGGTTCAAGGCATCGGCAAAGTCCAGGAACTGGTCACGCAGCCAACTGATTTGTACGCCGGCCGGCAAGGTCACGGTAAAGGTCGCGTTGAGCATGGTGCCGCCGGTCTGGGGAGCCTGGTAGGTGTCGCAGGTCAGGTTTTCCAGTTCGACGTTGTGGTCGATAAAGAACTGGCACAGTTCGTTGACGATGTCCGAACGGTAGGCCGAGCTGACATAGGCGACATACGGCAGGGCCTGGGGACGATTCTCCAGGGCTGCGCTGCGCACTACATTGACCGTGAAGTCGTGTTTCTTGGCCAGGGTGGGCAAGCCGGCCTCCAGGCGCGCCAACGCGTCCCAGGACCCGGAAATCTGCAGGACCAGCGCGCTGCATTCGCCATGGCGGGTCAGACGAGAGGTCACGACGGCGCAGCGATTTTCATGGCTGGCGCGGCACAGGACGTTAGTCAGCTCCATGGGGTTGGCGCCAAGGGCACTGATGACAAGGAATTGTTCGCGGACTGTGGGGGTGGACATGCAGCATTCCTAAAGCGATGAGCGGTCGATACGTAAGTACTTGTATCGATCAAAGGATCAAGGGTAGCGAAAAGCGCCGCCAAGGGATAGGAGGTGGCGTTTTCATTGCGTGATCGCCCGCCTCAAACCCAGCCGCGCAGTCCGCTTTGGCCCAATGATGGCGTTGCCGGCAACTAAGTTGAGCCAGAACGCGTCCTTGGAGGGTACTTCGCTTGTACAAGCATCTTGGCGCCAGTACCATTACGGCTCTCTTTTTCCGGCAGGAGCGGTTGCATGATTGCGGGCAGTATGGTGGCACTGGTCACACCCATGGATGCACAAGGTAATCTCGACTGGGATAGCCTTGGCAAACTGGTGGACTTCCACCTGCAAGAAGGCACCAACGCCATTGTGGCGGTCGGCACCACGGGTGAGTCAGCCACGCTTGATGTGGAAGAACACATCGAGGTGATCGAGTTCGTGGTCAAGCGTGTTGCAGGGCGTATCGCCGTGATCGCCGGCACGGGCGCCAATTCGACGCGCGAAGCCATCGAATTGACCAGAAATGCCAAGAAGGCCGGCGCCGACGCCTGCCTGTTGGTGACCCCGTACTACAACAAGCCGACCCAGGAAGGCTTGTACCAGCACTTCAAGACCATCGCCGAAGCCGTCGACATCCCGCAGATCCTCTACAACGTGCCTGGCCGCACCGCTTGCGACATGCAGGCCGCGACCGTGATTCGGCTGTCCACCGTACCGAACATCATCGGTATCAAGGAAGCCACGGGTGACCTGCAACGCGCCAAGGACATCCTGGCCGGTGTGAAGAGTGATTTCCTGGTGTACTCCGGCGACGATGCCACTGCTGTCGAGCTGATGCTGCTGGGTGGCAAGGGCAACATCTCGGTGACCGCCAACGTTGCGCCGCGAGCCATGAGCGAATTGTGTGCCGCTGCCATTGCCGGTGATGCGGATACCGCACGGGCGATCCATGAAAAATTGATGCCGCTCAACAAAACACTGTTTATCGAATCCAATCCTATCCCCGTGAAATGGGCGTTGTTTGAAATGGGCATGATGCCGGACGGTATCCGTCTGCCGCTCACCCAGCTCAGCGAAGCCTGTCACGAACCGCTGCGACAGGCCCTGCGCCAGTCCGGCGTCCTGGTTTAATTGAGGAAGCACTACGCATGAAGCGATTGGCCGGACTTTCCGCACTTGCCTTGATTATCTCCAGCACCAGTGGTTGCGGTTGGATCTGGGGCCCGGAAGGCTACTTCCGTGACCGCGGCAGCGATTACCTGGAAGCACAACAAACCGCCCCGATGCAGTTGCCGCCGGATGTCAATGTCGCCAAGCGTCTTGATCCGTTGCTGCCGATCCCGCGCAACGTGGCCGACGACACGATCAAGGGCGAGTACGAAGTGCCGCGCCCGCAGCCGATTGCCGCAGCCGCGGCGGATGCCAGCGACTACAGTCTGCAGAAGAGCGGCGACTCCCGCTGGATCGTGGCCCAGCGCCCGCCTGCCGAAGTCTGGCCAGTGGCCTTGCAGTTCTTCCAGGACAACGGCTTCCGTATCGACGAGCAGCGTCCCCAGACCGGTGAATTCACCACCGCGTGGCAGTCGCCGAGCGAACTCTCGGCCAACCTGGCCAAGCGCTTGCAGTCCGGTGGCATTGCCGCTGACAGCGAAGCGCGGATCCGCGTGCGTATCGAGCCAGGTGTGCAGCGCAATACCAGTGAAGTCTATGTGGTCAGCGCCGAGCGTCCTGCCGGCAGCACTGCCGCTGTTGAATTCAGCAATCGCTCGGTCAACACCGGTGTCGATTCCGCGCTGGTCGACGAGATGCTCGCGAGCATGAGCCGCATCTCCGAACAGGGTGGCTCCGTGTCCCTGCTCGCGGCCCGCGATTACGACACGCCTAGCCGCGTCAGCCTCACCGAAGATGGCAGCGGTAACGTCGTGCTCAACCTGGGTGAAGACCTGGATCGCGCCTGGTCGAGTGTTGGCCGTGCGCTGGAGCAAGGGCCGTGGCGTGTCGAAGACATCAACCGCAGCCTGGGCCTGTACTACATCAACGTCGCGGAAAAGGCCGAGAAGAAAGATGAAGAGCGTGGCTTCTTCAGCAAACTGTTCGGCAGCGAACCGACCAAGGAAGAGGTCGAGACCCGCGCCGAGCGTTATCAGGTGCGCCTGAGCAAGGTCGGCGAGACCGTGCAAGTCACCGTCGAGAAAAACATCAACACCGTTGCGCCAGCTGAAACAGCGCGCAAAGTGTTGGGCGTGATTCAGGACAACCTGGGCTGATTCGATGCGTTTTGCTGTTCTCGGCAGCGGTAGCCAAGGGAACGGCACGCTTGTAGCCCACGACGACACGTACGTCCTGGTGGATTGTGGTTTCTCCCTGCGGGAAACCGAGCGGCGCCTGCTGCGACTGGGGATTCACCCCACGCAACTGAGCGCGATCCTGGTGACCCACGAACATGCCGATCACGTGCATGGCGTGGGTTTGCTGTCTCGGCGCTACAATCTTCCGGTGTACCTGAGTCGCGGTACCTTGCGCGGGATGCGCAAACCCATTGACCCCGCAGGTTTCCTGGCCGGTGGCGAGCAACTGCAGATCGGCGCCTTGAGTATCGATGTGATTGCCGTTGCGCACGACGCCCAGGAGCCGACGCAATACGTGTTCAGTGACGGCGAGCGGCGTTTCGGCGTGCTCACCGACCTGGGTTCCTACTGCGCCAAGGTGCTGGAAGGTTATCGGGATCTCGATGCGCTGATGATCGAGTCCAACCATTGTCGCGACATGCTGGCCCGTGGTCACTACCCGTACTTTCTCAAGCAGCGGGTCGGCGGCGAGCTGGGACATTTGAACAACCACCAGGCGGCGTACCTGGTGTATGAGTTGGGCTGGCAAGACTTGCAACACCTGGTCCTGGCCCACCTGAGCAGCAAGAACAACCTGCCGCAGCTGGCCCGGCAATGTTTTGTCGACACCCTCGGGTGCGACCCGGACTGGCTGCAACTGGCCGATCAAGATTCAGGGCTCGACTGGCGACACATCGCCTAGCCCACCTACTTAGCAAGCGGAGCCCATCATGGAAAAACGTGAAGAACTCTACCGCGGCAAAGCCAAATCGGTTTACAAGACCGACGACGCCAACCGCTTGATCCTGCTGTTTCGCAACGACACCTCGGCGTTCGACGGCAAGCGCATCGAACAGCTCGATCGCAAAGGCATGGTGAACAACAAGTTCAACGCCTTCATCATGCAGAAGCTCGAAGCGGCCGGTGTCCCGACCCAATTCGACAAGCTGCTGGGCGACAACGAATGCCTGGTGAAGAAGCTCGACATGATTCCGGTCGAGTGCGTCGTGCGCAACTACGCCGCCGGCAGCCTGGTCAAGCGTCTGGGCGTGGAAGAGGGCCTCAAGCTCAACCCTTACACCTTTGAATTGTTCCTGAAAGACGATGCCAAGGGCGACCCGTTCATCAACGAATCCCACGTCGTGGCATTCGGTTGGGGCACCGCTGAGCAACTGGCGCGCATGAAGGAGCTGTCCCTCAAGGTCAACGACGTCCTGAGCAAACTGTTCGACGACGCCGGCCTGCTGCTGGTGGACTTCAAGCTGGAATTCGGGGTCTTCCACGACGGCTCCATCGTCCTGGGCGACGAATTCAGCCCGGACGGCTGCCGCCTGTGGGACAAAGACACGCGCAAGAAGATGGACAAGGACCGCTTCCGCCAGGGCCTCGGTGATGTTATCGAAGCCTACGAAGAAGTCGCCAACCGTCTCGGCGTACCGCTGTAATCGACGCAAGCATCTGATAGCACGGAAAAAAATCGCCTTGGTGCTTTGCTTCCCGGTAACAGGCTGTTATGATGCGCGCCGTTGGAGAGATGCCAGAGTGGCCGAATGGGACGGATTCGAAATCCGTTGTACCTTCACCGGTACCTAGGGTTCGAATCCCTATCTCTCCGCCATACAAATGAAAGCCCCGCAGATCAAGGTCTCCGGGGTTTTTTTGTTTTTGGATTGTACTACTCTGTTGTACTACTCAATCAATGCTATTTTGTGGTATCTCGACGCTCATTTCTTCGCATGTCTGTCAGTCAGTTGCTGGGCAGCGTCTAACGCAAATTTCAGGGCGTTTGCAGTCTCTGTGAAGCTACTGATCATTCCTCCCTCCGCCCTTTGTGACGTCCTGCACAACGCTATCGACGTATTGATAGAAGCTGACAATCAACTGAGCATCCTCTGGCGAGAGGTATCCCAGCTTCCTGACGTTCGCGACATAAACTCTGCAATAGTGCTCGGGAATTCGCGCATGCAATGACGCGTCTGGATGCTGGTCTTCCGGTATCGCAAGTAATTGGTTTCCCAGTTCGGTTAGGCCGGAAAGGTAATATCGCTCAGCTGCAATCTTCCTCAATGCCAGAGCCTCTGCAACGATAACCACGCGCACGCTTGTACGTTCCTGCCAGCGTTGCCAGAGCTAGCCACCGGCAGCTACAGAGCTGGTGAGGAGTAAGCCTCACTGGTTTGCATTGCATTTTACCCTTCGTGTTGGAAGCTGATGGCTGTGAGTGGCTGCTGCACTTGCTGAGTTTGAACTTCCGCAAGCTACTTAACGACCTTATAAAATCGATACAAGTTTATTTGTAGATGATCGTACGTTCAGAAAAAATCCAGCCGGGGGGGGGGGGGGGTATGGAATATCCGGTGATAAGCGCTGCAATCCAGCAGCAGTAAGGCCTACGCGGATGCTCCGCGTTTCATACACATTTTACCCACAGCGTTATCCACAGGTAGTGCGTTGATAAGCCCCCCAAAACGCATTATCTTGTATGTCGCCTCCCTGCGGGACCCTACATGTTGGGGTTCGCGCATCTGCTGACTCTAAATACCGTGACTAAAGCTCTTTTATCGGAGAGGGCGACTACGTCTGAACGTATGCGTAACAGTGCCTCCACAGGGCCTCTTGAGGGCCTCAGGAAACGTTAAAGCGTTAATAACGGCTGGCAGGGAGGGGGAAGGAAAGAAAATAGCCAGGAATGCATCAGGGAGGCTTGCAGGGGTACAGCGAAGCATATATAGTGGCCACACAAATGCAGAAACCCCAAATTAATGGGGTCTCAGCTAAAGATGTCTGCGAGTAGTCACGTTTCTGTCGGCAAACGTGGCGTGGCTACCCGCACCCTCTGACGCATGCGTTTGAGCACGGTTCAAGAGAAGGACGCCATTAAAGCCAATTGACGGCTGTTCAGTCAACTGTCAATTGATCGGCGGTCGTTTCTTGACATGTGCGACTAACCTCAATGAAAGAGAGATGATCGCTATGCAAAGCTTCGACCGCACTACCGTTGGAAAGAAAACCATTCCTGTCCGTCAGTATCGCCGGTTCCGTTTCGGCGAGTGGGAGGATGTGTGCCATCACCACCGTAGCCCGCCGCGTTAACGGGTGAACCTCGTAGCCACCAAGCTTTTGCTGATTTGGTGGCTTCCTACGGTAGTGCCTCTGCCTTCGAACACTTCAACTCGAAACTCATTCGACCTCCAGAGTTATCCTCGAAATATCTCAAGCACCCACCGCCTGCCGTCGCCTTGGGTCTATCTGCCGAATAAGGTTGATGGCTAAACGCTATTGATTGGGCTTCAGCAATCGACGTGTTGCGTGCCTCAATGGATTACCACGTTATCCATCTGTCTGTATGACCCATCGCTAAGGCAGAGTGTCGGTCCAAACAAGGTCGTAAATAATGGGTGCCTGAACTGTGTTGACATGGTGGGGGTCGTTGGTTCGAGTCCAATCGCGCCTACCAAACAAAATCCGCTCTGCTGGCGGTCCGGAAGGGCTCACCGAAAGGTGAGCCCTTTTTGTTGTCCTGGAATTCATGCAGAACGTTCACACGGTATATGCTTCATTCACACTGGGCAATGTGAACGAGGCCACGCAGTCTTCGGATTAGATTCGCTCTGCCGCTCAGCCCGCCGCCCCATCCCGTTACTGATAGAAATTTGGACTTTGCGACTATTTTCACCAGTCGAAAGCATGAGTCCTCGGGGGGGGGCTCTCAATTTGTAGAAAAAACGCTGGACGCCGCCATCTGACTCAGTCAATTCTTGTCGTTGTTTCATAGTGATGCTTGCGACCGCTCACCATCGCCATTTTGTGCTTTCATTTCAATTTCATTTCGGGTGGCCACTGAGTCCTGTATGCGAGGCTGTGAGCCAGGGTATTGCTGGTTGGTGTCATAATGCTATTATCATGCGATTAACGTAATAGGGATGTCAGCGTGAATCAGTCAGATATTGATATTATTAAGAATGAAATCGCCCCAGCAATAAATAGTGGTGAAATATCACTTCTGCTCGGGGCAGGATTTTCAATTACAAACAAGACTCAGCGGGGGCGTCTGCCTAGTGGTGAAGGATTACGTGATCTAATTTTGAGCGAATGTAATCTAACAGCTGGTCCAAAAACTACATTGAAAGATGCGTACGTGTTAGGGAGCCGGCAGATAGCCAATTTCAGCGGGTTTTTGTCGTCGTGCTTTGTTGTTCAGGATGCTGAGCCTTGGCAGTTGAAAATGTTTCAGTATGCCTGGAACAGAGTTTATACAACGAATATTGATAACGTATTGAATGTGGCATGTGAAAAACAAAGCGGTGTTGGTAAGCTTGGAGGGGATTTTAAATTCTTCAATTACTCTGACCAGGGCGTGTTGTCGGATACAATTGGTAGTATACCTGTAGTTACCATACATGGGACTTGTCTTAAGCTTGATGAGGGTTTTATATTTTCTACCCTCGAATATGCAAAAGCCTCTACTAAAGTGTATGACTGGCATAGAGACCTGGCTGCGAAAATATTGACGGGGGGGTTAGTTGTTATTGGTAATCAGCTCGAAGAGACTGATATTGATACTTATTTAGCCGCTCGAATTAGCGACTATCCTCATGCGGATACCTCCGCGAATAACTGGATTGTTATGCCAAATCCAGATGTAATTAAAATGGCTAATTATGAGGCCAATGGGTTTCGTGTTCTCGATTGTACGGCAGAAGAGTTTTTTAATACGCTATTTTCGTCTGTGGGTGCAAAAAGTATCGGCGAGATAATGGTCGAAAATGTACCTCAAATTAAAAAAGTGGTTGCGAACGTTAAGTCTTTAACTTGGTTTAAAGGGGCTTTTAGTTACGTTGCGTCTGAGATCGAAAGTGCAGCGAGTAAAACCGGCATTGTACGTCACTTCATTACAGGCGCTGATCCTGAGTGGTTTTACATTTACAATGAAGCTCATGCCAAAATTGGAAAGCAAGAGGTTTTGTCGTCTACCTTAGGGCGTTTACTGAGAGAAAATCAGGTCGGCTTGGGCGTCTTGCACGTAGTCGGACCTAGCGGTTCAGGTAAGTCAACGGCTATACGTGTTGCATTGCAAAGCCTATCTACCTCTTATCGATGTGTTTACGAGTTCAATGATGGGGCTGAACTGTCAACGTCCTACCTCAGATCAGTAATAGAAAATCTCGGGGAAAAGTCGGTATTTGTGTTTTACTCCGCGTCTGAATATTATTATTCTATAAGCTATCTTTCAGATGCATTGTCAGAAAAGAAAAAGCCCTATTGTTTATTTGTACTTGAAGAGCGAAGTCATGAACATGAAAGGAATAAGCGTCAGCTAACTCTGCGCTTTGAAGCTAACTATCTTCGTATGGGGCATTTGAGTTTGCGTGATGCTGAAAGTATCGCAAACAAAATTGATTATCATGGTTTTGACTTTCCGAACTTTTCGAAAAAAAGTATTTCTGCGCGTGCACGAGTCATCCTTGATAAGGAGCGCGGGTACTCTGGTGATCTCTTGACTACCTTGTTTTCTCTAACTTCGAATGAGAATTTTGAAAAGAAAATATTTGAAGATTATCAAACTGTACAAGACGGGCTGCCCAAACAAATTCTTAACTTGGTTGTAGTCATAAATCAGTTGGGTCATCAGCCTCCGCTTAGTTATGTTGCGGGTATATTTGGAATTAGCGTTGATGCTGTCTTGAGCGAGTTGGCTTCGGGGCTTTCAGGGATTGTGGTTCTTAATCAGAAAACAATGACTCTCAAGCTGCGGCATCGAGTGATTGCTGAATTCTATTATAAAAATTGCATTGCGAAAAACGGACAGGTTGACCTAATTGTATCTGCCCTGATTTTCCTTTCTCGACAATTTACTGTCGATGATATTAAGTTTCATCCTTTAGCTTATAAAATTTATAAGGATATAATATCTTATAACTTTCTTTATAAGATTCATTATCCTACCAATAGCCGATCTGCTGATACTGAGCGTACCTATCACGAAGTGCAGCAGTATTTTGGTCGGGATGGGATTTTCTGGCTTCATTTTGGACGTTACTATCGGAAGACGGGGCGACTAGAGAATGCAATTACTTGTTTCAGAACTGGGTTGGGGTATTATGATTCCTTTCAGACTAGGCATTCGCTAGGGATGGCTCTTTTGGAGACCTTCATCGAGGGTAACGGTGTTGATGCTGAGGCTTATACTGAGGGTGTCGTTCTATTGGATAACGAACGTATTAGTCGTGGTAATACGGATGCGTATCCATGTACGACGATGATTGGTTTGCTACAGCAGATTGAGAAAATACCGAATCATAAGACCGATGCTGGAACTCGGCTTAAAATTTGTATAAATATGGGTTTGGAGCATTTTCGTGATGATCCTCATTTTAATTCAATTTTAAAGAATCAGTTTGTCTAAAAACTGCTCGTTTTTATTTTGCAGCAAGCTAAATGATCTTGCTTGGTTTAGTTTGCTGTGACTTAAATTGGGTTTAGGGGCTCTGGATTGCTCAGTTACTGTGGCAAGGAATTACTGTATCTGGTGAGTTAACAGTAAGCGATCAGGCATTAATTATTGGGTGACTTTTTAGCTGTGATAGAACTGGTCGATGGCGAGTATGGCATTTCACTGATAGCGAAGCTTACAATTTTCGGCGTTTGGGCGTGTTGTATTGGAAAGAGGGATTGTGTTAGAAAAGTCTTTGTCTCGCCAAAATTTCCGAAGTGTTTTAATAGTCGTTTGACTTTGCGGCTATGAAAATAATCTAGCATTTTTGCCCGAGGGGCTTAACCAAGTACAAGAGGGTAAAATAAAAGCCGCAGCTTTTCTAAAATAAGTTTGGGCTCGCAGTTCCCCACGTCTAAACCACAAACGATGTCAGGCTGCCGCTGTTTCTCGCTTGATCCGGTAAACGGTAGCAACGCCACAGTCAGCCAGCTTCGCAATTTCAACAGCTGACATTGTTGGATGCTTTCGCATCAGTGCCTGTACCTCAGCCCACTTGACAGCATTCCTTCCTTTGCCTGTTGGCTTCCAATCGGGTTCCGCAGTTTTCTTGTTCTTCAAACCTTGCATGATGCGCTCCACGCGCTTCTCTTGATCCAGTCGTGCCATTGTTGCCATCAAGTCGATCAGCATGTTGTTAATCACATCCATGATTTGTCCTGTGATGCCCTTTGCTTCAACCAGCATGTGACTGGTAGGCAGATCAGCTACAACAAGACGCAACCCTTTGGCCTTGATTGTGGCTTTGAGAGTGTCCCAATCAGGTTGTGAAAGACGACTGAGGCGGTCTACAGACTCAACCAATAATACGTCTCCACTTTCGGCAGTATTGAGCAGGGCGAGTAACTGAGGGCGGTTGAGCTTGGTGCCACTGATGTTCTCTGCGTGCACGCCTACGATATTCAAACCTTTCTCGAAAGCGAACAACTCTAGGGCGACTTTCGCTCGGTTGGCATCTTGGTCTTTTGTCGATGCTCGGAGGTAAAGGTGGGCATTCATGGCTGGCTATCCTTTATCATGTTAATTGATAGATAAATGATAGCAGAATCATATAGCTTTTAAAAATAGATAATTGATAGCGCCTCACTAGCTTGTACCGCATTACCATATAGGTATGCATCATGAGTAGACCACCAGCAAGCAAGGTTGCGGCAGCGCCAAATTGACGCAATCAGCCTAGCTCATCTTCTACCAAGAGAATTAACACGGATGGGCTGCATTTCAACGCGGTTGCTAACTTAAAGAGGACTGCAATCGTTGGCTGATTAATGCCTCTTTCCATCAGGCTTACGTAATTGCGTTGCACATCTGCTTCCAGTGCCAATTGTTCTTGGGTCAAGCCTGCTTCTTTTCTCTTCTGCCGTAGCACATGCCCGAAGGCCAACCCGATCTCCAATGCCATCACTCCACCTTAGCGAACGGGCACTGTCGTGGTTGAGCATCAGCGGGTCTTCACAATATAATGTGAATATGTGCGCTCTTTGCTGTGATTAAGAGCTGAGCATGTAGGTGTTTTCACACCAATCGCCAATTCAACAAGGACACATCATGAATGAGCAGCTCTTCGTCCTCACCAGCCGGAAGCGGACCACAAACCATGTCTTGCACCTGCTGCTGTGCATCCCAACGCTGGGGGTATGGCTCATCGTCTGGTTGGTCGTTATTTCAATGAACAGCAGCCATAACAAGAAGATCGACAGACAGATTGACAGGATCGTCCAATACAAGGTTGACGGGTTGAGTGACTCCGATACCTTCAAACAGAATGAAGCAGACAAGGCTGACGATGACGCCTTTCACTGGAAGGTGATATTTGCACTCGTTGTTGTAGGGTTGTACTTCTATTATCGGTAGTGGTTGCCGGTCCACTCAGACCCCCTACATAGGCACGGTAGGTCAGCCATAGCAGGGCTTCGAGAAGCTGTCGCACACCTAAAGCGGAGCTTTGGGCTGGATACTCTGAGATAGCTTCGCTGATTTATTTGCACCGAAAGCGATGAGCTTTCAACAGGCCGACTCAGTAACGAAGGATCACTCTTGACCTGACGGTCGAGTAAAGAACCCATAAAATTCCTACACAAATCCAGCTCTTGATCTTCTTCTTCTTGGTGCGTCGTGGTTAGCGCAAGCTAACGATTGGATCCTTCTCAAGCTTCGCTTGGTTGGACGCACATCAAGGCGGCAGCCTTGGAAGGTTAGGGGATGATATTTATTATCATTCATCCCCAGCTCTACAAGTAGAAGTCAGCTCGTAAGCGCCGCTTACATTGATCATCTAGATGCTCCGCATGCGAGTAAATCAGAATCAAAAGCGATGTGTGTTGATTTAATTGTTTTGATTGAGTGCTAATCCAGAATCGGGACGATACGATGACTGCTCTGATCCATGCTTCGCATGAAATGGCATTTCGCCCAATGCTCCGCATTGAGGTGTTTTAAAACCTCTTTTATATCCTGCCGTAATTAAGCGGCGATATCGTCGGGATGCGTTGGCCCCCAGCACTCTGCATGGTCAACCTCATCCTCTAGTCGTGTCAGCACCAGAGGATGACGCTCCAGATAAAGCTCAATGCCCTTTAGTGCGGTCCGACCAGCAGCTCCAAGGCATCGAGCCGTGCGATCACTGACCGGTAATATGTCGTGATTGGTAATGCATAGCATGATTGCTTGAGTGGATATTTCATCCATGCAGATTACCTGACGTACCTTTGATGGGCTGACGTTAACAGTTCCATTGCTGGCACCCGCTGCTGTATAGACGCCGCCCATGACATAGTCATCGAGCCAGGACAGTTTTTGAGCAACTGCAATCCGAATAATTGGTGCTAAAGGATTCGCAAGCACTTTGGGCTTGGGGCCACGTTTTGAGCGGCCGGAAGTCGGCTCTGGGGTCAGTGAGGCGTCAGTCGAAGTATCGCTGATGTTGTTGCTGGGGTCGTGGATCAATTTAAAAACGAATGGGTGCTGCATGGATGGTTCTCCTGTATTCAAGTTCATTTCATAGGCGTGTGCCTCGTTAGTAGTGGTTGCCGCAGGCTTAGGCCTGCGGTGGTACTTGGGTGGACGTGAATCAGTCCCGGATGTGGCGGGAGCAGGTCCTTAGTCTCTGGATCACGCGCTCATCAATCTGGCCTTCGTACTTCTCTGGGAGCTCAATGCAATAATCACTATGAGCCGACTGGTAGGCTTTGAAAGCGTCAGAAATATCACTGAATTTTCCCAGTTCGACACGCTTGCCGAGCATCGACAGCGAAGACACAAATCCGACTCCGCTTGGCGCCACTGACACCCCGATGGGCAGCCTTCCGCGACGACTTCGGGTGTTCCTAAAAATCTGATTGATCAGCTTCGGAACTACCGAGCAATGCTCTGGTGAGTACACGGTGTTCAGTTGATCCAGAATGTCTTTGTCCAGCTCCGCGTCATCCTCAAAAGCATATGGTTGCACGGAGTACCAAGCTGCGAACTCCTGATAGTCCCACCACTTTCTACAGACACTGCAATCCTCATAAGCAGGGCGCTTCTTGGGGCCGTAAGCTCGCCGCATCATGTTGTGCCAAGTTTTGTAGGGCGTTCCCTTCCCTGTTTTGAAGAAGGGCATTCCCATGGCTTTACGACGGCGCCCCGAGTTGTAGCCAAAGCCGTAGGTCAACCGTTCATCCTTTGGCGGTGCGAAGAGTGGAAGCTCCTCCCCGAGGGTGTAGTCGAGATGGTGTCCTGCTACGCAAGGGTGTACGCGGATAGTTCTGATGGTGTCGATGATGCTGTGTTGTTGCATGTTGTTATCTCCGTTCAGTTGAAAAATGGGCAATAAAAAACCGACACATTGGTCGGCATCGGGCTCGTCATTCTTCTCGCTACGGAGGAGCAGGAACTCAGCTATTCGATGTCGTCGACCTCAATGTTGGTGCTGCTTGGATTGCGTTTGTCATGGGACTTCTCATGATTTGCTATGACCGTCAGGTGGTGGTCAGCCAAAATTCAGGCGTTAAAAAACCTCCTGCGATTTCTGGGCGATTTGTTCGCACCATGGTCGCGTAGAGGTTTTTAATTTGTCTGTCTACCTACTGGGTAGGTTGCTTATTCTACAGACTTTCGGCCGCCTGTCAATAAATTGTTGCGATCTAAGTCTAGATGTGATTGGGGCTTGGCTCGGGCGATAATCATTCTGAGCTCTCTAGCACCATCCGTCGTGCATAAATCAGTTTTCAGGGTAGAGAGAGCGTCCTGCTTAGCCCATACGTCCATATAAGCCAGTAAACATAGGGGTGAGGAGATGTTAGCGTCCAAATTGTGAGCAACCTGATACGGGTTATGTTGAGGTTATTTGCTCGTGTTCCTAGGTTTTTTTATATAACCAGAGAGATAGTTCTGTCTCTGTGCTCCGCCTTAGATGGTTAGCAGGGCGTACCGCCAACAGCTTTACTCCGGCGTACCTTCCATGGAATTGGAAATTATTGGCAGCAGGGGGATCTTAGAAATCGCCTCTAGCTTCTGTGCTGCTGTGGCGCCTTGGCTGTACACATCGAAAGTGACGGAGCCTGTTTCATGCCCAACAAGTTCAGCGATCAGTGCGCCTTGCACGGAGGCTCTATGAAGCTGTGTGACGACAGTCTTGCGGATGGAGTGAAAGACTTGCTGGCTGCCATATCCGTGCGCTCTCTTGAGCCTACCAAATGCCTTGGATAGGGCGTCTGATCGAATTCCGTATTTGTTTTTGCTGCGAGACGGCACCAGATACCCACCGTTGGATTGTTCAACCAAACGATCAACGAGAGCAGGCAGAGCAGGGTGGATTGGCACAACACGGATGCCTGCTGCTGTCTTGGAGTCGACAATGTCGAAGCTTTTTATACCGTCTGGCTCAATGATGTGTTCAACCGTCAATTGACACAACTCTTCGATGCGAGCGCCGGTGTAAGTGCCAAGCAGAATCAAGTCAGCCAGAGTGGTGTGGCCCTCGTCTAACGCTGCCTTATGTAGCTTGCTGATGTCTTCCAGATTGAAATCTTTCCGCTGTGCTTCGGCTCTGGCTTTGCCCCTCACCTGCGGCAGATCGTGATTCTCAAAGGGATTTGCACGATCCTTGAAATCTTCTCGCCAGCGAGCGTCGTGCTTCATCGCCCACTTCCAGAAGACGCTTCCTGCAAGTAGGTATTGTGCGAGGGTCTTGCTCGATAATCTGAGGGAATCCAGCCACTCCGACACAGTATCAAAGTCAAGACTGCCCTCTCTCGTCTTCAAGAAGGCGGAAAGTTTCTCCAGCTTCGACTCCTGCTGATCAATTGTCTTGGGGGCAATAATTCGAGCTTTCCGGTATTCGCGGAATGATGACAATCTGGCCTTGTTGATTGGTGACTTCTGCTTATGGGCTTTCGGATCAATCAAGATGCCCTGCATTTCACCTGCTTCGGTTGGCGAGAGCTCCTGAACGGATGTGACTACCTCACCGAACGTTTCAATTAGCATCTGTTGTGCGAGGTTATGCAAAGCTATTTCTCCATCAAGCCCCGGCATTGCGTAAACACGGTCTGCTTCTGCACGTCTCCGCCTTCCATTTTCGGTATCGTCAAAAATGAGCCGGTGAAGCTCCTGAATATCCGCTGGATCAGGAGGAGCTACTTCCTTCACTTCACCGAGAACGACACCTGTTTTGAGTTGGCGGAAAACATCATCAAATGCACGAGCAGACGTCGCAATCTGCTCTTTCCATCCGTCACCACGGCTCGCCCGTTTCTCGCGTGCAGCGTGAATCTGAGCTTTCCAAGAAGCCAGAACAGGCAGGCGTCGATTCATCGCCTCAGATCTCAGGCCAGTCTTCAATGACTGAATCAGAACGGTGTTCCCGCCCATAGCGTTTCGCACGTCCGGAGGTACTGCTAACCGCACATACCAAGTGGACTCGCCTTTCTTTTGAATCAGATTGTCAGCCATTGGCACGCCGGGAATGGGTGAGGGATACAGTCAATTGTACTACTCTATTGTACTACTATTCGAGTGTAAGGCGTTGATGTACCGCGTTTGTTGGCATTTCGTGTTGCTTATGGTGAGTCCCTATCTCTCCGCCATTATTCGAACACCGAAAAGCCCCTGAAATGGTTGAACATTTCAGGGGCTTTTTGTTTTGTGCGCGGTCAATATCAGCAGCGCTGCCAACAGCACCAGTCACTCGCGCAATCGATAGGGTTTGAGAAATCGACCGAGCAGGCAGAACAGCACCCGTGCGATGACCCGTTGGGTAATTTCGGGCAGGTGCGTCTCCGATCAGTTCTTGATGATCCGGGCCCGCTGAGATAGACCGTGTGCGGGGCTGAGGGTCAAACCGCGGTACACAGCTCCACCAGTGTCCCATCCGGGCAGCGCACATACGACACCACCTGGCCCCAGGGTTTTGAAAGCGGTGCTGACAGTTCGGTCGCGCCTGCGGCCAGCGCTTTGGCATGGGCAGCCGACACATCCTCAGTGACAAAACCCACCTCCATGCCCAGCGGCTGTGTTGAGGCGTGGGCTTCTACATGGCCGCCCCTGAAGTTCATTTCGCCTAATTCGTGAGCTGCGAAAGAGAGGGTGGTGTCCCCGGTATCCAGTTCGCCGTACGTCCCTGATTCATGCAGGAAGCGACGAGTAAAGCCGAAGGCATTCTCGAAGAAATCCAGGGAGGCGGCGACGTTTGGCACGTAGACGATGGTGTAGGCGAATTTCATGGCGCAGCGATCCTTGCTTGAAATGGACGTCCATTAGAGTCAAGCGCGCCACGTTCGTCAATCGATCACCGGAGGCTTGAACGCACTGCGCATAGACGCCGCCGCACGGTGTTTCTAAACTGCCGTCTGTCCTGGGCTGTAAGGCGCTCGTCATGAATCGCAATGAACTACGCAAGGCCGATATCAACCTGATGGTCGTCTTTGAAACGCTGATGCTCGAGCGCAACGTGACACGGGTGGCGGAGAAGCTGTTCCTCGGCCAACCGACCATCAGTTCTGCCCTCAATCGCCTGCGCACGCTGTTCAATGACCCGCTGTTTATCCGTGTCGGCCACCGTATGGAGCCCACGGCACGGGCCGAAGAGATTATCCGTCACCTGTCGCCGGCGCTGGACTCACTGTCGGTGGCCTTGAGCATGACTCATGACTTCGACCCTTCCGTCAGCACCATGACCTTTCGCATTGGCCTGTCCGATGACGTCGAGTTCGGCCTGCTGCCGCCGCTGTTGCGTGCCGTGCGCATCGAAGCGCCGCAAGTGGTGTTTGTGGTGCAGCATGTCGATTACTGGCGCATTCCCGACTTGCTGGCGTCCGGTGATATCACCGTTGGTATCACCCAGACGCGCGGCCTGCCGGCCAATGCCAAGCGCAAGTTGCTGCGTCATATCCGTCCCAGTGTGTTGCGCGCCGATGCCTCGGACACGCCGCTGACCCTCGATGAATACTGTGCGCGTCCCCATGTGCTGGTGTCCCACACGGCCAACGTCGCAGGTTTCGCCGATGAGTGGCTGGCGGAGATCGGACGCAAGCGGCATGTGGTGTTGTCGGTACCGCAATACAGTTCTTTGCCGGCCTTGCTGGCGGGCACCGATATGATTGCCAGTTTGCCGGACTACACCGCTGAAGCCATGGCCGCGTCGGGCAGTGTGTTTTGTGAACCTTTCCCGTTCGAAACGCCCAGCCTGGATTTATCCATGGTCTGGCTCAGTCACGTGGACAGCGATCCCGCGGAGCGCTGGATGCGCTCGCGCCTGGAAGCGTTCATGAGTGGTTGAGAGCGGCAAGTTGCAAGCCTCAAGCTGCAAGTTGGTTTTGCGTCTTTCTTGCTGCGTTTAGCTGGAAGCTTGAAGCTCGCCGCTTGCCGCTTGCAGCCCCCCACAGACCTTCGCCACCTGTTCGCGGAACCAGGCATTGGCGCTGTCCTGTTCGCTGGTTTCGTTCCATTGCATATCCAGGGTGAACCCCGGCAGCCCATTGGGTGCTTCGCAATGGCCGAACACCGGCTCCAGCGCCAGCAGCGCCTGCACCCGGCGGGGCAGGGTGACGATGAAGTCGGTGCCGGTGATCATTTTCAGCGCGGCGCTGTAGCTGTTGGCTCGGGCAATCACCTGGCGCTTCTGGGATTGGCGAGCCAGCCAACCGTCGATCATGTTGGTGCTGGAAGTCCAGGGCGTAGGGAACACATGGCGTCGGGCGACAAAGGATTGCAGGCTGAACGCGGGCTCCCGTGGCGCGGCGCGCTTGTCGAAGACGCAGACCAGGTCGTCCTCCAGCAGCATCTGGGTCTTGAAGTCTTTATGTGCGCGATGAAAGTTCGGGCCGAAGCAAATCACCAGGTCCAGACGTCCTTCGCGCAGAGCCTCGGCGGGGATGTCGGTTTCCAGTTTTTGCACATTGACGATCACCGGCAGGTCGGCGTGATCGAAATTCTTCAACAGCCTGGGCAGGATCAGTTGCTCGAAATACTCGGGGGCGCAGATGTTGAACGTCACCGCTTTCTGGGTGGGGTCGAACGCGGCGGCGCCAGAGTGGCAGAGATTGATGCTTTCGAGGATTTTCTGCACGTGACCATACATGGCACTGGCCTTGTAGGTCGGGCGCATGCCGGCACGGGTGTTGATAAACAGCTCATCTTCGAAGCTGGTACGCAGTTTCTTCAAGCTGTAACTGACAGTGGACTGGCTGACGAACAGGGTTTCGGACACATCGGTGACGCTGCTTTGTTCATACACAGCGATAAACACCATCAGGTCCTGCATATCGAGCTTTCTAAGCAAGTTGCTGTTTAACATCTGCGTCGTCCGTGAGCCTTTTGCGCAACCGCAGCGCAAACAGGACAAAATGTTACCGGAACGCTCGTGCCAATAGAAAGCTCTGTAGGCTGTTTCTATGTCTGTTGTGGGACAGATACTGTTTGGAACACGACGCGCTAGCGGATATGCCGCGCATAGTGCCGTGGATCGAAGCGCAAGACGATCACCAGCATCACCCCCATGACCACGGTGAGTGACCACCAGGCCCATTCAAAGCTGCCCAGTTGATCGCGGATCATCCCGGCAATCAGCGGTGATACGCCAGCGATCAGGTAGCCGATGCCCTGCACGAACGCGGTCAGCCCGCCCGCGCGACGCGGGTTGTCTAAATGGTCCAGCGACAGGATCAGGCTCATGGGAAACAGCCCGCCAATGCCCAGGCCCAACAGGCACGGCCACAACAGGCTGAGGTGTTGCGGGGACATAATCAGGCCACAGAAGCCGGCAATGATCAGTACCAGCACGACCGCGACCACGCCGCGTTTGTCTTGCCGCCGGTTGGCGATGGCCGGGGTGATCAGCCCCGACACCACTTCCATGGCAGTCAGAAAGCCCAGTAACAGCCCGGCATTCTGTTCGCTCCAGCCTTGTTCCACGTAGTACGGTGCCAGCCAGGCCAGGACGCAGGTGTAGGACGCGGTGCCAAGGCCGAAGAAAATCGCCAGCAACCATGCCCGGCGATTGCCGAAAAACGACTCTTGCGCAGCGTCGCGGGCTTGCGGCAGGGGCGGCAACACCGAGCGTTGCGCGTACCAGAACACCAGCGCCAGGACCGCGAGCACGGCCCAGATCGCCAGGCCGATGCGCCAACTGCCGGTCTGCATCTGGACGAAGGGGGAGAACGATGCCGCGAGGGCCGCGCCGCCCATGATGGCGGTGACGTACAGCCCCATGAACAGTGAAACGTTGTCACTGAAGCGCGATTTGATCAGCGCCGGCATCAAGGCCTGGATCAATGCAATCCCGACTCCCGCCACGATGGCGCTGAGGATCAGTTCGGCGGCGGAATCGAGAAACAGCCGCGACACGGTGGCCAGACCGATGACCAGCAATGACACGACAATGCTGCGGTGTTCGCCAAACCGCTTGGACACGCTCATGCCGAAGAACATCGCCAAGCCCATGGCCATCACGGGCAGCATGGTCAGTAACGCGGCACCGCTGAAGCTCAGTGGCACCTCGCCGCGAATCGACGACAACAACGGACCGACCGCGGCCATGGAAGGGCGCAGGTTGAGGGCCACCAGCACCACGCTGATCATCAGCCAAAGGGCGGTGGCGGGTTTTGCGTGAACGTTTTCCATGGGCGGGCCTTGAGCGGACAAGGGCATTATTAGGCCGGGCTGCAAGGGATGGAGGCAAATCAGAAAGTCGCAGGCGCTATTGAAAAAATGCGTCGTCGGGCGCTGTTTCGCCTGCCATCAACATCGCCTTTTGTGACAACCACTTCTTCTGTGGCGAAGGAGGCTTGTCCTGTGGCGAGGGGGGTTGTCCTGTGGCGAGGGGGCTTGTCCCCCGTTGGGGCGCGAAGCGGCCCTGAAAGCGGTCGCTGAGTTTTTTCTGGAGTCATGCGGTGTATAGCGATTGGGGCTGCTGCGCAGCCCAACGGGGGACAAGCCCCCTCGCCACAGGACAAAGCCCCCTCGCCACAGAACCAGCCCCCACAGGCTAGCTCCATTGCCACAGAGGGGGTTGCAAGCTTCAACATCGCTCTGTCTGCGTTCCCGCTTAGTAACCGACGGTGAAGCGCTGGCGTGAGTGTTTCGGGGTTTCCACTTCATCGATCAGGGCGATGGCAAAGTCGGCAAAGCTGATCCAGCTCCGGCCTGCGTTGCTGACCAGCAGATCATCCTGACCCAAGCGGAACGTGCCGGTGCGCTCGGCCTCGACAAACTCGGCCGAAGGCGACAGGAAGCTCCAGTCCAGGGCTTTCTCCTGACGCAGAGTGTCGAGGAAAACCGCACCAGCGCTGGCCTCAGCCTTGTATTCGGCGGGGAAGCCGGGGCTGTCGATGACTCGACTGCCATCCGGCAATAGCAATGAGCCCGCACCGCCTACCACCAGCAGACGTTGCACGCCGGCCTGCTTTACCGGGCCAATAACGGCCTCGGCCGGCAAAGTGGCGAAATGCGCGGCGCTGATCACCACCTCGTTGCCGCTGATGGCTGCTTGTAACGCCTGCGCGTCCAGGGCATCCGCTTGCTTGACGGTCAGGCCGGGACGCGGGGCGATAGCGCCGGTGTTGCGGGCAATGGCCGTGACGCTGTGGCCGCGACGCAAGGCTTCTTCCAGCAGTTGGCTGCCGGCGCGGCCGGTGGCACCAATGATTGCAATCTTGCTCATGACGTTCTCCAGTGCGGTAGGGGTTGGTTCAATTCACCACTTCATTTCGCCCTTGGCGACTTTGGCGCTCAGTTCCAGCGAACTTTCATCGGCCAGGGTCGGGTAGCGTTTTTTCATGGAGGCGATCAGCGCCGCGGAGTCCTTGGCCTTGGCGGTTTCTTCATCGAAGGCCTTGATGTAATCGCTGGTGAACTTCACCGATTCAGGTGTCGGTGTGCCGAGGTAATGACCAGGGATCACGGTCTGCGGTTGCAACTGCTCGATCCGTTGCAGGGTGGCCAACCAGTCGGCGTGGGATTGCGCACCCTGGGTGTCGGCCATCCACAGGTGAATGTTCTGTGAAACCACCACTCCGCCGACAACCGCCTTGAGCGAGGGGATCCATACCACGCTGCGGTCGGGCTGCGGGCCGTCCAGGCCGATGATCTGCAACTGCTTGCCTTCCAGCGTCAGGCTCTGGCTTTCCAGGACCTGCGGGATGATGGTCTTGGCCGGCTTGTCGGTGCCCATTTTCGGGCCCCAGTACGCCAACTTTCCGTCAACCGTGGCCTTGATATGGTCCACCACCGGTTGGCTGGCCAGGACCTTGGCCTTGGGGAACGCCTGGGTCAGTGTGTCGAGACCGAAGTAGTAGTCCGGGTCGCCATGGCTGATGTAGATGGCGGTCAGTTGTTTGCCGCTGGCGCGAATTTTTTGCACCAGTTGCTCAGCCTGGCCTTTGCCGAACTGCGCATCGACCAGGATCGCGTTTTTCTCGCCGCTGACCAGCACCGAACTGACCGGGAAAATCGCCGCTTCACCGGGGTTGTAGACATCGAGGGTCAAGTCCGCCGCGACGGCATGGGCGGCGAAGCCCAGCACGGCGGTTGCCAGTACAAAACGCTTGAGAGTGGTGAACATGTGCAGCTCCAGTTATTGAAGGGCCTTGGTGGGCGATGGAGAGAGCTTAATTGCACGGTTCACAGCAAAAAATGCCATGCTTGAACACAGTTTGTTTCTAAAATCGGGCAAATCATGGATCGTCTTCAAGCAATGCGGGTGTTCGTCAGCGTAGTCGACCTCGGCAGCCAATCGGCGGCGGCCGATCATCTGGACCTGTCGCGTCCGGTGGTCTCGCGCTACCTGGCGGAGTTGGAGGACTGGGTCGGGGCGCGCTTGATGCATCGCACCACCCGCAAGCTCAGCCTGACCGCCGCTGGCAGTGAGATCTTGCCGCGATGCCGACAGATGCTCGAGCTGTGCAGCGACATGCAGGCCGCCGTCAGCGAGCCGAACGATGCGCCGCGTGGCCTGGTGCGCTTGAGTGTCAGTACGTCCTTCGGCCAGGCGCAACTGGCGGCGGCGATGGCGGAATACGTCAAGCGCTACCCGCTCGTCAGCATTGATCTGCAAATGCTCGATCGCACGGTGAATCTGGTGGATGAACGCATCGACCTGGCGATCCGCATGAGCAACGATCTGGACCCCAACCTCATCGCGCGCAAGTTGACGGTGTGCCGCTCGGTGATCTGCGCGTCGCCGGCGTATTTGCTCGAGCATCCGCGACCTCAGCGGGTGGAAGACCTGGTCCGACATAATTGCCTGACGCATTCCTACTTTGGCAAAAGCGTCTGGCATTTCGTGGAGGGCGGTGAGCCGGTATCGGTGCCGGTGCAAGGCAATATCAGCGCCAATGAAGCCAGCACCTTGTTACGGGTCACATTGGCCGGGGCTGGAGTATCCATGTTGCCCACCTATCAGGCCGGCGACTACATCCGCCGTGGCGAGTTGATTCGCTTGCTGCCCCACGCCGAGCCCCGGCAGATGAACATGTATGCGGTGTACGCCTCGCGCAAACACATGCCCCAGGCGTTGCGCAGCCTGCTGGATTTCCTGGTGCAGAAGTTTCCGCAACAGCCGCAATGGGACGAAGGGCTGCAGGCTCGATAAGGCGGCTGAATACCCCTCGATACTGGCATCTCGCCCTGGCTGACCTATGCTGAAGACAGCACCTTGCTGGTGTGTCCGGAGGTCAATGCCATGACGATCAAGACAAGAAAGTACCTGATGATTTTCGTCCTCTGCGCCGTTGCCACGGCCCTTTATGGTACGGCTGCCTACCGGGCGGAGCAGGCTCGCCTGCAACCGGGGATGGCCGCCACCTGTAACCACGGGCCTTGCAGCTATTCGGCTACCCTGAGCGCGTTGCGCTAGCCTTTCAGGCCGGCGCTCGAATCGGCCTTCAACTGCTCCCGAAACGCTTTGGGCGAAAACCCGACGCGTCGGCGAAACAGCCGGGAGAAGTTGGTCGGATCGGAAAAGCCCAATACCTCGGACATTTCATTGATGGTCATGCTGGTGTACGTCAGCAAACGCTTGGCTTCGAGCAATTGGCGGTCGTGCATGATCTGCAACGCAGGCTGGCCGCCCAGCTCGCGGCAGGTGCCGTTAAGGTGGGAGACCGAAATGCCCAGCGTATGGGCCAAATCCTCGATCTTCGGGTGCTCGCGGTAATGCTGTTCCACCAACTGGGTGAAACGCCGGAAATATTCACGGCCGCGCGGCATCCGTGAATGACGGCGCTGGATGGCCTGTCGACTGATCCACACCAGCAGCACACTGACCACGGCGTGCATCATCATGTCGCGCGCCGGGAAATCTTCGCTGTATTCGTCCTGTAACCGCGCGAACAGGCTGTTGAGGTAATCACTGTCCTGGCCCGCCGGGTAACTGCCCACCGCACTCAAACCGTCCACCGCCGCGCCCAGTTGGCCTTGCAAATGGGCGATCAGCGGCGCGGCCAGCGTCACTACGTAGCCTTCGACATCCTCGGAAAAACGAAACCCATGCACGCACAAGGGGGGCAGCACCTGCAAGGTGGACTCCCTCAGCGTGCTGCGCTGGCCTTCGATCTCCAGTTGCGCCTGGCCTTTGTGGACATACAGCAACTGGCACAGGTCCGCATGTCGGTGGGGCTGGATTTCCCACTGATACTCACGGCTGCGCCGGGAGATGGTTTCGCAATGCAACAAATCCGGTGTCGGCCATTGTTGGCTTTCACCGTAGAGTTTGAACACTGGAATCGCGGAACTGGCAGCTCTGGTCATGGTTTCAATCCGATACTCAGGATAGTTGTGCGGTAATCGCCCTGATTGGCAAAAAGCGCAGGCTTTGGCTCAGTTTTCACCTTCTGATGCTGGCCGCTCAAGTGAAAAATGCCAGCAACACAAGCAATGACAACACTTTCACTCAATACGTTCGTGCAAAGCCACAGGCCATAAAAATAATGAAAACGCTGAAAACCCAAGTCGCCATTATCGGCGCCGGTCCTTCGGGGCTGCTGCTCGGTCAACTGCTGCACAATGCCGGGATTGAAACCCTGATTCTAGAGCGCCAGGCCCCGGACTACGTGCTCGGGCGCATTCGTGCCGGTGTGTTGGAGCAAGGCATGGTCGACCTGTTGCGCCAGGCCCGTGTCGGGCAGCGCATGGATGCCGAGGGGCTTATTCATGACGGCTTCGAGTTGGCGCTGAACGGGCACCGGCAACCCATCGACCTGAAATCCCTGACCGGCGGCAAAACCGTGATGATCTACGGCCAGACCGAAGTCACCCGGGATTTGATGGCCGCGCGTCAGCAATCCGGCGCGATCACCTTGTACGAAGCGCGCAATGTGCAGCCCCATGACCTCAAGAGTGAGCGGCCTTGGCTGACCTTCGAGCACGCCGGCGAGCAAGTCCGCCTGGAGTGTGACTACATCGCCGGTTGCGACGGTTTCCACGGAGTGGCACGCCAATCGATCCCGGCCGAGTCCCTGGAGATTTTCGAGCGGGTCTACCCGTTTGGCTGGCTGGGCATTCTCGCCGAGACCCCGCCGGTCCACGATGAACTGGTGTACGCCAAACACCCGAGCGGCTTTGCGTTGTGCAGCATGCGTTCGCCCACGCGCAGTCGTTATTATCTGCAAGTGCCGGCCGATGAGCCGATTGAAGAGTGGTCCGATGAACGCTTCTGGGATGAACTCAGAGCGCGCTTGCCGACGGATCTGGCCGAACGACTGGTGACCGGTCCTTCCATTGAAAAGAGCATCGCGCCGTTGCGCAGTTTCGTCGTGGAGCCGATGCAATATGGTCGCCTGTTCCTGCTCGGAGACGCCGCCCATATTGTGCCACCCACCGGCGCCAAGGGCTTGAATCTGGCCGCCAGCGATGTCAGCACCTTGTTCAATATTTTGCTCAAGGTTTACCGCGAGGGGCGTGTGGATTTGTTGGAACGCTACTCCTCGATCTGCTTGCGGCGGGTCTGGAAAGCCGAACGATTTTCCTGGTGGATGACCTCAATGCTGCACCAGTTTCCGCAGGCCGACGGTTTCAGCCAGCGGATTGCCGAGAGCGAACTGGCGTATTTCCTCGACTCCGAGGCCGGGCGCAAAACCATTGCGGAAAACTACGTCGGACTTCCTTACGAGGCTATCGAGTAGCTGGCTATCGAGTAATATGGCGGGCATTCCCACGGGCTTTTTTCCGTGGGCCTTGCCTGCAGGTTCAGTCGTGACTCACCTAAACTCGCCCGTACACGTCAATCCTTCCGTGCGCAGCGTCCTCGTCGCCCTGATGCTGGCGATCTTTCTCGGGGCCCTGGACCAAACCATCGTTGCGGTGTCGATGCCGGCCATTTCCGCTCGATTCAACGACGTCAACCTGCTGGCGTGGGTGATTTCCGGCTACATGGTGGCCATGACCGTGGCGGTGCCGATCTACGGCAAGCTGGGTGACTTGTATGGGCGCCGGCCGATGATGCTGATCGGCATGGGGCTGTTCACCCTGGCTTCGCTGTTTTGCGCCATGGCACAAAGCATGGAGCAACTGGTGCTGGCGCGCATCCTTCAGGGCATCGGTGCCGGCGGGATGATTTCGGTGAGCCAGGCGATCATCGGCGACATTATTCCGCCCCGCGAGCGGGGGCGTTACCAAGGCTATTTCAGCAGCATGTACGCGGTGGCCAGCGTCGCCGGACCGGTGTTGGGCGGCTATATGACGGAGTATCTGTCCTGGCGCTGGGTCTTTCTGATCAACCTGCCACTGGGCGCGGGCGCCTGGTGGGTGGCCCACCGTACGCTGGTGGGACTGCCGGTGCCGCAACGCAAGCCGGTCATTGATTACCTCGGCACGCTGCTGCTGATCCTGGGCCTGACCACGCTGTTATTGGGCATCACCGAAATCGGCCAAGGCCACTCCTGGCGCGACGATCAAGTGCTGGGCCTGCTGGCGTGTGCGCTGCTGGCGTTGGCGGTGTTCGTCTGGCATGAACGTCGTGCGCGGGAACCCTTGCTGCCGATGCACCTGTTCGTCAACCGCAGCGCGGTGTTGTGCTGGTGCACGATTTTCGTCACCAGCTTCCAGGCCATTTCGCTGACCGTATTGATACCGCTGCGTTATCAGACCGTGACCGGGGCGGGCGCCGACAGCGCCGCGCTGCACCTGCTGCCGCTGGCCATGGGCTTGCCGATCGGCGCGTACTTTGCCGGGCGTATGACTTCGGTGACCGGTCGCTATAAACCGATGATCCTTGCCGGTGCATTGCTCAGCCCGATGGCAATCCTGGGCATGGCCTTCAGTGCTCCCCAGGCCTTGGTCCTGAGCAGCGTGTGCATGTTGCTCAGCGGGATTGCCGCCGGCATGCAGTTCCCGACGTCCCTGGTGGGCACGCAGAATTCGGTGGCGCAGCACGACATTGGGGTTGCCACCAGCACCACCAACCTGTTCCGTTCACTCGGTGGGGCGGTGGGGGTTGCCTGCATGTCGGCTTTGCTGCTGGCGTTGTTGCAGGATTCCAGTTTCGCCAACCTTGCCCACGGCGCGCTGGCGGCCGAGGGCAGTTCGGGGAATGTCTTGCTGGACGGCCTCAACGCTGCACCGGGCGCCGCGCAAGATGCCTTGCGCGAAGAGTTGCTGGTTACGTTTCGGCATTTGCTGACGGTCAGCGCGGCCGTTTCACTGCTGGGGCTGGCGGCCGCGATTGCGATGCCCAACCGACTGTTGCGAGGGCGAGGGGACAAAGCTCAATAAACCGAGGATTCTACACAAAACTGACGAATTTCCCTGTGGCGAGCGGGCTTGCCCCGCGCTGGGCTGCTTCGCAGCCCCAAAACCAGTCGCTACGAAGTATCTGATGCACCGCATTCGGCTTGCTGGGACTGCTTCGCAGTCCAACGCGGGGCAAGCCCGCTCGCCACAGCAACCCTATCTGCTTGGATTTAAGCATTGAGGCAAAGGTGTGTAGATATCTATGCTCAATAAGCCTTGGACATGCCACCGAAACCTGTCCAAACCCATGTCGTCATGGGCTGTAGTAACCCACCGCCACCAGGAAGTGTCCGGTCTTGCGCAGGTAGGCATGCTTGTTTTCCACCCTGCCAGTCACCGGGTTTTTCCAGCGGTATTCATATTCGCCCTGGTCCTGTTCCTTCATCAGATCGAGGATCGGCTCGCCCACCGGCTTGCCGTCCGGGTCCTTGATTCTTGCGAAGTCAGTGTTGATCAGGCGCAGGTTGGTCCCGTGGGCCACGTAGCGCCGGGTGTCGAGATCGACCACGAACACGTACAGATCGTCCTGTAGAAAGCCGCCTTGCAACGCGTTGATTGCCTTGAGTGTGCCGGCCTGGTCTTTTTCCAAGTCCTCGACCGCCTTGTCCCGCAGCGCCTTGGCCTGCTCCGGCGAGGCCCGTGGCAGGTAATAACCCACGGCCAGAATGCGTTGGCCGATGCGTTGGTAGAACACGCGCTTGCGCTCGACCTTGCCGTCGTTCCAGTTCCTCCAGCGATACTCGGCCTGCTGGATGCCATCGCCTTCCGGCACTTTCAGCGCATCCTTGAAGGATTTCTGCAGGTCTGGCCCGAGCACTTCGGAAACATCACGGCCGATCAGCGCCGATGACGGGCCGCCGCTGGCAAGCAGGATGCCTTGGGTGTCGACCACGAACACGTACCGATCCTTGTCGACAAACTCACCCTGGCGGCTGAAGGCGGCAAACGCCCCGTCGCCTTTGTCGTGGTAATACGCCAGGGCTTTTTCCAGCAGTGCCCTGGCTGCCTGGGCGTCCTGTTCCTGGGACAGGGTGGCCTGGCTGAAGCACAGCATCAGCAGCAACCCGATGGCTCGGAGCATTCCCGTCATTGCGCGTCCCTCGTTCTGGTTCAGTGTTTCAAGAGCGTAGACGCTTGTCGGGCGATTGGAACGGTTGGACCGAAGTGATCAAGGCGCCGCCAGCCATTGCTTGACGATAGCGTCGTAGGCCCCGGTGGCGGTACTCAAATGCAGCCATTGGTCGACGTAGCTTTTCCAGGCGACATCGTCCCGGGGCAGCATGAAGGCCTTTTCGCTGTACTGCATGTAGCGCTCGGGGTTCACCGCACACAGTCCCGGCTTGAGCTTCTGTTGATAGCGCGCCTCGCTGGCATCGGTGATCATCACGTCGGCCTTGCCCGCCAGCAACTCTTCGAAAATCGTCACGTTGTCCGGGAACAGCCGCAACTGCGCCTGGCCCAGATGCGCCCTGGCGAAGATTTCATTGGTGCCGCCCGCGGGTTCGATCACCCGGACCTGAGGCTGGTTGATCTGTTCGACCGTTTGATAGCGCTGGACATCGGCGCAGCGCACCAGGGGGATTTTGCCGTCGACGTTCATCGCCTGGCTGAAGAAGGCTTTTTTCTGCCGCTCAAGGGACACGGAGATGCCGCCGACGGCAATGTCACAGCGCTGGGCGAGGAAGTCCGGCATCAGGGTTTTCCAGGTGGTGGGCACCCACTTCACCTGTACGCCCAGGCTTTTGGCCAGGTCTTCGGCCATCGCGGTATCAATGCCTTCGTAACGGCCGTCCGCCCGCAAATAGGTATAGGGCTTGTAGTCGCCGGTGGTGCAGACCGTCATTTCACCGCGCTGGAGCACCTCGTCCAGGCGCGAAGCGGAAGTCTCTGCCAGGGCAGGCAATGCCAGGCCGGTCAGCAGGCACAGGGTCAAGGGAGCTTTCATCCAGGCGGTTCCTTGGGGCATGAGCGAAGCGCCCATAGTTCCAAATGTTTAGTCCGGGTACAACCAAACTCCGTCAAGACTGAATTGAACGCCTGCATCCGGCATGTGAGGCTGGCCAGTATCTTTTCACTGTGATCCCTGCATGGACGGTTGCCCCGAGATTCACCTAGAACCATCGCCTGGCGCCGTTGCGTCAAGCCGTTTGGTCTGTCGACGGAACCGTGCGGGGGCTTTGCCCTCGGAGTTGACCTTCTGGGCGCTGTGGCATTGCCGCCATGCGCGTCCCCCGGATAACGCTCCCCTACGTTGATTGCCCCGTGGATGCCCTGCGCATCTGACCGGCAGCGCCTGTGTGCCTGCCTGACGCGAACGTATGAGAGTTTTCCATGAGTACCGCCTTTGCCTCCCTGCACGAAGCCCAGACTTTTCTTGAACAGCACCCGGATATCGAGATGTTCGAGTTGTTCATCCTCGACGGCAACGGTGTCCCGCGTGGCAAGTTGCTGCACCGGGATGAATTGCTCGCGGTGTATGCAACGGGTCGACCGCTGCCCAGTACCATCCTCGGCTTGACCATTAATGGTGACGACGTGGAAAACACCGGGCTGGTCTGGGAGGTGGGCGATATCGATTGTCGAGCCTACCCGGTCAGCGGCAGTTTGCAGCGCATGCCGTGGCGGCTGATCCCGACCGCAGCGGTGCAGGTCAGCATGCATCCCGAAGAAGGCATGCCGGCCACCGTGGCCGATCCCCGACACTTGCTGGCCAACGTCATTGCAGGGCTCGAGGCCGACGGTTACTACCCGGTCATGGCGGCCGAGCTGGAGTTCTACCTGCTCGACCAGAAGCCCGACAGCCATGGCCGACCACAGCCGGCGCGGGATGTGGATGGCGGTCGCCCGCGCTCGACCCAGGTCTACGGCCTGCGGGAGCTGGAACAGATCGAACCGTTTCTCGCCGACCTGTACAGCGCCTGCAAGCTGCAAGGCATTCCTGCGCGCACGGCGATTTCCGAATACGCTCCGGGACAGGTGGAAATCACCCTGGAACATCGCCACGATGCCTTGCAAGCCATGGACGAAGCGGTGCGTTACAAGCGCCTGGTCAAGGGCGTGGCCCATAAACACGGGATGACCGCGTGCTTCATGGCCAAGCCCTTCGACGACCTGGCAGGCACCGGCATGCACATGCACGTCAGTCTGGCCGACGCCGAGGGCAACAATCTGTTTGCCAGCGAAGCGCCAGACGGTACGCCGCTGCTGCGCCAGGCGGTGGGCGGCATGCTCAGTACGTTGCTCGACACCCTGCTGATGTTCTGCCCCAACGCCAACTCTTACCGGCGTTTCCAGAGCAACAGCTACGCGCCGCTGGCAGCGACCTGGGGCGTCGACAATCGCACCGTCAGTCTGCGGGTGCCCGGTGGCCCGGCGCTTTCCCGACATATCGAACACCGGATCTGTGGGGCCGATGCCAACCCTTATCTGGCGGCGGCCGCGATTCTGGCGGGCATCCATCGTGGCATTCGCGAACGCCGCGATCCTGGGGCTCCGGTGGAGGGCAACGGGTATGCGCAGGCCACGGAGTTGCTGCCCAGCGACTGGTTGACCACGTTGCGTGCCCTCGAAGGCTCGGACTGGGCCCGCGAAGCCTTTGGCCCTGAATTCCTGAGGGTGTACCTGGCGGTCAAGCGTGCCGAATACCGCCAGTTCATGGGCGAGGTGGGTGAGCAGGACTGGCGCTGGTATCTGCATCAGGCTTGATCGGGCAGGGACGGACGGTGAGTGTTTCGACCTTTTTTTCACGCGGCGATGGGTAAGCTGGGTCTTCCAGGTCCATTTACACCGATTCATACACAAGAGTCTTGTGATGCCGTCACCCTCCCTATCCTCCATCGAGGCGGAATTCGCCGAGCGCTGTGACCGTGAGCACGCTCGGACGTGTGCTGACACACGTCCCTTGGGGTGGCTGCGGCGTCTGTGGTTGTGGCGTGATGAGCGCCTGGTGCGCCAGGCGCTGAAAGTGGCAGGCGAGCCGGGGCTGGTGTTGGACCTGGCGTGTGGACCAGGGCGTTTCTGGCCCGTGTTGGCTGAACACAGCAATCGGGTGATCCTGGCCTCGGACCTGTCCCAGGAGAGGCTGGACCACGCGCGGGTCCACCATGCTCCAGTGCTGCTACAGCGGGTCAAGACCTTCAAGGGCTCGGCGTTTTCCGTGGACCTGTCGGCGAATGCGGTGGACTGCATTTTTTGCCTGGAGTTGTTTCGGCATGTGCCTGTTGCCGAGGCTCGACGGGTGCTCCTGCAGGAGTTTCATCGGGTCAGCCGCGACACGGTGATTGTCTCGGTCAACAGTGATTCCTGTCAGCGCGCCGCCCGACAGCACAGCGCCTCCCGAGAGCCAGCCACTGCGCTGGCAGAGCCCCCGGTGACTTTCCGGGCGCAGGTGGAGGCCGAATTCAGGCAAGCCGGTTTCAACATTCTCAACCAGCAAGAGTTCCTGCCCGGTTCAACCTTGTGGCGGGTTTATGTGCTGCGTAAGAGAAGATAAATCGCATCTGTAGGTATATTCCTAGTCTTCTGTCGGAGTTTTCATGATTGCTGGCGTACTGCGGGTGCTCGAAAGTCCTTCCGGCGATATATACTGCGCGCCATTCTTCAAGGGAGAGCCGTGTGGCCATCGATATTCACTGGATCTGCGACAACGATAGCCTCGGCCAGCATTGCGCCGAATGGCAGCAGTTGCCATTCGTCGCCCTCGACACCGAATTCATGCGGGTCGATACCTTTTATCCCATCGCCGGGCTGATCCAGATCGGGGACGGTGTACGCGCTTATCTGATCGATCCCCTGACCATCGATAACTGGCAGCCCCTGGCCGCCTTGCTGGAAAACCCGGCGGTGATCAAGGTGGTCCATGCGTGCAGCGAAGACCTGGAAGTCTTGTTGCGCCTGACCGGTAGCCTGCCGGTGCCGTTGTTCGACACGCAACTGGCGGCGGCTTACCTGAACCTGGGCTTCTCCATGGGCTACTCACGCCTGGTGCACGCGGTACTCGATATCGAGTTGCCCAAGGGCGAGACCCGTTCGGACTGGCTGCAGCGACCCTTGTCCGAGACCCAAGTCAGCTATGCCGCCGAAGACGCCGTGCACCTGGCCGAAGTCTATATCCGGCTGCGCCCGCAACTGTCCGAGGATAAATACGCCTGGGTCCTGGAAGATGGCGCCGAACTGGTTGCCAACCTGCGCCGGGATGTCGACCCCTACGAGGTGTATCGCGACGCCAAGCTGGCCTGGAAACTGTCACGCGCGCAACTCGCTGTGTTGCGCGAACTGTGCGCCTGGCGCGAGCAGCAGGCCCGTGCCCGCGACCTGCCGCGCAACCGTATTGTGCGCGAACACGCGTTGTGGCCCCTGGCCAAATCCCAGCCGGATAATCTCGCCGCGCTGGGCAAAATCGAAGACATGCACCCGCGTACCGTGCGCCAGGACGGCGAGTTTCTGCTGGACCTGATCAAGCATGCCGCCAGTGTGCCCATGGATCAGTGGCCACCGGCCGTGCCTGAGCCGCTGCCGGTTGACGCCGCTGCGTTGATCAAGCAACTGCGCGCCCTTGGCCAGGCGTTCGCCGAGCGCCTGGACATGGCCCCGGAGCTGATGCTGCGCAAGAAAACCCTCGAAGCGCTGCTCAAGAGTGGCTACCCCGAGGGGCCTTACCAATTGCCTGACTCGCTGCGTGGCTGGCGCCGCGAGCTCATGGGCCAGGCGCTGCTGGACAGCCTGGCCACCGCCGGAGAACAGCCTTGAAACGTATTTGCTCCATTTATCGCAGCCTGAAAAAAAACGAGATGTACCTCTACGTGCTGAAAAGCGATGCCCTGGAGCGAGTCCCGGAAACCCTGCTGGCCGCGTTCGGCAAGCCTCACCACGCGTTTGACCTGGTCCTGAGCCCCGAACGCAAGCTGTCGCGCGAAGACATCGGCGTGGTCCTGGAGAACCTCGAAAAGCAGGGCTACCACCTGCAAATGCCGCCGGCCGAGGACGAGTACATCGAACACTTGCCCGAAGAGCTGCTGCGCCGTAATGACCCGATGTGATCGGTAAGTACACCGCGCGGTGTACGCTCATCAATGGAATCGAATGACCCAGCGGCCCCGAGACGTGCAGTGAATCTGCCACCGGCGGCCGCTCGTACTGTTTTTGAAAGGTTTGAACCATGCGCGTTCTGATTGCAGAACAGGACCACCCGCTGTATGCCCGACTGCTGCGCGAAGCAGCGCCGGATCTTGAAGTCTCGACCAGCGGAGACTCGGCCCAACTGTCGCGTCTGGCCGCCGATTGCCCGGTGTGGCTGGGCCAACCGGACCTGTTGGCGACCCTGCTGCGCCAAGGGCATCACCCCAAATGGCTGCAATCGACCTGGGCGGGCATTACGCCGCTGTTGGCTGAAGGCTTGCCCCGGGATTATCGACTGACGCGGGCCGTGGGCATTTATGGCCAGGTGATGGCCGAGTACGTGCTGACCTACATGCTCGGCCACGAGCGCGAGGTGCTGGCACGGCTGGTCAGCCAGGTCGAGCGCAAGTGGGACAACCGCTTGGGCCAGAGTCTCGCGGGACGCAAGGTGCTGATCGTCGGTACCGGCGATATCGGCCGCAGCGTGGCGCAGTTTCTGCTGCCGTTTGGCGTCGAGCTGTACGGTATCGCCAGTGAAGCCCGGGAACAGTCGCCCTTTGTCGAAGTGGCGGGGCTGGATCAACTGGGGCGGTTGGTCGCAGAGGTGGACTATGTGGTCAACCTGCTGCCCAACACGCCGGACACCCATGACTTGTACGATGCGGCACTGTTCAAGCAGTTCAAGCCGACCGGCCTGTTCATCAACGTCGGGCGTGGCGTGGCGGTGGTGGATGCTGATCTGGTGGAGGCCCTTAAAGAAGGGCATCTGGCCGGTGCGGTGATCGACGTGTGCCGGCAGGAGCCGTTGCCGCAGCGCCATCCGTTCTGGACTGCCTGGGGCTTGCTGCTGACCGGGCACAGCTCGGCGCCGACCTGTCCACGCATGATGGTGGCGTTGTTTGTCGACAACGTGCGGGCGTATCAGGCCAAGGCGCCGTTGCGTGGCGAAGTGAGTTTCGAGCGCGGTTACTGACAGCCGCGCCAGAGGGTTCCGGCCGAGCCGGTGCCAACGCTTGTCATACCGGCAGTCGCAAGCGCTTGGCCCCACGTGGCTTGGGCACTAGACTGGCGGCCTTCTCACAGTCCGATATTGATGTAGAACCATGGCCGCCAAAGTCGAACCTTTCTGGATACGTAAAACCCTTGAGCACCTCGACCAGGAGGAATGGGAGTCGCTGTGTGACGGTTGCGGCCTGTGCTGTTTGCAAAAGCTTGAAGACGAAGATGACAACGCGGTCTATTACACGCGTATCGCCTGCAAACTGCTGGACCTGAAGACCTGTCAGTGCACCGACTATCCTAATCGTCGAGACTCGGTGCCTGATTGCATCCAGCTCACACCGGGCCAGGCCGATCAGTTCAAGTGGCTGCCGCCCACGTGCGGTTATCGATTGGTCAGCGAGCGCAAGGACTTGCCGCTCTGGCATCACCTGGTCTGCGGGGATCGCGACGCCGTTCACCACGAACGTATTTCCCAATCCGGGCGCATGCTCAGCGAAGGCAGTGTGGCCGAGGACGATTGGGAGGATTACCTGATTTTCCGCGCGGGCTGAGAAGGAGAGCGTATGACGGTTGCACTCAAGCTGGCAGCGAGCCTGCTGTTGCTGGGGTTGAGCGCCTCGGCGTGGTCGGCGAAGAAAGTCGACCTCGATTATCACGTCAAGCTGTTGCCCGAGAGTGACCAGGCCGAAGTGCGCTTGAGCCTGTCCCGGGGCTCTGCCGTGCGCAGCCTGAACTTCGCGTTGGGCGACGATGGCGACTACAGCGATTTCAAGGCCGATGGCCTGTGGCAAATTTTGCCGGGAGCGGCTGACGGTGAACGTCGCGGCCTGTGGCAACCGAGCGCCGACAAGGCCAGCCTGACCTACCGCGTACGTTTGACTCAGGCGCGCAAGGCCGGCACCTATGAAACGCGCATCACCCCCGCTTGGGCGCTGTTTCGCGGTGACGACCTGGTGCCGTCGGCCCGCCTGGACCAGCAGGACGGTATCGAGCTGGTGTCGCGTCTGACTTTCGAGCTTCCCGCAGGCTGGAAAAGCGTCGAGACCTCCTGGCCGCGGATTGGCAAGAACAAATTTCGTATCGACAATGTGTCGCGGCTGTTCGACAGGCCCACTGGCTGGATGCTCGCCGGTAACCTGGGCAGCCGCCGAACGCGCCTGGGGGCCACCGACATCACTGTCGCCTCGCCCAAGGGCCAGGCCATGCGCCGCATGGACGTATTGACGCTCCTGACGTTCGTCTGGCCCCAGGTGCAGGCCGTGTTCCCCCGGCACCCGGCGAAGTTGCTGGTGGTCGGGGCCAGCGATCCGATGCGCCGAGGCGCATTCTTCGGATGGGATTCGATCTACCTCAACAGCCGCACGCCGCTGGTCAGCGAAAACGGCAGCAGTCCGTTGCTCCGTGAAGTGGTGCAAACCATTGGCCGCTTCAATGACCATCAAGGCAGCGACTGGATCAGCGAAGGGTTGGCGCAGTATTACGCCATCGAACTGTTGCGCCGTGCCGGGGGGATCAGCGACGAGCGTTATGCAGCGATTCAGACCTGGCTGACCAAGGAAGGCAAGGGCGTCAAGACCTTGCGCGGCGAGCAAGTGAACGCTGCCGCGGTGGCACGCTCGGTGGTATTGCTGCAGGACCTGGATCGAGAGATACGCCTTAAAACCCACAACAAGCGTTCGCTGGATGATTTGACCCAGGCGCTGATGCGCCTGGAGAGCATCAGCACTCAGGAGTTCGTGCAGATCGCCGAGAGCGTCATTGGCGAATCGTCAGACGTACTCGACAGTAAACTCCTGCGCTAAGCCCCAACCCATTGATTCATTAACGAACTGTAGGAGCGAGCTGGCTCGCGAAAAACCTCAACGATACCGCGCGTATTCTGGATAAACGCGGCGCCTTTGAGTTTTTCGCGAGCCAGCTCGCTCCTACAGTAATTGTCAGCTGTCGGGGCGGGGTTTCAGCCTACGGTCTTGGTGGCTTTTTCGGCGGCTACTTCGGCCTGGGTCTTGAGGTTTTTCAGCTCTTCCCCGGCGCGTTCGATCTTGGTCCGCACGGTATTCATTTCTTGACGGCTTTTGTCCAGCAGCGACTTGGCCGAGCAGTGGCCGCTGATGCCGCGGGCCAGGGCCGCGCCGCCGATCGCCACCTGGATCAAGCCGAAAAAGCCGCCCCGGCGAATGCCTTTACCCATCATCACCACGCCGCCGGCCAGCGAGCCGATGCGCTCCCAGCCTTGGACATTTTGCGTCGGTTGGGTCTGGAAGGGGGTGGATTGAATAACAGGTTTCAGGGTTTTGCTGTCGCTCATGATCTATCTCCAACGAAGGGCCATTGATATGCAGCTGACTGCAGGCGAGCGCCGGATGTTCCCGGAAAATCAGTACTTGGGACCCGAACGGGTGTTGTTGCCCTTGGCCAGGCGGTCATAGAGCACCACGTTGACGGTTGCCGCGAGGTTCATGCAGCCGGTGGTCGGGATGTACACGACGTCTTCACACCAGTCACGAATTTCCTTGTCCAGCGAGCCGTCTTCCGGACCGAAGATATACAGTGCACGGTCCGGATGCGTGTATTCCGGGAGCGGGCGGGCACCGTCGACCAGCTCGACCGCGACCGGAATACAACCAAGAGGCAGGATCTTTTTCAAGTCATCGATGCCGATCAGCGGAATGTCGTGGTGGACCTTCTTGGTGTCGGTAATAAAATCCCGGGCCCGCTCATACCGTTTACCGGTGTAAAACACCGAAGCCACGCCATAGCAGCCGGCGGCGCGCATGACCGAGCCGACGTTTTCGGGGGATTTGGGGTTGTACAGGCCGATACAGCTGTAGCGTTTATTGCCCACGGGGAAGCCTTAAAAAGGCAGCATTATAGCAACAAGCTTTGAGCGATAAGCTTCAAGCTGCAAGTGAAAAGCAGAGCGGCTTTTTCTTGTCGCTTGAGGCTTGCAGCTTCCCACTTTCAATCCTCCTTCTTCATCAACCCGGCCAACGCCGCAAACGGGTTGTGCGTGGCCTTGGCAATCGTCGGGCTGCTGGTGGAACCGTCGCCGAAGTATTGCTGGTCGGTGTAGCGCGAGTGTTCGTTGTCGTGGCAGTACAGGCACAGCAATTCCCAATTCGAGCCGTCCTGGGGATTGTCGTCATGGTTGTGATTGCGGTGATGCACCGTCAGTTCGCTCAAGCGCTTGCCGGCAAACTCGCGGGCGCAACGACCACACACGTGGGGGTACATTTTCAAGGCTTTGTCGCGATAGCCCATTTCCCGGTCGCGCTGGGCATCGGCGAGGATGCGGTCCAGCTTGGCGGTGTGGGAGGGCGGGTTGGTCGAACTCATCATGGCGCCTGTTGTAGGGGATAAATCACGGGTTGCATTGATTCTAGCTGCTCACCGGCTAATTGGGCAGTCGTTGCCGGTCACTTCAGCCCTTGAGCTTCTCGGCGATCCAGATGGTGTGCCGGGTGCCTTTGTTGCCATGGGCGAACACCTGCACTTCTTCGGCCTTGAAACCGGCCTTGCGCAGTTTATCGCTGAACAAGCGGTCGGCGCTGGCCGACCAGACCGCCAGTACGCCCTTGGGCCGCAGGGCCTTGGCGCAGGCACTCAGGCCTGCCGCCGAATACAGCCAGCTGTTGGCCTTTTGCGTGAGACCTTCGGGGCCATTGTCGACGTCCAGCATGATTGCATCAAAGCCTTGTGGCTCGGCTTGCAATACCTTGGCCACGTCTTCCATGCGGATCACGGTGCGCGGGTCGAGCAAGGGCCGCCCGGATTTTTCACCCAATGGGCCGCGATTCCACTCCACCACGCCAGGCACCAGTTCAGCGACCACCACTTCGGCGCCCTTGCCCAGGTGTTTGAGCGCCGACGCCAGGGTAAAGCCCATGCCCAGGCCGCCAATCAACACCCGTGAACCCGGCCGACCCGCCACTTTGCGACAGGGAATCTCCGCCAGCGCGTCTTCGGAACCGTGCATGCGGGTGTTCATCAGCTGTCCACCGTCACCGCCCTGGATCTTGATGACAAAATCCTCGCCGTATTCGAACAGGCACAAGGCACCGCCGTTGCCAGGAATCGGGGTGGTGTCCAGCAGAACAAAACGTTTCATTGAAATCTCATTGGGAAGGGCATTCTTGTGCAGTTGGGAGTAGCCTGAGGACTGGTTTACAGTCAGGCCATGGAGCCATCGATGAAGTGCAGCATTCTAGCGGTCATTGCATGCGGCGTGCTCACCCTGAGTGTCGCGCATGCTCAAGTGTTGCAACCCGTGCCAAATACACCTGCGTCCACCACGGGCGCGCCGGGTACCGCAACCCCGACACCTTATCCGCAAGTCACGCCGCCTACTGTGCCCAGGGCGCAAGGCGGCGGAGTGCCGTTGCTGCCGCCGATTGAAATGCCCAAGCCGCCCAAGGACCAGCCGCTGCCTGGCCTGCACCAAAGCGACAGCAAGCCGAAGACATCCGGTGAAGGGGTTTAAGCCAGGCCCAGCGCCTTGAATACAAATCCATATTCGAGCGCTACATCGCGTAATCCCTGGTAACGACCGCTCATGCCGCCATGGCCGGCACCCAGTTCGGTCTTGAGCAGCAACAGGTTGTTATCGGTTTTGCTGGCGCGCAACTTGGCCACCCATTTGGCGGCTTCCCAGTATTGCACGCGGCTGTCGTTATACCCGGCGATCACCAGTGTCGCCGGGTAGGCCTGGGCGCTGACGTTTTCGTAGGGCGCGTAGGCCTTGATCCGTGCATACACCTCGGGCTCCTGTGGATTGCCCCACTCGTCGTACTCGGTGACGGTCAGTGGCAGGTCCGGGTCGAGCATGGTGTTGAGCACATCGACGAACGGTACTTCGGCAATCGCCGCTTGAAACAGCTCCGGGCGCTGGTTGAGTACCGCACCGATCAACAACCCGCCGGCGCTGCCGCCGCTGATGACCAGTTGCCTGGAGGTGGTCAGGCCTTCGCCGATCAGGTGCTCGGCGCAGGCGATGAAGTCGCTGAAGGTGTTTTGCTTGTGTTCCTGCTTGCCGGCGCGATACCAGGCCTCGCCTAATTCGCCGCCGCCGCGCACATGCGCAATCGCGAAGGCCACGCCACGCTCCAGCAGGCTCAGGCGCGCATGGGAAAACCACGGGTCGAGGCTCGAGCCGTAGGCGCCGTAGCCGTACAGGTAAAGCGGCGTTGCCTGACCCAATTGGTCGCGTTTGACCACCAGGCTGATCGGCACCTGGGTGCCGTCGGCGGAGGTTGCCCACAGCCGCTGGCTGACATAGTCATCGGCATTGAAGGCGCCGAGTACCGGGGTTTCCTTGAGCACCTGTTGCGCGCCACTGGCCAGTTCCAGCTGGCGTATCTGGGCGGGGCGGTTCAAGGCTTCATAGCGCAGACGGATCTTGTCGCTCGGAAACTCCAGGCTGTTCTGTACGTAGAGACTGTAGGCAGCGTCAGGCAATTCCACACGGTAGGCGGCAACGCCCTGCGGATGTACCTCGATTACCGGTAGCCCGCCGATGCGCAGGCTCAAGGTCATGGCGCTGGCGTTCAGGCTGACGCCGTCGAGCATCACTTCATCGCTGTGGGGGATCAGGTTCCGCCAGTCGCCCTGTGTCGGTACGCTGCCGGTGTCGGTGGTCACGTACAGCGCGTAGTTGATGCCGTCGCGGTTGCTGCGGATAAACCAGGTCCACTCGCCGTCGAGCTTACCGTGGTCGACATCATATTCATGGTCTTCCATCCGTGGCGCCAGGCAGGTGAAAGCCTGCTCCGGCTGGTCGGCGTCCAGGGCCCAGACTTCGCTGGTGGTCTTGCTGCCCAGGGACAGCAGCAACTGGCGTTCGGAACTTGAACGGTAGCAATGCATGAAGAAACGTCCGTCGGGCTCATGGAACACTTCCTCGGCCGCCGTACCGTCCAGGCGATAGCGATACAGTTTGTATGGGCGATGGGTGTCGTCCAACTCACCGAAAAACAGCGTCAGGCTGTCGTTGGCCCAGGTCATGCTGCCGTCGCAGTTTTCAAACGCCAGTTCGCTGACCTTGCCGCTGGCCAATTCCTTCACGTACAGGGTGTAAATCTCTTCGCCGCTGGTGTCCAGGCTGTAGGCCAGGCGCCGATGGTCGGGGCTGATGCTGAAGGCGCCAAGCGAGAAAAAGCCGCCGTTGGCCAGTACGTTGGGGTCTAGCAGCAATTCCTCTGCGCTTTCATCGATCTGCTGGCTGTCATCGACCGGACGTGGGCAACGGTAATGACGGGCGTACTCGTCACCGGCGGTGGTGCGGGTGTAATACAGGTAAGGCCCCCAAGGGGAAGGCAAGGACAGATCGGTTTCAAGGATACGGCCCTTGATCTCTTGAAACAGCTTTTCGCGCAGGTCTTGCTGGTCCCCAAGCTGTGCTTCTTGCCAGGCATTTTCAGCCTTGAGGTAATCCAGCACTTCAACGCTGTCGCGCTCCTGCAGCCAGGCATACGGGTCTGGCCCCGTGGCCTGGCGGGCAATCGGGGCGGCATTGACGTGGGTCGATGGAGGCATGGATCACTCTCTGTCTGGCGGATGGCCGACGGCATTGCAGCCGTGACACTGAAAAGCCGTTATCATAGCCGTCTGTTTGCCTACCTTGCCATGGACACCATGACCGAGAACGACTATCTGACCGCTTGGGGCCTTTATGCCTTTGCCGCTTTGGGCTGCCTGTTGGTGTGGTTTCGCCTGACCCGCTGGATGTGGCGCTGGTTGCGCGAGCCGCTGCGGTTGCTGATGGCGGTGTTGTTGTTGAGCCCGACCATCGTCGACCCGGTAAAGGAGCAATTTGCCCCCGCCGTCGCCATCACCGCCATGGACATGTTGCTCAAGGTCGGGAACAACGCCTGGCGTGCCGTTTCCGATTTATTCATGTACGCGATGATCGTCTTCGGCCTGTACCTGGTGTTTGTGCTGATCCGCTGGCCGATCGAACGTGCCGCCAAGGCTCGCCGTGAGCAAAAAGCCGCCGCCGCCGCCCAGATGGCGGCCGAACCGGCCGATGACGAGCCCTTCGCAGACGAGCGTTATGGTCGTCCGGCAGCTTCCGTCAGCAGTATGCGGGTCGAACCGCGTCTATAACCTCGTCCGCCCTGCATCGAGAGTTTGGCATGTGTGAATTATTGGGCATGAGTGCCAACGTACCGACCGATATCGTCTTCAGCTTTACCGGCCTGATGCAGCGCGGCGGACGTACCGGTCCGCACCGCGACGGCTGGGGTATCGCTTTCTATGAGGGCCGCGGCCTGCGCCTGTTTCAGGACCCGGCCGCGAGCAGCGAATCGGAAGTCGCGCTGCTGGTGCAGCGTTATCCCATCAAAAGTGAAGTGGTGATTGGCCATATCCGCCAGGCCAACGTCGGTAAGGTGTGCCTGTCCAACACTCACCCGTTCGTTCGCGAGCTGTGGGGGCGTAACTGGTGTTTTGCGCACAACGGTCAATTGGCCGACTTCAACCCCCAGGCGACTTTTTACCGGCCGGTGGGCGATACCGATAGCGAAGCAGCCTTCTGTGACCTGCTTAACCGCGTCCGCGAGGCTTTCCCGGAGCCGGTGGAGATTGAACAGGTGCTCCCGGAGCTGATCGCGGCCTGCAGCGAATTCCGCAGCAAAGGCGTGTTCAACTGCCTGCTCAGCGACGGCGATTGGCTGTTTTGCTATTGCTCGACCAAACTTGCACAGATCACCCGTCGTGCGCCGTTTGGTCCGGCGCGCTTGAAAGATGTCGACGTGATCGTCGATTTTCAGGCGGAAACCACCCCCAATGACGTGGTGACGGTGATTGCCACCGAACCCTTGACCGAAAACGAAACCTGGACCCGCTACGTACCGGGCCAGTGGAGCCTGTGGCGACGCGGTGAATGCGTCAGCCAGGGCACGACCGAATAAGGACGTCGATTATGTTGCTCAGCTATCTGCGCCTGGTGCTGTTTGCCATGGGTTTGTTGGTCGGCTTGCAAGTGCCGGGGTTTGTCAGCGATTACGCCAAGCGTGTCGAAGCGCATCTGATTGAAGCGCAGACCGGCCTGCGTGGTTTTGAAAGCACCGCGCAACAGTTCTTCAAGGGCGACTTGCAGGCCTTGGTGGCCCATTACCGTGCCAGCGATGACCCGGTATTTCGCAGCGATGCCAACAGTCTCGGTACGTTGCTTGATCGCCAGGTGGCGTTGGACAAGCAGTACCAGGCCATGCAAGGGCCGTGGTATATCCGCGTGCTGCAGGTTGCGGTGGCGGCCGACCCGGATATTCGCCGGGAAACCTGGGAAGGCTACAGTTACCAGATTCTCCTGACCCCCGAAGCCATGGGGTGGGGGTTGGGCGGGGCGATGCTGCTGTCGTTCGGCCTGGAATGCCTGTTCCGTCTGATCGATTGGGTGGTGCTGGGCGGCAAGCGCCTGCGCCAGAGCCGGCCGATCGAAGAGCGCGACCTCAAGGGCCTGTAAGGCATAGGTAGGGCTTGTGTGGGCGCGGGCTCGCTCGCGATAGCATCACCTCGGGGTATCTGATCGATCGCAGCGCCTGCATCGCGAGCAAGCCCGCCCCCACAGGTTTAATCGGGCTTTTTGGGTTGGCTGAGCACCATGCGCTCTTTACCCACGTCCTCGGCATAGCGCGCCACTACGCTCTGGCACAACGCAACAATCTCCTCCACCAACTCCACGCCAACCCGCCACGACACCACCACCTGCAGGTTCGGCAAGCGTTGTGCCATGGGCAGCATCACCAACTCGCCCCGTGCCAGTTCCTCGCTGACCAATACCGGTGGCAGTGCGCCGATGCCAAACCCGTCGCGCAACAAGCGGGTAATCGCCGAGACCGAGTTCACGCAGTTCATGCGTGGGGCCGGCACGCCGTGGGCCTGCATCAGGCTCAGTACGTCCTGATGCGGATGGGAGTTCTTCGAGTAGGTAATGATGCGTTCCTGAGCCAGGTCGGCGAGGGACGCGTAGTCACGGTTGTAGATCGAATGGCTGGCGACAATCCAGCCCATGGGATGACTGGCCAGTTCCAGGCTGCGCACGGTTTCCTGGCGCATCAGGTCGGTTTGCAGGATCAGATCGAGGAAGCCTTTTTGTAACTGGTCGCAGAGGTTCAGCGCGGTATCGGCGACCAGCTCGATTTCCACCAAAGGGAAATGATCCATCAGTTCAGTCACCAGCGGACTGAGCCACGTGTGGATCACCGTATCCATCGCGCCGATACGGATCCGTCCGACTTTGCTGCTGGTGGTTTCCAATGATTGCTTGAGCCCCTGCAACGTGTTCATCATCTGCTCGGCATACTCGAGCACCTTCACGCCGTCCGGGGTCAGGCTCACGCCTCGGGAATCACGCAGGAACAGCTTCACTCCCAACTCGCCTTCCAGTACTGCGATGCGGCTGGAAATCGAGGCCTGGGTGGTGAACAGCTTCTCCGCGGTGAGGCGAAAACTCTTGAGGCGGGCTACCCAGACGAAGGTTTCGAGGAACTTCAAATTCATGGAATCAACTTTTTCTTATGCATGGATCGGTTTTTATTAGTTGGACGCAACGGCGACTGCGCGCCAAAAATCGAGCTGTCCCACGATAAGCGTCGTCGGGGCCGGCGACAACAGCGTTGCGAGATCTTGGCAAAAGATCCCACACTACAAAAAAATAAAGCCTACAGGAGTCTTCACCGTGAGCCGCCTGCTTCTGAATTGCGACATCGGCGAGAGTTTTGGCCACTGGACCTTGGGTCTGGATGCCGACGTCATGCCCTTCATTGACTGCGCCAATGTCGCCTGCGGCTTCCATGCCGGCGACCCGAGCATCATGCGCAAAACCGTCAGCCTGGCGTTGCAGCATGGCGTGCAAGTCGGCGCGCACCCGGCGTATCAAGACCTGGCGGGGTTCGGTCGGCGTTCCATGGCTTATGCGCCCCAGGAACTGCAGGACCTGTTGCACTACCAGATCGGCGCCCTCGACGGTATTTGCCGGGCCCAGGGGACGCGGGTCAGCTACGTCAAACCCCATGGCGCGATGTACAACGACATGATGGCCAACCCTGCACAGCTGCGTGCGGTGATCCAGGCGGTGGCCGCCTACGACAAAAGCTTGCCGTTGATGCTGATGGCGACCCGCGACAACCGCGCGGCGCAAGCGCTGGGCGAGGAGTTCGGCGTGACGCTGTGGTTCGAAGCCTTTGCCGATCGCGCTTATGACAGCGCCGGGCATCTGTTGTCGCGGCAACTGCCGGGCGCGGTGCATCACGATCCAGACAGCATCCTCCAGCAAGCCCTGACCATCGCCCGTGGTGAACCGCTCATCGCCAGCGATGGCAGCGCGTTGCTGCTACAGGCAGACACCCTGTGTGTACATGGTGATAACGCCAGTTCGGTGGCGGCCGTGCGCCGTATCCGCGAGGCGTTGAAGAGCCAATGAAACCCCGGATTGAAGTGGTGGCTATCGACAGCCTGATGGTGCGTCTGTTTGAGGTGATCGCTGAAGACAACATGCCCTGGATGCTCGCCGCGACGTGTCGCTTGCGTGACGGTTTCGGCGCGGCGCTGGTGGATCTTGTGCCGTCCTACACGACCTTGATGGTGCATTACGACCTGACGGTGCTGGACCCGGGCCAGGCTCGGCAACTGATCGCCGAGGCGCTCGACGGGCTGCAGCCTGAAGCCCAGGGCAGCGGGCAATGCCATGTGCTGCCGGTGTGGTATGACCTGAGCGTCGGCCCCGAGTTGGAGTTGCTGGCTCGGCGCAGCGGTCTTGCAGTGAGCGAGGTGATTCGTCGTCACAGCCAGCATCACTATCAGGTGTTCGCCCTCGGCTTTGCTCCCGGGTTTGCTTTTATGGGGTTGGTGGAAGCCACCCTGGCCACGCCTCGTCTGAATACCCCGCGTAAACGCGTGGCTGCCGGCAGCGTCGGGATTGCCGAGCGACAAACGGCTGCTTATCCACTGGAGTCGCCTGGTGGCTGGAACCTGATTGGCCGCACCCCGGCCAAGTTGTTCGACCGTGAACGTGACGGCTACAGCCTGATGCAGCCAGGCGACAGCGTGCGTTTCGAGGCCATCGACCACGCCGAGTTCATCCACCTGGGCGGCGATGATTCGCCGCTGGAGGCCCAGGTATGAGCCGCTTGCTGATCGAGGCCAGTACGCCGCTGTGCCTGTTGCAGGATGCCGGACGTTTTGGGGTCAGGCATTTGGGCGTAACCCAGGGCGGTGCCCTGGATTGGGTCTCGATGTCCTGGGCCAATCGATTGCTGGGTAATCCACTGGATGCGCCGGTGGTGGAAATCACCCTGGGCGGTTTCACTGTCCAGGCCGAAGACTATTGCATATTGGGGTTGGCCGGTGCCGATCTGGGCGCCTATATCGACGAACGCGCCATCAGCCCCGGGCGCAGTTTCATTCTGCAAAAGGGCCAGCGCTTGCGTTTCACCCGGCCGTTCAGTGGCGCGCGGGCCTATCTGGCAGCCCCGGGCGGTTTTGATGCGCCCAAGGTGCTGGGCAGTTGCGCCAGCGTCGGCCGCGAGGCGTTGGGCGGGCTGGACGGTTGGGGGCGGGCATTGGCCGAAGGGGCGAGTCTGGCGTATTCAGGTTCGGCCAGCGGCGTGTGCGAATTGCCCGTCGAGCGCTTGTTGACTCTGCGGGCCGAGGCCTCACTGGAGGTGATTCTCGGGGCTCAGATCGGCCAATTCAGCGGGCAGAGCGTGTTTGATGCGTTCAACACCGAGTGGACGCTGGACAGCCGCGCCGACCGCATGGGCATGCGCTTGCTGGGGACGCCGTTGCAGTATCAAGGGCCGTCGTTGATTTCTGAAGGTATTCCGCTGGGGGCGATCCAGGTCCCGCCGGATGGGCAGCCGATTGTATTGCTCAACGATCGGCAGACCATCGGCGGTTATCCGCGGTTGGGGGCGGTGACGCCGTTGTCGCTGGCGCGCTTGGCGCAGTGTCTGCCGGGGGAGAAGGTGAGGCTGGTGCCGGTGCTGCAGGAAACGGCGCATCGTCAGCACCTCAAATATTTGCAGCGCTTTACGACGTTCTAGAGAACACGGCAAGACCAATGTGGGAGCGGGCTTGCTCGCGATAGCGGTGGGTCAGTCATTGTTGCACTGACTGATATACCGCTATCGCGAGCAAGCCCGCTCCCACATTTGAATCTGCATTCAGGCAGCAGATGATTTATTTGGAAAGAAAGCGCATGCCTTCTTCCAATCCGCGCAAGGTCAGCGGATACATCTGGTCCTCGATCAGGTCCCGTACGATATTGGTCGACGAGGTGTAGTCCCACGTATCTTTTGGATACGGATTAATCCAGATCAACTTCTTGTACTTCTCCATGAAACGCTGCATCCACACATACCCGGGCTCCTCGTTCCAGTGCTCGACACTGCCACCCGCCTGGGTGATTTCATACGGTGCCATCGCCGCGTCGCCGATGAAGATCACTTTGTAGTCGGCGCCGTACTTGTGCAGCAAATCCTGGGTCGAGGTGCGTTCGGAGGTGCGGCGCAGGTTGTTCTTCCACACCGACTCATAAATGAAGTTGTGAAAGTAAAAGTACTCCAAGTGTTTGAATTCGGTCTTGCAGGCCGAAAACAGTTCCTCGCAGATCTTCACATGGGCATCCATCGAGCCGCCGATGTCGAACAGCAACAGCAGCTTGACTGTGTTGCGCCGTTCCGGGCGCATCTGGATATTCAGCAGGCCGGCGTCGCGGGCGGTGTGGTCGATGGTGCCATCAATGTCCAGCTCTTCCGCCGCGCCCTGGCGCGCAAACTTGCGCAGGCGGCGCAGGGCCACTTTGATATTGCGCGTGCCGAGTTCGACCGAATCGTCGAGGTTCTTGTACTCGCGCTGGTCCCAGACCTTGACCGCCTTGCCCTGGCGCTTGCCGGCATCCCCCACGCGAATGCCTTCGGGGTTGAAACCGCCGGAGCCGAACGGGCTGGTGCCCCCGGTGCCGATCCACTTGTTGCCGCCGGCGTGGCGCTCCTTCTGTTCTTCCAGACGTTTCTTGAACGCTTCGATCAGTTCGTCCAGGCCGCCGAGGGACTGGATCTGCGCCCGCTCTTCATCACTCAACGAGCGCTCGAACTCCTTGCGCAGCCAGTCTTCGGGAATCAGCGCCTGCAAATGATCGTCGAGTTTTTCCAAGCCCTTGAAATACGCACCGAATGCCCGGTCGAACTTGTCGAAATGGCGCTCGTCCTTCACCAGAATCGCCCGGGACAAGTAGTAAAACTCATCCATGTCGGCGAAGGTCACCCGTTGTTTCAGGGCGTTGATCAAGTCCAGCAGTTCGCGCACCGAGACCGGCACCTTGGCTGCACGCATTTCGTTGAACAGGTTGAGCAGCATGGCAAGGCCCTTATCGAGTGCCGCGACGGCTCATGAACGCCAGGCGTTCAAGCAGTTGCACATCCTGTTCGTTCTTCACCAGGGCGCCGGCCAGCGGCGGGATGGCCTTGGTCGGATCACGCTCGCGCAGCACCGCTTCGCCGATGTTGTCGGCCATCAGCAGCTTGAGCCAGTCGACCAGTTCGGAGGTGGAGGGTTTTTTCTTCAGGCCCGGTACCTTGCGCACGTCGAAAAACACGTCGAGTGCTTCGCTGACCAAGTCTTTCTTGATGTCGGGGTAATGCACATCGACGATTTTCTGCAGGGTAGTGCGGTCGGGGAAGGCGATGTAATGGAAGAAGCAGCGGCGCAGGAACGCATCCGGCAATTCTTTCTCGTTGTTGGAGGTAATGATGATGATCGGGCGTTTCTTGGCCTTGATGGTCTCGTCGATTTCGTAGACGTAGAACTCCATCTTGTCGAGTTCTTGCAGCAGGTCGTTGGGGAACTCGATATCGGCCTTGTCGATTTCATCAATCAACAGGATCACCCGTTCCTCGGACTCGAACGCTTCCCAGAGCTTGCCTTTCTTCAGGTAGTTGCGCACATCGTGGACCTTGTCCACGCCCAACTGCGAATCGCGCAGGCGGCTGACCGCATCGTATTCGTACAAACCCTGGTGAGCCTTGGTGGTGGACTTGATATGCCAGGTGATCAATCTGGCACCGAAGGATTCGGCCAGTTGCTCTGCGAGCATGGTCTTGCCCGTGCCCGGTTCGCCCTTGACCAGCAACGGGCGCTCCAGGGTGATGGCGGCGTTGACGGCCAGTTTCAGGTCATCAGTGGCAACGTAGGCCTGGGTGCCTTCGAACTTCATCGGTTATTCCTCGAAATCAGCAATGCCCGACTATACCGCGTGGCCTCGGCGACTGTGAACGCAGACGGGTTATTCAGTCTCTGAATGGCCGGTCACGCCTAACTGTGCTGGCAACGCTGTTCATTTAAGAAATTCGCGTGCCAAACACTATGCAGTGGAGAGGGGGCTTGCCTGTGGCGAGGGGGCTTGTCCCCCGTTGGGCTGCGCAGCAGCCCCAAAAACCAGCCGCTGAGGACTGCCTGATACGCCGCATTCTTCTTTAATTGGGGCTGCTGCGCAGCCCAACGGGGGACAAGCCCCCTCGCCACAGGACAAGCCCCTCGCCACAGACAGGTCCCATCAAGCCCTATCGCAGCCAAGCCTCGCCACACTGGTTCAGCCTTGCTTGACCAGGATTGCCTTTTCACTCCGCGCTGGGCTTGGGCTGTTCATAACGGGCATTGAACGCCTGAATGAAACCATTGCGTAAAATCTGCAAAAACGCCTGGAACGCGCTGATATCTTGCTGATGCACGCTGCCACTCAATTCCACGCGGGTGGCAAACTGGTTTTTACTCTGGTTTTTCAGCAGCGTTTCGCCGGCGCCCACCACCGCCTCCCAGATCGAGCGGAAAATCCCCTTGTCCTTGTCTTCCACGTCCTGCTGCCAGTCGAATACCTCGACGTCGCGCAACAACGGCTTGATGTAGCCAGTGAGCTGCGCATTCTCGGCCTGGGCTTCGATCACTACATCGCCGGTACCGGCTTTGAAGTCGAATTTGCCGTAGGCCGCGGCGAAGTCATTCATGCGCTTGAGCTGGATGTCGCGGGCGCGCAAGCGGAAGTCGAAGTCTTCGAAATCGCTCAGCGGGTCGAAGGTGGCGCGGGCTTCGAGCGGTGCATGCCCGAGCAGCAGGGCTTTACCCTCGAAACGGGCATCACGCTTGCCTTCGACATCCACCACGTTTGTCAGGTTGTAGAGACTGGCGTTGACGTCGCTGGCGCTGATATTGACCGGGGGTTTTGAGCTGAAGTTACGGAAGGTGATTTTTCCGTCATTGATGCGTACTTCGTTGAGGGTGATGGGGAAGAGCTTGGCCAGCTGTTCGCGCCAATCGGTGCCCCGACCCGTCTGGGAAGCCTGCTTATTGGCGCCGCCGTCGACGAAATTCACTTCAGGCTTGATGAATTGCACCTCGGCCACGACCGCGTGGTCGTACCACAACGAATGCCAGCTCACGGCCAGGTCGATCTCCGGCGCGTCGACGAACGGCACTGGCACCTTGCCGTCGACCTTGACGATCTGCAGACCGTTGATCCGATAGGCTCCGCGCCACAGGGCCAGGTCTACATCGGCGATCTGGCCCCGGTAGTCGCCCATGTCGGCGAGTTTTTCATTCAAGTAGTCGCGCACCAGATAGGGTAGGGCGATGTTCAGTACGACAAGGAAGACCACTAGCCCGGCGACGGTCACTAGCGGCCAACTGTAGCGACGTTTCATAAGTGTCTCCTCCCAGCGTGTAGGCGATTGACTCTCCAAGTGGCCTCAACGTTCCAGTGACTAGACGCCTTGAAGTCCGAGGCATACCCTTGTTGCCTTCTTGAACGCCGCCTTAAGGATCCCGCCATGAGCCGCATTTTTGCAGACAACGCGCACTCCATCGGTAACACGCCCCTGGTTCAGATCAACCGTATTGCCCCACGTGGCGTGACCATCCTGGCCAAGATCGAGGGGCGTAATCCGGGCTACTCGGTGAAGTGCCGGATTGGCGCGAACATGATCTGGGACGCTGAAAGCAGCGGCAAACTCAAGTCCGGCATGACCATTGTCGAACCCACTTCGGGTAACACCGGCATCGGCCTGGCGTTTGTCGCCGCCGCCCGAGGCTACAGGTTGATGCTGACCATGCCTGCATCCATGAGCCTGGAGCGGCGCAAGGTCCTCAAGGCCCTGGGGGCGGAGCTGGTACTGACCGAGCCGGCCAAGGGGATGAAGGGGGCGATCGAAAAGGCCGCTGAAATCCTCGCCAGCGATCCGACCAAGTACTTCATGCCGGCGCAGTTCGACAACCCGGCCAACCCGGCGATCCATGAAAAGACCACCGGCCCGGAAATCTGGAACGACACCGATGGCGCGGTGGATGTGCTGGTGGCGGGTGTCGGCACCGGTGGCACCCTTACGGGCGTGTCGCGCTATATCAAGAATACTCAGGGCAAACCGATTCTCTCGGTGGCGGTGGAGCCCATCAGTTCACCCGTGATTACCCAGGCGTTGGCCGGCGAGGAAATCAAGCCAAGCCCGCACAAGATCCAGGGCATCGGCGCCGGTTTTGTGCCGAAGAACCTCGACCTGTCGATGGTGGACCGGGTGGAGTTGGTCAGCGATGAGGAATCCAAGGCGATGGCGCTGCGCCTGATGCAGGAAGAGGGGATTCTTTGCGGTATCTCCTGCGGCGCGGCGATGGCCGTGGCGGTGCGCCTGGCACAGAAGCCGGAAATGCAGGGCAAGACCATTGTCGTGGTGCTGCCGGATTCCGGCGAACGCTATTTGTCGAGCATGTTGTTCAGTGATTTGTTTACCGACCAGGAAAACCAGGCTTGACGCAAATCAGCGCGATGGCGCGTGGCCTATGCATAATTGGCCCGCCCTCGCGCTGGATTAAAACTGATTGTTGGATGGCGCGGGTTTTTCCCAAGGCTATGAATGTTTATGATGGCCGGCTGCTACGTCTGGTTTCCCATTGATGGGAAGTGACTGTCCAGACGCCCATTTTCAGGAGTTGTTGCATGAACTTTTCTTTGGCCGCCAAGCTGTCGGTGTTGTTGCTGTTTATCGGCAGCACGCTCTACGTGCATTTGCGCGGCAAGGCACGTTTGCCGGTATTGCGTCAGTTCGTCAATCATTCGGCGCTGTTCGCCCCGTATAACGCGCTGATGTATCTTTTCTCCGGCGTGCCGTCCAAACCCTACCTGGACCGCAGCAAGTTTCCCGAGCTGGATGTACTCAAGGACAATTGGGAAGTGATTCGCGACGAGGCCATGCACTTGTTCGACGAAGGTTATATCCGCGCCGCCGAGAAGAACAATGATGCCGGTTTCGGCTCATTCTTCAAAAAAGGCTGGAAGCGTTTTTACCTGAAGTGGTACGACAAACCTTTACCTTCGGCCGAACAGCTGTGTCCGAAAACCGTGGCGCTGGTCAGCAGTATCCCCAACGTCAAGGGCGCGATGTTCGCGCTGTTGCCCGGTGGCAGCCATCTCAACCCGCACCGTGACCCCTTTGCCGGTTCCCTGCGCTACCACTTGGGTTTGTCGACGCCTAACTCTGACGATTGCCGGATCTTTGTCGACGGTCAGGTCTACGCCTGGCGCGACGGTGAAGACGTGATGTTCGATGAAACCTACGTGCACTGGGTAAAAAACGAGACCGAGAAAACCCGGGTGATTCTGTTCTGCGATATTGAGCGGCCACTGAGCAACCCCTTGATGACCCGTATCAACCGGTGGGTCAGTGCCCAGTTGGGACGTGCAACCGCTCCGCAAAACCTGGATGACGAGCGCGTTGGCGGAATCAATCAGGCCTATGCCTGGAGCAAGCGTTTCAGCGACAGCTTCAGCGGCGTGGTCAAACAGTGGAAGCGCAAGCACCCGAAAGCCTATCGCATCATGCGACCGGTACTCGCGGTGCTGGTGTTGGTGCTGTTGTGGAAATGGTTGTTTGGCTGAGGTGCCCGCCCGTTCCGAAAAACCGCTCGCTGAGCGGTTTTTTTTATGCCACCGATGACTTTTTCTCTTGAGGTCAAGTGGCGGGTGTTTCAGCGCCGGGTACTTAGCCACTCGCTGTCCCTACGGGACTTCTGGCAAAACCATTGCAGATCATGTCGCCGGCTGGTTATAGTCTGCGAAAGGTGTTTCACGACACCTTTCTCCTCCCTTCAAAAAGATCAGCCCATGCCAGCTTCCCAGCGCATAGCGGTAGTCGATTCAGCGGTCAACGCTGGCGTCGTGCCGTGCGCGGATCAGCAGCCTGTGCAGATCAGTCATTACCCCCCACCTGTCAGTAGCACGCCGGTGTACGCAGTCGTATCACCGCCGGGTGTCGGCATTCCGGGCTGAACAGCTGATTGCTGTTTCCCTGTGCCCGCCTGAACGAAATCTACTGAATTTCAGCTTCGGCTGAGTTGGCTTTTGCCTGATTACAGGTGGTAATCATGTCTGTTATTTCAAAACAATCCGTGGCCGCGGCGGCCTCGACGAGCCTGTTTGTGTTGCTGTGGAGCAGCGGGGCGATTTTCTCCAAGTTGGGCCTGGCCCATGCTTCACCCTTTGCTTTTCTGCTGATCCGTTTTGCCATTGCCCTGGCCGGCCTGGTGATTCTGGTGCCTGTCCTCAAGCTCAAATTGCCGCGTCCGGGCAAACCGATGCGCTATGCCATCGCTACCGGCCTGGTGCTGTTGGGGGCGTATCAGATTTTCTATCTGTTGGCGCTCGACCTGAAGGTGACTCCCGGGGTCATGGCGACCATCATGGGCGTACAACCGATCCTCACGGTGGTGCTGGTGGAGCGCCGGCGGTCCTGGCGCCGAATGTCTGGCCTGCTCCTGGGGTTGGCCGGCTTGATCATGGTGGTCTATCAGGGCATCGGCTTGTCGAGCATGTCGCTGGCCGGGATGCTCTTCGGTTTGCTGGCGCTGGCAAGCATGACTTTGGGCTCGATCATGCAGAAACGCATTAGCGAAAACCCGTTGGGCACACTGCCCGTGCAATACCTTGCGGGCTTGTTGCTGTGTTCGGTGTTTGTGCCGTTCCAGCCATTCCATATCGAGCACAGCGCGGGTTTTTACCTGCCGGTTTTGTGGATGGGGCTGGTGGTGTCGCTGCTGGCGACGCTGTTGCTATATCGCCTGATCGCCCGCGGCAATCTGGTGAACGTCACCAGTCTGTTTTATCTGGTGCCGGCGGTGACGGCGGTGATGGACTACCTGATCTTTGGCAATCGCCTGGCGATGCTGAGCGTGGCGGGGATGGGGTTGATCATCGTCGGTTTGATGTTCGTATTCCGTAAAAACTGATGGGGCATAGGGGCCTACGCAGAAACTGACGAATTTCCTTGTGGCGAGCGGGCTTGCCCCGCGTTGGGCTGCGGAGCAGCCCAAAACCAGCCACTCCGGAATATCTGAGGCAGTGCATTCGGCTTACTGGGGCTGCTTCGCAACCCAACGCGGGGCACGCCCGCTCGCCACAACAGCCCATCTGCCTGGATTTAAGCACCTATGCCTACAGGGCTTTTGCCAGTTTCCCCGGCCGCAGTACCAACCACAAAGCCCCCGCGATCAACATCCCGCCATACAGGTGCGCCATGGACAGTGGCTCATCCAGCAGCAGCGCGCCCCACAACACGCCGAATGGCGGAATCAGGAAGGTGACTGCCATCGACTTCACCGGTCCGATCGACGTCAGCAAACGGAAGTACAAGATGTAGGCCAGCGCCGTACACAGCAGCCCCAGGCCCAGCAGCGACAACCATACGTTCCAGCCACCCCAACTGGCGGGTGGCTGGCTGATCGCGCTCCAGCCGAACCACGGCAACAGGAACAAGGTGGCGCCCAGCATGCTGCCCAACGCTGACAGGCGGCTGTCGAGTCCGCCTTGTTGGTCGAGCCAACGCCTGGCGAGGAATCCGGCAAAGCCGTAGCAAGTGGTGGCCAGCAGGCAGGCGAGGGCACCCATCAGCAGTTCCAGGTCGAATGCCACCGGCCCGGCGCGGGTCAGGATGCCGACACCGAACAATCCCAGGCAGACGCCGGCAACCTTTGACGAACTCAGCCGCTCATGGAAAAACAGCCCGCCGATCAACACCCCCATCAAGGGGGTGGTGGCATTGAAGATCGCCGAGTAACCCGCCGGCAGCACCTGGGCCGCGACCGAATACAGGGTGGCGGGAATCCCCGAGTTGATGACTCCCAGTAGCAAAATGGTTTTGAACTTGCCCTGAAAATCCCAGCTTACGCGCAGCATGGCCAGGATCGCCAAAAGTCCAGCGGCGGCAATCGATACCCGGAAAAACGCGGTAGGAAGCGTGCCGATTTCCGGCGCGATAATTCGCATAAACAAAAAGCTCGCGCCCCAGATGGCGGCCAATGCCACCAGGTACAGCGTGTCGACAGGTCTCACGGGCAACTCCTTTTATCAAGGCAAGAGTGTTGCTTAGCGTCCCTGCCCGACACAATCCCTGATGCATCATTGGGCGGATAAAACGCGTCACTCGCGCGTTCAAGCGCACTGCCAGACGCGACGCAGCAAATTGCACTTCTCCTGCTTCCAGACACTGGCTAAGCTCAGGTCTTCCGAATGCCCGCAGAGGTCTCCGCCATGCCGCAGCAAACGCCTGCCATTGACACCGCGCAGTCCATTGCCACGATGATCCTCGGTGGCTTTGACGATTACCGCGAGCATTTTCGCCAGATCACCGATGGCGCCCGCGAGCGTTTCGAAAAGGCTCAATGGCAAGAGGCACAGGCTGCATCGGCAGCGCGCATCAACCTGTACGAAGACAAGGTCGGTGAGGTCAGCGCACGTCTACGCGCCTCCTTCGCCGATGACACATTGCTCGAGATCCAATCCTGGCCGTTGGTCAAAAGCGCCTATATCAGCCTGATCGACCTGCGTTTTGACGATGAGCTGTCAGAGACCTGGTACAACTCGATCTTCTGCGGGTTGTTCAGCCATGACTTGATCAGCGACGGCTGCATGTTCATCCACACCACTCGCCCAAGCCTGCGGCGTGCCCGCGCCGCGCAAACCCGCAGCTACAAACCCCAGGGCAAGCTGGCGGGGATGCTGGAACAGGTATTCAGCGATTACCGTTTCAGTGAACCCTACGCCGACCTGGCCGCTGATCTGCGCCGCTTGGAGGCGCAGTTGCGCGAGAACCTGCCGGATTGGGTGTGCAAGGACCCGGCGCTGAATGTCGAACTGTTTTCCTCGGTGCTCTATCGCAACAAGGGGGCCTATCTGGTGGGGCGTCTTTACACCCGGGATGAGCAATGGCCGCTGGTGATTCCATTGCTGCACCGCGAAGGGCGGGGCATCCAGATCGATGCGCTGATCACCGACGAAGCCGATGTGTCGATCATTTTTTCGTTCACCCGCTCTTATTTCATGGTGGATGTACCGGTGCCGGCGGAATTCATCGGCTTTCTCAAGCGCATCCTGCCGGGCAAGCATATCGCCGAGTTGTACACCTCGATCGGTTTCTACAAGCACGGCAAGTCCGAATTCTATCGTTCCTTGATCAATCATCTGGCGACCACCGACGACCAGTTCATCATGGCCCCCGGGGTGCGCGGCATGGTCATGAGCGTGTTTACCCTGCCGGGCTTCAACACGGTATTCAAGATCATCAAGGACCGTTTCTCACCTTCGAAAAACGTCAACCGCGCGACGGTGATCGAGAAGTACCGGCTGGTGAAAAGTGTTGATCGCGTCGGGCGCATGGCCGATACCCAGGAGTTCGCGGACTTCCGCTTTCCCCTGAGCAAGTTCGAGCCCGAATGCCTGGCGGAATTGCTCGAAGTGGCGGCCGGGACGGTCGAAGTGGAGGGCGATAGCGTGCTGATCCGCCACTGCTGGACCGAGCGTCGCATGACCCCGCTCAACCTTTATCTGGAAAACGCCAGCGAGGCCCAGGTGCGCGAAGCGCTGGAAGACTATGGCCTGGCAATCAAGCAACTGGCGGCGGCGAATATTTTTCCCGGCGACATGCTGCTGAAGAACTTTGGCGTGACCCGGCATGGGCGCGTGGTGTTCTATGACTATGATGAAATCTGTTTCCTGACCGAAGCCAATTTCCGGCACATCCCGGCGCCGCGCACACCGGAAGATGAAATGGCCTCGGAGCCGTGGTATTCGATTGGGCCGCTGGATGTGTTTCCCGAAGAGTTCCCGCCGTTCCTGTTTGCCGATGCCGGCCAAAGACGCTTGTTCAATGAGTTGCATGGCGAGTTGTACAACGCCGATTACTGGAAGGGCCTGCAGGACGCTATCCGGGCGGGGAAAGTGATTGATGTGTTTCCGTATCGGCGCAAGGGCCTGGAAAACGAATGAGGGACGCGCTTGCCGACGGTTTTCTGCGACAATCCGTCCCCGCTTTTAATTAGACGATCGTTCTGTACCTGATGACTGACCAAGCACCCGCTATCGACCAACTGCTGAAGAACCTCGACCACGCCATGCTTGCCGACCGTCATCGCTTGCGTCGGCAACTGCTTGAGCTGCGCAAGAAGCCCGACGAGGACAAGCTTGCTCAGTGGGTGGCGCGCATGCAGGCGTCTTGCGCCCAGGTCACGGCGCGGCGCGAAAGCGTTCCGCAGATTCGCTATGACGACAGTTTGCCCATCGCTGCCAAGCGCGACGAAATCAAGACCGCGCTGCTCAAGCATCAGGTGCTGATCATTGCCGGCGAGACCGGTTCGGGTAAAACCACGCAGTTGCCGAAGATCTGCCTGGAGATCGGTCGCGGTCAATATGGTTTGATCGGTCATACCCAACCCCGGCGGATTGCCGCGCGCAGTGTGGCGAGCCGGGTCGCTGAAGAGTTGGCCACACCGCTGGGCGCGCTGGTCGGCTATCAGGTGCGTTTCGAGGACCAGAGTGACGGCAACACCCTGATCAAGCTGATGACCGATGGCATCCTGCTCGCGGAAACCCAGAATGATCGCTACCTCGAGCGCTACGACACGATCATCGTCGACGAGGCCCACGAGCGCAGCCTGAACATCGATTTCCTGCTGGGTTATCTGAAAACCCTGCTGCCCCGTCGTCCCGACCTGAAGGTCATCATCACCTCGGCTACCATCGATCTGGAGCGCTTTTCCAAGCACTTCGACGATGCACCGATTGTCGAAGTCTCGGGTCGTACCTTCCCCGTGGAAACCTGGTATCGGCCGCTGACCCTGGAGCAGGACGAGGAGGGCAACCGCGTCGAGGACGACTTGACGGTGGATCAGGCGATTCTCGCGACCCTGGATGAAATCGCCGCCTTCGAACGCAGCGAGCGCAAGAGCCCCGGCGATGTGCTGGTGTTCCTGCCCGGTGAGCGCGAGATTCGTGACGCCGCGGACATGTTGCGCAAGGCCCAGCTCAAGCACACCGAGATTCTGCCGCTGTACGCACGTTTGTCGCCAGCCGAGCAGCAGCGCATTTTCCAGTCGCACCCGGGGCGTCGCGTGGTGCTGGCAACCAACGTCGCGGAAACCTCGCTGACGGTGCCGGGCATTCGCTATGTAATCGACAGCGGAACCGCGCGTATCAGTCGTTACAGCTACCGTGCCAAGGTCCAGCGCCTGCCGATTGAAGCGGTCTCCCAGGCCAGCGCCAATCAGCGTAAAGGCCGCTGTGGCCGGGTCGAGCCAGGTATCTGTGTGCGCCTGTACAGCGAAGAGGATTTCATCGGTCGCCCGGAATTTACCGACCCGGAAATCCTGCGCACCAACCTCGCGGCGGTGATCCTGCAAATGCTGCACCTGCGCCTGGGCGAGATCACTGATTTTCCGTTTATCGAACCGCCGGATGGCAAGGCCATCAGCGACGGTTTCAATCTGCTGCAAGAGCTCTCCGCGGTGGATCGCAATAGCCAGTTGACCCCGCTGGGCCGCCAACTGGCACGCCTGCCGGTGGATCCGCGCATGGGCCGCATGTTGCTGGAGGCGGCGAAACTCGGCAGCTTGCAGGAGGTGTTGATCGTCGCCAGTGCGATGTCGATCCAGGACCCGCGCGAGCGTCCTCCGGAGCGCCAACAAGCGGCCGACCAGGCTCACGCACAATGGAAGGACCCGGATTCGGACTTCGCCGGCCTGGTCAATCTGTGGCGTGGCTTTGAAGAGCAGCGCCAGGCATTGACCGCCAGCCCGCTGCGTAACTGGTGTCGCAAGAACTTCCTGAACTACCTGCGCTTGCGCGAGTGGCGCGATTCCCATCGGCAGTTGAGCCTGATCTGTCGCGACATGCAGTTGAGCGTCAACAAGGAGCCCGCGGATTTTCCAAAACTGCACAAGGCGGTGCTGTCCGGCCTGCTGAGTCAGATTGGCCAGAAGACCGAGGACGGCGACTACCTCGGCGCGCGTCAACGGCGCTTCTGGATTCACCCGTCGTCGGGCATCGGCAAGAAGCGCCCGCAATGGTTGATGACCGCCGAACTGGTGGAAACCACCAAGCTGTATGCGCGCATGGTGGCGAAGATCGATGCCGACTGGATCGAACCGCTAGCCGGGCACCTGATCAAGAAAAACCACTTCGAGCCCCATTGGGAGAAGAAGCGCGGACAAGTGGTGGCCTTTGAGCAGATCACCCTGTTCGGGCTGATTGTGGTCGGTCGCCGGCCGGTGCATTACGGGCCGGTGGATCCGGTGGTCTCGCGTGAGTTGTTTATCCGCGAAGGGCTGGTGCGCGGTGAGATCCAATCCCGTGCCAAGTGCCTCGCGGCGAATAAACAGCTGTTGGAGCAGCTCGACGAGCTGGAAGCCAAGGCCCGCCGTCGCGACATCCTCGCTGACGAAGAAACCCTGTATGCGTTCTACGACGCGCGTCTGCCGGCAGAGATTCACCAGACTGCGACGTTCGACAGTTGGTACAAGGTCAACAGCCAGAAAAACCCGCAACTGCTGATCATGCGCGAGGAAGACGTGCTGGCCCGTGAAGCCAGCGAGGTCACCGCCGCGCATTATCCGGACACCTTGCACCTGGGTGACCTGGCCCTGTCCTTGAGTTACCACTTCGAACCCAACCATCCCCGCGACGGCGTGACTGTGCGTGTGCCGGCGCCGCTGTTGCCGGCGCTGCCCGCCGAGCGTCTGGAGTGGCTGGTGCCGGGGCTGATCGAAGCCAAGTGCATCGCCCTGGTGCGTAACCTGCCCAAGGCGTTGCGCAAGAACTTCGTGCCGGTGCCGGATTTCGTCAAGGCCGCGCTGCAACGCATCGAATTCGCCCAGGGCTCGCTGCCCCAGGCGCTGGGGCGCGAGCTGTTGCGCATGACCGGCGCGCGGGTCAGTGACGAGGCCTGGGCCGAGGCTGCACAGCAGGTGGAAAGTCATCTGAAGATGAATCTGGAAGTGGTTGACGCCCAGGGCAAGTTCCTCGGTGAGGGCCGTGACCTGGCGCAATTGACCGCGCGTTTCGTCGAGGCTAGCCAGGCCGCGCTGGCGGTACCGCAGACCGCGAAAAGCCAGCAGCCGGTGGAAGCCAAGGTGTTCGCGGCGGTGGCCGAGAAGACTCAACAAAATATTGCCGGGCTGTCGATGACCGTCTACCCGGCGCTGATCGAAGAAAACGGCACGGTCAAGGAAGGGCGGTTCTCGACGGCCGCCGAAGCCGAGTTCCAGCATCGACGTGCCTTGCAGCGTCTGTTGATGCAGCAATTGGCCGAGCCGGCAAAGTTCCTGCGCGGCAAGTTGCCCGGCTTGACCGAGCTTGGGCTGATGTACCGTGAGCTGGGACGCATCGATGCGCTGGTGGAAGACATTCTGCTGGCGAGTCTCGACAGTTGCATACTGGAGGGCGAGGCCAGCCTGCCGCGTGACGGCTCGGGCCTGGCCGCGCTGGCCGAGCGCAAGCGCGGCGGTTGGACCGAACATGCCGAGCGCCTGGCGCGGTTGACCCTGGAGGTGCTGAAGCTATGGCACGGCTTGCAAAAACGCTTCAAAGGCAAGATCGACCTGGCCCAGGCCGTGGCGTTGAACGATATCAAGCAGCAATTGAGCAATCTGGTCTACCCAGGCTTCGTGCGCGAAACGCCCGCGCAGTGGTTCAAGGAGTTGCCGCGTTACCTCAAGGCCATTGAGCTGCGCCTGGAGAAACTGCCGGGACAGGTGCAGAAAGACCGGGTCTGGAGCACCGAGTTGAGCGGCCTGTGGAGCCAGTACCAGACGCGCCTGAACAAGCATGCACAGGAAGGCAAGCGCGATCCGCAACTGGAGCTGTACCGCTGGTGGCTGGAGGAGTATCGGGTGTCGTTGTTTGCCCAGCAGTTGGGTACCAAGGTGCCGATCTCCGATAAGCGTTTGAGCAAGCAGTGGAGCCAAGTGGAAGCCTGAGCCGGCTCAGCGGGATGAAGTACATGGTAAAAGGCGCCAAGATCTGCGGTTTATGGCAAACTTCGCGGCTATAAATGCGTGGAACGTCTAGATTGGCTGTATCAGCCTCGGCGCGACGCAATACAGCGTTTCCCGCTTGATGCCCGCGGTACGGGCTTGAGCACTTTACGGTTTGGTACGGCAGTGCCAATACTTTCTGCCTGAACAGATTTAGAGGAACGACCGTGCATAACGTCGTCATCAGCGGCACTGGCCTGTACACCCCGGCCAACAGCATTTCCAACGAAGAGCTGGTGCAGTCTTTCAATGCTTACGTTCAACAGTTCAATGCCGACCATGCGGTGGCTATCGAGCAGGGCGACGTTCAGGCGTTGACCGAATCCAGCGCAGCCTTTATCGAAAAGGCATCGGGCATCAAGAGCCGCTTTGTCATGGACAAGGAAGGCATTCTCGACCCGCAGCGCATGACCCCGCGCCTGCCCGAGCGCTCCAATGACGAATGGTCGATCCTCTGCCAGATGGCCGTGGGCGCAGCCGAGCAAGCCTTGCAGCGCGCCGGCAAGACCGCCGCTGATATCGACGGGGTGATTGTCGCCTGTTCCAACCTGCAGCGGGCCTACCCGGCCATTGCCATCGAAGTCCAGGAAGCCCTCGGGATTCAGGGTTTCGGCTTCGACATGAACGTCGCGTGCTCCTCGGCCACGTTCGGCATCCAGAACGCCTGCAACAGCATTCAACTGGGCCAGGCCCGGGCGATCCTGATGGTCAACCCGGAGATTTGCACCGGTCACTTGAACTTCCGTGATCGTGACAGCCACTTCATCTTCGGCGATGCGGCGACGGCGGTGATTCTCGAGCGAGCTGACCTGGCCACCTCCGAGTATCAGTTCGATATCGTCAGCACCAAGCTGCTGACCAAGTTCTCCAATAACATCCGCAACAACTTCGGTTTCCTCAATCGCGCGGCGGAAGAGGGCATCGGTGCGCCGGACAAGCTTTTCGTGCAAGAAGGCCGCAAGGTTTTCCGCGATGTCTGCCCGATGGTTGCCGAGTTGATCGGCCAGCATCTGCTTGAAAACCAGTTGAGTGTCACCGACGTGAAGCGTTTCTGGCTGCACCAGGCCAACTTGAGCATGAACCACCTGATCGTCAAGAAACTGCTGGGTCGTGAAGCCGAGGTGGAAGAGGCTCCGGTGATTCTCGATACGTACGCCAACACCAGCTCGGCGGGTTCGGTGATTGCGTTCCATACCTATCAGGACGACTTGCCCAAGGGCGCGGTCGCGGTACTCAGCTCGTTTGGTGCCGGGTATTCGATTGGCAGTGTGATTCTGCGCAAACGCTAAACACCCTGCCCCTGAGACATCGAGGTTTGAATGGCCGCAGCAGACGACGCGCAGCTGCTTGAGCGCCTGCTCAAGGGCGAGCAGCAGGCCTACAAGGAGTTGCTCACCACCTACCAGAGCGCCATGCGTGCCGTGGCTTACGCCATCGTGGGCCAGCGTCATGCCGACGAAGTGGTACAAGACGCCTGGCTCTCGGTGGTGCGCAACCTGGCCGCGTTCGAGGGGCGTTCCAGCCTCAAGACCTGGCTGCTGACCATCACTGCCAATTCGGCCAAGGGCCGCTACAAGCAAAACCGCCGCGAAGTGTTGCTGGATGATTTGCCGGCGCCCCATGGGACCGTCGGCGATGAGCGATTTGCGGCGAGTGACGGCCACTGGCTGGTCGCCCCGTTCGCCTGGCACGAGGACACCCCGGAGGCGCTGCTGACCGCAGGTGAGTTGCGTGAATGCCTGGAGCACACGTTGTTGAGTTTGTCCGAACTGCAAAGCAGCGTGCTGTTGTTGCGAGAACGCCAGGGGTTGGAGCTGGAAGAGATTTGTAATCTTCTGCAGATATCGCTCTCCAATGTTCGGGTGCTCTTGCATCGAGCACGGCTTAAAGTCTTCGCCACGGTGGAGCATTTTGAGGAAACCGGCGAATGTTGACGTGTAGAGAACAAGTAGCGCTTTCCAGCGACTACCTCGACGGGCAGTTGACCTTTGGTGAGCGTCTGTTGATGCGCCATCACTTGATGTTCTGCTCTGATTGCCGGCGCTTTATCCGCCAGATGCGCCTGATGCAGGCTACGCTGCGTGTCTTGCCCGAGCCCCCGATGGCCGAGATCGACGAACTCGCCGAGCGATTGGCCGCCGAGCACACCCGCAAGCCCTAATGCCATTCAGTTACCTTTGTGGCGAGGGGGCTTGTCCCCCGTTGGGCTGCGCAGCAGCCCCAAAAAGGCCGCCCCCGTTCAGTCCGGTAAAACCGGGACTGCAGGTTTAGGGGCTGCTGCGCAGCCCAACGGGGGACAAGCCCCCTCGCCACAGGGTAACTGAACGGCATTACCGCCAGTCCTGAAACCCCGACGACTGCCCACGACTATTCCAAGCCTGCGCCGCTGCCGGACGCGGGCTTTTTTTCGTCCTTCAAAACCTTCCGGCGGATAAAAGGTTATTTTTTTTCAGGTTTTTTTCACATTCTGCGACCTGCCATTTTCAGCACTTTTTTCGCTGAGATGCAGGCTGGCCGTGGCCTGCGGCTTATTCCTGCTGGTTGTAAGAAAGTTCCCCTGTAATAAAATATTTATGTTCCAGCAACTTGCCTGAAATATCCGCTCGCCAAGATCCCCTCCCAACACCAGCGGGCCTGAACCCGTGTGTTTTCCAAAGTAAAAGACCACCAATTAGGGGAATTCTTCGATGATCCGTAAGCACTTCGCCGGTTTCGCGGCCAGCGCCCTGGCCCTGGCCGTTACCGCCCAGGCTTTCGCTGGTACTGTCACTACTGATGGCGCCGATATCGTAGTCAAAACCAAGGGCGGCCTTGAGGTTGCTACTACCGACCAGAACTTCAGCTTCAAGCTGGGTGGTCGCTTGCAGGCCGATTACGGCTCATTTGACGGTTTCTACACCAAGAACGGTGACTCCGCCGACGCCGCCTACATGCGTCGCGCTTTCCTGGAACTGGGCGGCACCGTCTACAAGGACTTCAAATACCAGATCAACTACGATTTCTCCCACAACGCCGGCAACTCTGACGACGGTTACTTCGACGAAGCTTCCATGTCCTACGTGGGCTTCAAGCCTGTGACCATCCGTGCCGGTCGTTTCGACCCGGATTTCGGCCTGGAAAAAGCCACCAGCTCCAAGTGGGTAACCGGCATCGAGCGTAACTCGGCTTATGAACTCGCCGATTGGGCAAACGGCCACGAAAACGGCTTGGGCATCCAGGTCAGCTCGACAGTTGCCGACATGGCCTATCTGTCCGCCAGCGTCGCCACCAAAGACATCAACGACGAAGACGGCAAAGGCGTGAAGCAATTCAACGGCCGTGCGGTGTTCGCTCCGATGCATGAAGCCGGCAACGTCCTGCACTTCGGTCTGGATGTGGCGGTTCGTGATTTGAGCGATGCGGCATTCGACTCGCGGATCCGTCCTCGTCTCGGCGTGCGTGGTGTGTCGACCGGCGGCGGCAACGATGCCGGCTCCAACGGCAACCGCGCCACTTTTGGCGGCGGCACTGGCCTGACCTCCAACCTGACAGCAGTCGGCGCGTATGACACCGACACCGTGTTTGGCGGTGAATTCGCTTTCGCCACTGGCCCATTGTCGCTGCAGGCTGAATACCTGACTCGCAAAATGAAGGCTGACAGCGACGCTTACCAGGACGTCAAGGCCCGTGGTTTCTACGGCCAGGTGGCGTACACCCTGACTGGCGAAGCGCGCACCTACAAACTCGACGGCGGCAAGTTCGACTCCATCAAGCCAGAAAACAAGCAGTTTGGCGCCTGGGAAGTGTTCTACCGCTACGACAACCTGCGTGTTGACGACAAAAACATCGTGACCAACAGCGCTACCCGTGAAGTCGGTGATGCCAAGGCCAGCCTGAACACTGTTGGTGTGAACTGGTACGCGAATGAGGCGGTCAAAGTGTCTCTGAACTACGTCAAGGCCAGCACCGACAAAATCACCAATGCCAACGGTGATGACAGCGGTGATGCCGTTGTAGGTCGTGTGCAGTACGTGTTCTAAGAACGTCGTAATAGCGTGACACCGCGCTCTTTCTTCATCCGTTAAAGCGCTCCTCGTTTGCTTGCCCCGCCATTTGGCGGGGTTTTTTTTTATGTGCAGCCGTGTGGCTCGCGGGAAACCGCTGTACCTCGGGTTCTGTCAGAATGGCCCGATGAACGACCATCGCGAACACGCGTTTACTGTCGAGGATTGGGATGCGGTTACAACGCTTGAATACGCTCTCCGAGATTGCGCCGGATGAATGGAACGCATTGGTTCCCGAGGAGCAGCCGTTTCTGCGCCATGGCTTCCTCAGTGCCCTTGAAGACAGTGCCAGTCTCGGTGCGCAATCGGGTTGGCAGCCGGAGCATTTGCTGCATTACGAAGGCGGGCGGCTGCTTGCCGCATTGCCCAGCTATCGTAAATGGCACTCCTACGGCGAATACGTCTTCGACCATGGCTGGGCCGATGCATGCGCGCGTGCGGGTATCGACTACTACCCCAAATTGTTGACGGCGGTTCCTTTCAGCCCGGTCAGCGGGCCACGGCTGTTGGCCGCGAGTGCGGCGGACGGTTTCGAGTTGCTCAAGAGCCTGCCCGGTTACCTGGAAATCGAAGGGCTTTCCAGCGCCCATATCAACTTCACGGACGCCCTGGCCGACGACGCGCTGGCTCAACAGGCGGGTTGGCTAGAGCGCCTGGGTTGCCAGTTTCATTGGCAAAACCGTGGGTATCGGGACTTCCAGGATTTTCTCGATGCGTTGAGTTCACGCAAGCGCAAGCAGCTGCGCAAGGAGCGCGAGCAAGTGGCGGGGCAGGGGATCGAGTTCGAATGGTTGCACGGTCATGAGCTGAGCGAAGCCCAGTGGGATTTTGTCTACGCCTGTTACGCCAACACCTACGCGGTGCGTCGGCAGGCGCCTTACCTGACCCGAGCGTTCTTCAGCCTGTTGGCTGAGCGTATGCCGCACGCGATCCGCGTGGTGCTGGCCAAGCAAGGGACGCGGCCCGTGGCGATGGCGTTCAGCCTGGTGGGTGGCGACAGCTTTTATGGACGTTACTGGGGCTGCCTTGCCGAGTTCGACCGGCTGCATTTCGAGACGTGTTTCTATCAAGGCATGGACTATGCCATCGCGCATGGCTTGCAGCGTTTCGATGCGGGCGCCCAGGGGGAGCACAAGCTGATTCGCGGGTTTGAACCGGTGATTACCCGTTCCTGGCATTACTTGCGCCATCCGGGACTGAAAACGGCGGTGGCGGATTTCCTCGAGCGCGAGCGAATGGGCGTTCTGGCGTATGCCGAAGAAGCGCGCTCAGCCCTGCCGTATCGCCAGGGCTGAGCACGCTTGACTCAGGCTGCTGCGTCCTTGCCCAACCACCGATAGGTGATACCGCCGATTACCGCGCCAAGGATCGGCGCGAGCCAGAACAGCCACAGTTGCTGGATCGCCCAGCCGCCGACAATCAGCGCAGGTCCCGTGCTGCGAGCCGGGTTGACCGAGGTGTTGGTGACGGGGATGGAAATCAGGTGGATCAGGGTCAGCCCCAGGCCAATGGCAATCGGTGCCAGGCCGGCAGGTGCACGACGGTCAGTTGCGCCGAGAATGATCAGCACGAACATCGCGGTCATTACCAACTCGGTGACAAACCCTGCCGCCATGGAGTATCCGCCGGGCGAGTGCTCGCCATAACCATTGGAGGCGAGCCCCGAGGCCAGTTCGAAGCCCGGTTTGCCGCTGGCAATGAAGTAAAGCAAGGCCGCGGCCACCACGCCGCCGATCACTTGTGCCACGATGTATGCTGGCAACTCCCTGGCCGGAAACCTCCCACCCACCACCAACCCCACGGATACTGCCGGGTTGAGATGACAGCCGCTGATATGGCCGATGGCGAACGCCATGGTCAGTACCGTCAGTCCAAATGCCAGGGAAACCCCCCGTAGACCAATTCCGACACCCGGGAACGCTGCGGCTAATACCGCACTCCCGCAACCTCCCAGCACCAGCCAAAACGTACCTAGACCTTCCGTGACGGAACGTTTGAACAAAGACATGAATACGTCCTTAATAGATTGCTCTATCTAATTTACGGGTCGGTGATGCTTCCCTGCAGTCTGATGTCAGGGCCCTCCTGGACCCCGATTGCAATACAGCAGAATTTTGATGCAAGACCAGTGAGATAGAGAAAAACTGTCAGAATTGTTCGGAATTGGCGGTGTTTCGAGGCGCAAGGAATCAGTCGATCCCGACAAAACCTCCCGTCTGGTGCTGCCACAAACGCGCGTACAACCCTCGGTGGGCGAGCAGTTCGGCATGGTTGCCGCTTTCGGCGATCTGGCCTTTTTCCAGCACCACCAACCTGTCCATTCGCGCAATCGTGGACAGCCGGTGTGCGATGGCGATGACGGTCTTGCCCTGCATCAGGGTTTCCAGGCTTTCCTGGATCGCCGCTTCGACTTCAGAGTCCAGCGCCGAGGTGGCTTCGTCCATGATCAGGATCGGTGCATCCTTGAGCAACACACGGGCGATTGCGATGCGCTGGCGTTGTCCACCGGAAAGTTTCACCCCGCGTTCACCGACGTGGGCATCCAGGCCGGTACGGCCCTCGGCGTCGCAAAGCAGTGGGATGAACTCGTCGGCGCGGGCCTTGTGTATGGCTTCCCAGAGTTCTTCATCGGTGGCGTCCGGTTTGCCATACAGCAGGTTTTCACGGATCGAGCGGTGCAGCAGCGAGGTGTCCTGGGTGATCATGCCAATGCGTTCGCGCAGGCTTTCCTGCGCCACCTCGGCGATGTCCTGGCCGTCGATCAGAATCCGCCCGCCTTGCAGGTCATAGAGGCGCAGCAGCAGATTGACCAACGTCGACTTGCCGGCGCCGGACGGACCGATCAGGCCGATTTTCTGCCCTGGCTTGATCACCAGGTCCAGGCCGCCGATGATCCCGCTGCTTTTGCCATAGTGGAAATCCACCTGCTCGAAACGCACCTCGCCCCGGGGTACCGTCAGGCGTGGGGCGTTTTCGCGGTCGATAACCGCCAAAGGCTGGGCGATGGTTTTCAGGCCATCCTGGACGATGCCGATATTCTCGAAAATACCGTTGACCACCCACATGATCCAGCCCGACATGTTGACGATCCGGATCACCAGCCCGGTGGCCAGCGCGATGGCGCCGACCGAGATCAGCGAATGGGTCCACAACCATAGGGCGAGGCCGGTAGTGGTGACGATCAGCAGCCCGTTCATGGTGGTGATCACCACGTCCATGCTGGTGACCACACGGCTGGCCAGCTGGGTTTTTTCGGTCTGTTCGATGATGGCTTCACGGGCGTAGTTCTGTTCGGACTGGGTATGCGCGAACAGCTTCAAGGTGGTGATGTTGGTGTAGCCATCGACAATCCGGCCCATCAGCTTGGAGCGTGCTTCAGAGGACGTCACCGAGCGCGCCTTGACCCGTGGCACGAAGTAACGCAGGGCCAGGCTGTAGCAGACGATCCACGACACCAGCGGAATCATCAGGCGCCAGTCGGCTTCGGCGAACAGCACCAGGGAACTGATGGCGTAGATCGCCACATGCCAGATGGCATCCACCGCCGCCACCGCCGAATCGCGCAGCGAGTTGCCGGTTTGCATGATGCGCTGGGCTATGCGTCCGGCAAAATCGTTCTGGAAAAAATTCAGGCTTTGCTTGAGCACATAGCTGTGATTCTGCCAGCGGATCAAGCTGGTCATGCTGGGGCTGATGGTCTGGTGCACCAGCAAGTCATGCAAGGCGCCGAAAATGGGCCGCAACAGCAGGGCGACGACAGCCATCCAGATCAGCTCGCTGGCATGCAGTTCGAAGAAATTGGCGGGTGGCGAGCCCTGCGCCAGGTCGATGATGCGGCTCAGGTAACTGAACAGCGCGACTTCGATCAGCGCGCCGATCAAGCCCACCACCAGCAACGCAGCGAAGCTCGGCCACACCTGGCGCAGGTAATAGAGGTAGAAGGGCAGGACTTTCTCGGGAGGGGCCGCGCTGGGAGCGTCGCGGAAGATATCGATCAGTTGTTCAAAACGACGATAGAGCATTGAGTCTGACGCCCGCGGCGCGGGCTCTCCTGTTCAAATACGCGCGGTGCCTTGTGGGCGCCGCGCGAGACATCCGGTGGACCTCAGTCGATGCGCTTGGCCGACTTGATCAGGACCGGATCGATCGGCACGTTTTGCATGCCTTGTTTGGTGGTGGTTTGCGAGTTGACGATGATGTCGACCACGTCCATGCCTTTGACGACTTTTGCGAACACGGCGTAACCGGCATCGCGACCCGGATCAAGAAAGGCGTTGTCGGCCACGTTGATAAAAAACTGGCTGGTGGCCGAGTCCGGGTTCGAGGTGCGTGCCATCGACAGCGTCCCGCGTACGTTGTGCAGGCCGTTGCTGGCTTCGTTCTTGATCGGTGCATCGGTGGTTTTTTGCGACATCTGCTGGGTGAAGCCGCCGCCCTGGACCATGAAACCCGGGATCACCCGGTGGAAAATGGTGTTGGTGTAGAAGCCTTTGTCGACATAGGCCAGGAAGTTCTTGGTACTGATCGGCGCCTTGACCGGATCCAGTTCAATTTCAATGTCACCGTTGGTGGTGGAGATCAATACATGGGGCGCCTTGGCAGGCTCGGCCGCCATCAGGTTGGCAGCAAACAGAATGGAACCGGCAAAGATCGCGATTTTTTTCAGCATGGGTCAGTGATCCTGGGTAGTGGTTTCGACGTTCTTCAGAAAGTCGAGCAGGGTGGTGTTGAAGGCTTCGGGTTGATCCAGCGGCGTCGCATGGCGGGAGTTCTCGATCACCACCAGCCGCGCGTCGGGCAGCAGTTTTACATAGATTTCTTTCTGCGCCACCGGGGTGTAGTCATGATCGGCGCTGATGACCAGGGTTGGACAGGTGATCCTCGAAAGTCGTTCCTGCACACCCCAGCCCACGATCGCATCGAAGCTGGCGAGGTAAGCATGTTTGTCATTTTTTGCCCAGCGTTCGGTCATCTTGCGCCGCAGATCCGCCTGTTCGGGCGCGGGAAACAGTCTGTTGCCCAACGCCTTGCCGATGGTGTCCAGGCTGAGTATCCGTGCCAGGCTCCAGCGCTTGGCCCATTGCCAATAATCGCTGGCGGTCCGGACCTTGACCTGCGGTGCGCTGTTGACGATGCACAGGCTTTTGAGCAAGTGCGGCTGATCCACCGCCAGTTGAAAGGCAACCATGCCGCCCAGGGACAAACCCACCACGTGGGCCGGCCCCAGGCGCAGGTGTTCGATCAACGCCAGCAAATCGGCGCTGAATCCTTCGATACTGTAGCGCTCGCGGGGCTTGTCGGAGCGACCGTGGCCGCGTATGTCCACCACGATCAACTGATAGTGCTGCGCCAGCACCGGCACCTGCAGCTCCCAATCCTGGCAACTCGAGCCCAGGCCGTGGATCAGGATCAGCGGCACGCCGTGGCCATATTCCTCGTAATGCAGGGTGCAACCTTCATGTTCGAAATAGGCCATCTGTGACCTCCGTGTCAGGCTTGCTGCGGTGCGGCAAAGGGTGCGTCCAGCGGTGCGGTGTCAAAGGTACGCAGCAGCTCCACGAGAATCTGCGTGGCCGGTCCCAGGGGTTTGTCCTTGTTTGAAAACAAGTAGAAGGTCGGATGGCGGCTGCCACCTTGCTCCAGGGGCAGTTGCTTGAGCACGCCGTCCTTGAGTTCACGCTCGACCATGTGCCGGGGCAGCCACGCAAACCCCAGGCCGCTGCCGACGAAGGCCGCGGCGGTGGCCAGGCTGCCGACGGTCCAGCGTTGTTCCGCCCCCAGCCAGCCGACGTCGCGCGGTTGTTGTCGGCCGGAGTCACGGATCACGACTTGCATCTGGCTTTCCAGGTCCTGGAAGCTCAATTCACGGTTGAGCCGGTGCAGCGCATGTTCGGGATGGGCCACGGCGATAAACTCCACGTCGCTCAACTCCGTGCCCAGGTAACCGGGAATGCTGAAGCTACTGATCGCAAGGTCAGCCACGCCCTCGATCAGCAGTTCCTCGACGCCGGAGAGCACTTCTTCACGCAGGCGTACGCGGCAGCCGCGGCTTTGCGGCATGAAGGCGCTCAAGGCGCGTACCAGTCGGGCGTTGGGATAGGCAGCATCGACCACCAGGCGTACCTCGGCTTCCCAACCCTGTTCCATATGGTGGGCCAGGTCTTCCAACTGGCTGGCATTTTTTACCAGTTGGCGCGAGCGCCGCAGCAGGACTTCGCCGGCCTCGGTGAGCACGGCCTTGCGCCCGTCGATACGCAACAACGGCACGCCGAGCTGGTCTTGCATGCGAGCCACGGTGTAGCTCACGGAGGACTGCGAACGATGCAGCACTTCAGCCGCCTGGGCGAAGCCACCGTGGTCGACCACGGCTTGCAGCGTGCGCCATTGATCAAGGGTCACGCGGGGCGCTTTCAAGATGAGCTCCTCTTGTCCTAAGCTGGCAGTCCTTACTGGAGACTGCCGAATGAAGAAATTCTGTTGTGTATTGCTGGCGCTGCTGCCGGTGAGCGCGTTTGCCTATCCCATCGATGTGTCCAAATCGATCAAGGGTGTCAGCATTGATTACAGCGCCTCTGACATTGATGCCGATATCAGCTCCATTCAACTCAGCAACTACGGCGCTAATGACGCTACGTGCAAGGTCGCGTTTACCAATGGCCCGGAGCCGACTCGTGTGCGCAAGGTGCTGGTTCCAGCGGGTAAAAGTACCAACACCACGGTCAAGTTCAGTCGCGCGATTATCAAGATGCGCATCAAGCTGACCTGCGAACCCAAATAAGCCGGAGCGGAGAAGGCCGTATGCCGTGCTCCGCTTATAAACAAATTTATAGATGGATTACAGCAGTTTTTTACGCTTTTTTATCGAAAGGGCTCTGTTTAACCTTCACTCCATCGACTTACAGCAATCTCCGATGGAGCCTACGTAACCATGTCCAATGTTCTGATCATCGAAAGCAGTGCCCGTCAGCAGGATTCGATTTCCCGCCAGCTGACCGAGCAGTTCATCAGCCAATGGCGAGCGGCTCATCCTGCCGACCAGATCACCTTGCGTGATGTGGCCGTCAACCCGGTTCCACACTTGGACGCCGACCTGCTGGGCGGCTGGATGAAGCCAGCTGAACAGCGCAATGCGCGTGAACAGGCGTCCCTGGACCGCTCCAACGAATTGACCGCAGAGCTGTTGGCCGCCGATGTACTGGTGATGGCGGCACCGATGTACAACTTCGCGATTCCCAGCACGCTCAAGGCCTGGCTCGACCATGTGTTGCGTGCCGGCGTGACCTTCAAATACACCGCCACCGGTCCTCAGGGTCTGCTCACCGGCAAGCGCGCTTTCGTGTTGACCGCCCGGGGCGGCATTCACGCCGGAGCCAGCAGCGATCACCAGGAACCGTACCTGCGTCAGGTCATGGGGTTTATCGGTATCCATGACGTCGCGTTCATTCACGCCGAAGGGGTGAATCTGGGGGGCGATTTCCAGGAAAAAGGCTTGAACCATGCCAAGGCGCTGTTGGCACAGGTCGCTTGAAGCGTTAATCGCCAGATAATCACCCGGTGTTTTCATAGCGTCACGCAACCCTTCAAGTGCGTGTACCGAACCTCCCTTTGCACTTGTTGCTCCTGAGTGCTCCGCCCGACTGACGCTTTAGCGAGGTCGGGTTTTTTTTGCCTTGAGTTTCGTCGCGGATCGAAAAACGCTAAGGTCGCGCCCATTCACGATGAGGCGAACATGGGCTATTTACTGGTTGTCACCCTGATTCAGGCGTTTTCCTTCAGCTTGATCGGCGAATACCTCGCCGGTCACGTCGACAGTTATTTTGCCGTGCTGGTGCGGGTGCTGTTGGCCGGGCTGGTATTTATCCCGTTGACGCGCTGGCGTTCGGTCGAGCCGGCGTTCATGCGCGGGATGTTGCTGATTGGCGCGTTGCAGTTTGGTGTGACTTACGTCTGTTTATATCTGAGTTTCCGGGTGTTGACGGTGCCGGAAGTGTTGCTGTTCACCATCCTTACGCCGCTGCATGTGACGTTGATCGAGGACGCGTTGAACCGGCGTTTCAACCCTTGGGCGCTGGTGGCCGCGCTGGTAGCGGTGGCAGGCGCGGCGGTGATCCGACTGGATCAGGTCAATCCGGATTTCTTCATGGGCTTTTTGCTGCTGCAATTGGCCAACTTCACCTACGCCGCCGGACAGGTGCTGTACCGGCGCCTGGTGGCGCGTCATCCCAGCGATCTGCCGCACTATCGACGGTTTGGTTACTTTTACCTGGGGGCGTTGGCGGTGGTGTTGCCGGCGTTCCTGGTGTTCGGCAAGGCCGACTTCCTGCCCGAAGCACCGTTGCAGTGGGGCGTGCTGGTGTTCCTGGGGCTGGTCAGTACCGCATTGGGGCTTTATTGGTGGAACAAGGGCGCATGCCTGGTCAGCGGGGGCACGCTGGCGGTGATGAACAATCTGCATGTGCCGGTGGGCTTGTTGCTGAATTTGCTGATCTGGAATCAGCATGAGCCGTTGGGGCGATTGTTTCTGGGCGGGGCGGTGATTGTGGCGGCGGTGTGGATCAGTCGGCTGGGCGCGCGTTCTTCTGTGCCTAATGAGTTACGGCAGGTCTAGTGGAGGCTTCGGTGGGACGGGCGCAACTATCAACAGTAGCGAGTAGTGGCCGCCCGTGACCACGCGAGTCAGATCAACCTTCTTCCAACCACAACCGCAACGGTTTCCCTTCGGCTGGCCAGAAACGCGTCTGCTGAATCGGTGAAATATCCCAACGCTGTACACGCTCGAGTGCCTTGAAAAAACGCTGTTCCTGCTCCATCAACGCCTCTGGGCAGAGTTTACGAGTGCTGCCAATCTTGCCAAAGCTGAGCGTGTCACCCTCCAGGGTGTATGGTGCGAACCAATGGTTGCAGCCGCCATTGCCATACGCCCGGCCATCGGCGCCGAGGGTGACGGTCAGGTGGGCGTAATCCATCAGTGGTCGTTCACCAATCCACTCCACCACGTAGCTGCGGTCCTGCGTGAGCTTGACCTCGTCGCTGGCGCAGCCGGCAAGGCCGGCAGCCACTGCTGTGAACATCCACAGGCGCTTCATTGAGCGGCCTTGCGGCATTTCGGGCAGCGGTGCCTGTCGCCGTCGGTGCTCCAGCCCAACTCGGCGATTCGCGCGTTGGCGGCCGGTTGCAGTGGCTCCTTGGTCAGCTTGGTCTCGACCGAGAACTCAAACTCCAGCACCGCATCGCAGCTGTCGCAGTTGACGTTCCAGGTGTGAATTTCCAGCTCGCCGAATTTCGGCCCTTGCGCCATGGCCACCCATTGCCCGGCTGGGCGAATGGAGTAACGCGCGTCGCCCTCGACGGTCAGTCGCATCGACAGGGTCTTGCTGCCCCGCAGGGTGACGATCAGCACGTCGCCGTGCTTGATCGAGCCACCGTTGCCGGTGACTTGATAACGGCCCGGCACCAGGGCACGGCATTCGATCAGGGTGTGTTGTGGGCTCAGCAAGCTGAAGCGGAAATCGTGTTCGGCCATGGATCCTCCAAATAGGCGCGGCATCCTATCACGGGCGCCTGCTCATCATGCGCGCGGCATGTTACCGCTGATCATCCGTGCACCAGGTTTTGTGGCTGATCCGCGGCCCACGCCGCGATGTTGGCCAGAGTGGTCGCGGCAATCGCCGCCAACGCCTCGTGGGTCAGGAATGCCTGGTGGGCAGTGATGATCACGTTGGGGAACGTCAACAGGCGTGCCAGTACGTCGTCCTGTAGTGGCAGATCCGAGCGATCCTCGAAAAACAACTGGGCTTCCTCTTCATAGACATCCAGCCCCAGATAACCCAGTTGGCCGTTCTTCAGCGCTGCGATCAGCGCCGGCGTGTCCACCAGGCCGCCACGCCCGGTGTTGATCAGCATGGCGCCGGGCTGCATGTGGGCCAGGGATTGCGCATTGATCAGGTGTCTACTGTCGGTGGTCAGCGGGCAATGCAGGCTGATGATCTGCGCCTCGCCCAGCAACGCGTCCAGGCTTACGTAGCGAGCGCCCAGGGCTTCGACCTGTGGGTTGGGATAGGGATCGTAAGCCAGCAAGTTGCAACCGAAGCCGGTCATGATCTTGGCGAAGGTCGCGCCGATCTGTCCGGTCCCGACCACGCCGACCGTTTTGCCCACCAGATCGAAACCGGTCAGTCCATGCAGACTGAAATCGCCGTCGCGGGTGCGGTTATAGGCGCGGTGCAAGCGGCGGTTCAGGGCCAGGATCAGCGCGACGGCGTGCTCCGCCACCGCGTGAGGCGAGTAGGCCGGCACCCTGGCGATTGTCAGCCCCAGGCGTTTGGCGGCGGCCAGGTCGACATGGTTGTAGCCCGCGGAGCGCAGGGCGATCAAGCGTGTGCCGCCGGCGGCCAGGTGTTCCAGCACCGGAGCGCTGAGGTCGTCGTTGATAAAGGCACAGACGACCTCGTGCCTGTCTGCCAGGGCTACGGTGTCGAGGTTCAGGCGTGCCGGTTGAAATTGCAGTTGCATGCCGGCTGGCAACGGTTCAGCCAGAAAACTGTCGCGGTCATAGGTCTGGCTGCTGAAGAGGATGATGCGCATCAAATGTTCCTTTCTTGGCAGGCTCAGGCGTTGACCCGCGCCTCGCTGGCGAGACGGGCGATCGCCATGTCCAGGGCGTCGAGAGCGGCCATGGCCTTGGCGTCGTCCTGCTTGAGCAAGGTTTCGGCGCGCTGGCAGGCCGCGCGTAACTGCGGTACGCCACAGTAGCGGGTCGCACCGTGGAGGCGGTGGACCCGTTCGATCAAGGCATGGTTGTCGTTGTCCGCACGGGCGACGCTGATCGCTTCGCGGTCGGCTTGCAGGGAGGCAAGCAGCATCGCCAGCATGTCGGCCGCCAGGTCAGGCTTGCCGGCGGCCAGGCGCAAGCCTTCCTCCTGGTCCAGAACCGGCAGCTGTACCGTGGGGCCGGCACCTTCGCCGCTACGCTCAAGGTTTTGATTACGCAAGGCCAGGCCCGTCCATTTCAGCACCACCTGGGCCAGTTGCCGTTCGCTGATGGGCTTGGTCAGGTAATCATCCATGCCGCTTTGCAGCAACGCGCGCTTTTCGTTGGCCATGGCGTGGGCGGTCAGAGCGACAATGGGCAACGCTGTACCGTGGCCGGGGCGCTCGCTTTCCCATTGGCGAATCGCCTCGGCACTTTGACGTCCGTCCATGCCTGGCATCTGCACGTCCATCAGCACCAGGTCAAAGGTTTCATCTTTCACCGCCTCGATGGCCGCGTAGCCACTTTCCACCGCCTGGACCTTGGCGCCCATGTCTTCCAGCAGGGTCTGCACCAGCAACAGGTTGGCCGGGTTGTCATCGACGCAGAGCACCCGTGGCGCGCGACTGGACAACGGTTCCCCGGGGTCGCTGCGCAAGGGCCGCGGGCTGATCAGGTCGGACAGGGCACGCTTGAGTTTGCGCGTGCAGGCCGGTTTGGCCTGCAACTGGCTGTTGGGGTTGGGCACGGACAGGTTGAACAGCATCTGCTCGGTGGTCGGGCACAGCACCAACACTTTGCAGCCCAAATGCTCGAGGTCCCAAAGGTGCTGGTTGAGGCGCTCTGGCGGAATGTCATTGGCGGTGATGCCAAGCACCGCGAGGTTGATTGCCTGTTCGGTCTGGTGGGCGCTGGTGATCCCGTTGGTGAGGTTTTCCAGGCTGTTGAACGGGGTGACTTCCAGGCCGCAGTCTTCCAATTGATGTTGCAGGGCCTGGCGCGCCAGGTCGTGGTTTTCCAGCACGGCGACGCGTTGACCCAGCAGCGGCGCGCAAGGCAGGTCTTCGATATCGTCGCGGGTTTTTGGCAGGCTCAGGCTGACCCAGAACTCCGAACCTTGCCCCGGCGTGCTTTCGACACCGATTTCGCCGCCCATCTGCTCGATCAAGCGCTTGGAAATCACCAGCCCGAGTCCGGTGCCACCGGGTTGCCGGGACAGTGAGTTGTCTGCCTGGCTGAACGCCTGGAACAGCGCTCGCACGTCTTGGTTGGACAGACCGATGCCGGTGTCCTGGACGCTGATGCGCAGTTGCACGCTGTCTTGCTGCTCATCTTCGAGCATCGCCCGGACGACGATAGTGCCCTCGCGGGTGAACTTGATGGCATTGCTGACCAGGTTGGTAAGGATCTGCTTGAGGCGCAGCGGGTCGCCGACCAGGGACAGTGGCGTATCCCGATAAACCAGGCTCACCAATTCCAGTTGCTTGGCGTGGGCGGCGGGCGCGAGGATGGTCAGGGTGTCTTGCAGCAGGTCGCGCAAATTGAACGGAATGCTGTCGAGGACCAGCTTGCCGGCTTCGATTTTCGAGAAGTCGAGAATTTCGTTGATGATGCCCAGAAGGCTATCGGCGGACTTTTCGATGGTGCCCAGGTAATCCAGCTGACGGGGCGACAGCTCGCTTTTCTGCAAAAGATGGGTGAAGCCGAGGATACCGTTGAGCGGCGTGCGAATTTCATGGCTCATATTGGCCAGGAACTCGGACTTGATACGGCTGGCTTCCAGGGCCTCCTTGCGGGCCAGGTCCAGTTCGATGTTCTGGATTTCGATGGTTTCCAGGTTCTGGCGCACGTCTTCGGTGGCCTGATCGATACTGTGCTGCAATTCTTCCTGGGCATTCTGCAGGGTTTCGGCCATCCGGTTGATGCCCGACGCCAGTTGATCCAGCTCTTGGCTGCCCAGCGGTGGCAGCCGGGTCTCCAGGTTGCCGTCCTTGAGTTGCGCCACTGCTTGTTTGATCTGGCCGATGGGGGCGTTGATCGTGCGGCTCATGCGCAGCGCCAGGGCGGCGGTACACATCAGGCCAATGGCGATCAGCAACAGACTGGCGAACAGGCTGCGGTAGCCGCGCAGCAGCATGCCGTTATGGGACAACTCCAGCTCGACCCAGCCCAGCAGGCGGTCGGATTCATCGGGGATCAACTCGCCGGCGAGATTGCGATGGCGACCGAACACGGGCAGTAAATAGCGGGTGGCGTCATTGCCGGTACGTTGCAGCAGGTGGGAACTGTTGCCGATAGGGGGTTCATTGAGCATGGTCGGGCCGGCGTGGGCCAGCGACGAACGGTCCGGGGCCAGGAAAGATACGGCGCGGACATCGGTTTGCTCCAGGGACTGGGTGGCAATTCGTTCCAGCAGCTTGGTGTTCTTGCTGCCCAGCGCGGGAGCCACCAGCGGCGCCAACTGTTCGGCGATCATCTCGCCACGATTGAGCAATTGGGTCTGCAGGTCCGCTAACTGCATCCAGGTAAAATAGCCCCCCAGAAGCAACGCCATCAAGCTGGTAGGCAGCAAGGTCAGCAACAGTACGCGGCCTTTTATCCCCATTCTTCTAAGCACGCCACTCTCCCGCACCACACTGTTTTCGACATTCCACGCAGGCATCCGGCCCGCACCACCTGCGCAGTGTAGCCATATGCGGAGCATGGAATCTCGCAAAATAATCAGATGAGGCGAAGAACGTGCCTCGACGGCCGCGGGTATCGGGCAATGCCGATTAAGGAAGGCGCCGGGCAGGTGGCTAGCGGTTGCGCAGTTTGCGTTTTTTCCACTGATGACCCACCCACCAGCGCCAATAGGTCATGGTCAGGCAGTACGCCAGTGCCGCCAGCACCAGGCCCATCACCACCGAGCCCAGTAGAAACGGTTGCCACATCGTTGATAGCTGACCGCTGATCCATTCCCAGGTCAGCTCGTCGGGCAGGCTGCGCGGCGGTATGTTCATCAGCCATGTACCGGTCATGTAGGTGCAGAAGAAGACGACGGGCATGGTGATGGGATTGGTCAGCCAGACCAGGCTTACCGCGATGGGCATGTTGCCGCGCACGGAAATGGCGAGGAAGGCCGCCAGCAACATCTGCAAGGGGATAGGGATGAATGCGGCAAACAAGCCTACGGCCATGGCCCGCGCTACCGAGTGCCGGTTGAGGTGCCAGAGGTTGGGGTCATGGAGCAGCTTGCCGAAAAAGCGTAAGGATTTGTGTTCCCTGATGCTGGTCGGGTCGGGCATGTACCGTTTGAATAAGCGCCGTGGCATAAGGGGTCCAGGTCAGTTCGAGGGACAAGTATGCCCGGATTCCGTGAACGTGAAATTCAGACTTTGTGACAAAAAATCATAATCCAGGTGCGCGGCCGGGCTGACACTCGCTTGTTCACTTTCAAGGAATGATCCATGCGCACAGGGATGTTCGCGCTCGCACTGGGATTGCTTGCCTTGCGTTTCCTGCCGGCGTTGCCGTCGGTCGGTTGGCTGCTGGTCCTGCCGGCCGTCGCGTTGATGATGCTACCGTTTCGTACGTATCCGTTGGCCTTTTTCTTACTCGGGTTGGGCTGGGCCTGCCTCAGCGCCCAGTGGGCACTGGATGATCGGCTCGCGCCGCAGCTGGATGGTCAGACACGGTGGGTGGAAGGGCGGGTCACGGGGCTGACCCAGCACACAGAGAGCGTGGTGCGTTTCGAGCTGAGCGACGGCCGCTCGCGCAAAGATAAACTGCCCAAGCGCATTCGTCTGGCCTGGCATGGCGGGCCGCCGGTGCAGGGGGGCGAGCGCTGGCGCTTGGCCGTCACCTTCAAGCGGCCGTCCGGGTTGCTCAATTTTCACGGATTTGACCAGCAGGCCTGGCTATTGGCCCGGCGTGTGGGGGCGACCGGATCGGTCAAGGACGGCCAGCGTCTGGCGCCTGCCCGGCATGCCTGGCGAGATTCGATCCGCCAGCGGCTATTGGCTGTGGACGCTCAAGGCCGGGAAGCCGGGCTGGCGGCGCTGGTGCTGGGCGATGGTTCCGGTTTGATGCGCGAGGACTGGCGCATTTTGCAGGACACCGGCACCGTGCATTTATTGGTGATTTCGAGGCAGCACATCGGCCTATTGTCCGGGTTGATCTATGCCCTGGTCGCTGGCTTGGCCCGCTACGGGGCGTGGCCCAGGCGCATCCCCTGGCTGCCTTGGGCCTGTGGACTGGCCTTTGCCGCCGCGCTGGCTTATGGCCTGTTGGCGGGGTTTGAAGTGCCGGTGCAGCGGGCTTGCGTGATGGTCGGGCTGGTGTTGCTGTGGCGCCTGCGGTTTCGGCACCTGGGCATCTGGTGGCCATTGTTGCTGGCGCTGAATGCCGTGTTGGTCCTGGAGCCCTTGGCCAGTCTGCAGCCGGGGTTCTGGTTGTCATTTGCCGCGGTGGCCGTGTTGGTGCTGGCGTTCAGCGGGCGTCTGGGGCCCTGGCGTGTATGGCAGGCCTGGACCCGTGCCCAGTGGCTGATCGCGATTGGCTTGTTTCCACTGATCCTGGTGCTTGGCCTGCCGGTCAGTCTGAGCGCTCCTTTGGCTAACCTGTTTGCCGTACCCTGGATCAGCGTGGTGGTGTTGCCCCTGGCATTGCTCGGAACCCTGTTGTTGGCGGTCCCGGTGCTGGGAAGTGGTTTGCTGTGGTTGGCGGGCGGCGCGCTGAACGGGTTGTTCACGGCATTGGGCGTGCTCGCGGGGCAACTGCCCGCCTGGATCCCGGCCGAGATGCCCTTCGGGTTCTGGCTGTTGAGCTTGATCGGAGCCCTGCTGCTATTGATGCCCGCCGGCATTCCTTTTCGTCTGCTGGGATGGCCCTTGCTGCTGTTGGCGGTGTTCGTGCCTGGTGAAGACATTCCCCATGGACAGGTCGAAGTGGTGCAACTGGATGTTGGCCAGGGGCTGGCAATCGTGCTGCGTACCCGCCACCACACCTTGCTGTATGACGCCGGGCCGCGCCTTGGCGATTTCGATCTTGGCGCGCGGGTGGTGCTGCCGTCGTTGCGCAAATGGGGCGTTACCCAGTTGGACTTGATGGTGCTCAGTCATGCCGACGCCGATCACGCGGGCGGCGCAGCGGCCGTCGCCCGCGGGCTGCCGGTCAAGCGGGTGGTGGGCGGGGAGACCGTGGGGCTTGCGCTGTTTTTGCAGGCACAGCCGTGTGCCAGCGGTGAGCAATGGGAATGGGACGGCGTGACGTTTCAGCTGTGGCAATGGGCGGATGCCGTTAGCGGTAACCAGCAGTCCTGTGTCTTGCAGGTACAAGCCAATGGCAAGCGGTTGCTGCTGACTGGCGATATCGATCACCAGGCCGAGCGGGCATTGCTGTCCACGCCCCTGGCCGTCGGCACTGATTGGTTACAGGCGCCTCATCATGGCAGCCGCAGTTCCTCCTCATGGCCGTTGCTGCAACGGCTGGCCCCCGCGGCGGTGCTGATTTCCCGTGGGCATGGCAACGGTTTCGGTCATCCCCACCCGCGAGTGCTGGCACGTTATCATCAGGTGGGCAGCGCCATTTATGACAGCGCCGAGCAGGGCGCCGTGCGCTTTCGCCTGGGCACCGACGAACCGCCGGTCACGGCGCGCAGCCAGCGCCGTTTCTGGCGGCCACCGGTCATTGGGCGTTACCAAAAACAGCAGCCTGGGACATGATGCTCTTGGGTGGGCGGGTCCTTCCTGGCCCGCCTGTATGCTAAAGTGGCGCACTTTTTCGAGGGGACATTCACTGTGTGGGAATTGGTCAAGTCCGGCGGCTGGATGATGTTGCCGATCATTTTGAGTTCCATCGCCGCACTCGGCATCGTCGCCGAACGCCTGTGGACCCTGCGCGCCAGCCGCGTGACCCCGGACCACCTGCTGGGGCAGGTCTGGCGCTGGATCAAGGACAAACAGCTGGACAAGGAAAAACTCAAGGAACTACGGGCCAATTCCCCCCTGGGCGAAATCCTGGCCGCCGGGCTTGCGAATTCCAAGCACGGTCGCGAGATCATGAAAGAATGCATCGAGGAAGCGGCCGCGCGGGTCATTCACGAGCTGGAACGCTATATCAATGCCTTGGGCACCATCGCCGCGATGGCGCCGTTGCTCGGCTTGCTTGGCACCGTGCTGGGCATGATCGATATTTTCAGTTCGTTCACCGGGTCAGGCATGACCACCAACGCCGCGGTGTTGGCCGGGGGTATTTCCAAGGCCTTGATCACCACGGCGGCAGGTCTGATGGTGGGCATCCCGGCAGTGTTTTTCCACCGTTTCCTGCAACGCCGCATCGATGAGTTGGTGGTGGGCATGGAGCAGGAAGCCATCAAGTTGGTAGAGGTGGTGCAAGGCGACCGCGATGTCGATCTGGTTGAGGGCAAAGCGTGAAATTTCGCCGCAAGCCACGGGAAAATGTCGATATCAACCTGGCGTCGTTGATCGACGTGGTGTTCATCCTGTTGCTGTTTTTTGTCGTCACGACCACCTTTACCCGCGAAACCCAGTTGCGCGTCGAGTTGCCTGAGGCCGTCAGCGGCTCGCCGGCCGAAGACCAGCAGGTCAAGCAACTTGAGGTGGTTATCAGCGCCGACGGCGTGTACTCGGTCAATAACCAGTTGCTGGAGAAAAACGATCTGGCCAGCTTGATGGAAGCGCTGCAGAAAGAGTCCGACGGTGACACGCAAGTCCCACTGTCGATCAGCGCTGACGGCAAGACCCCGCACCAGGCCGTGGTCACCGCCATGGATGCTGCCGGCAAGCTGGGTTTCAGCCATTTGCGCATGACCACGGTCGAGGCGGCGGATCAACCCTGATGGCGCTCTCCGATCGTCTGCTCAAGGCCTGGTACGACGGCCATCCGGCGCTTGCGTTGCTGCAGCCGCTGGAATCGCTCTATCGCCGGGTGGTGAGGCGCAAGCGCGAACGTTTTCTGGCCGGCGAAGGGACGATCTATCAATCGCCGGTGCCGTTGGTGGTGGTGGGCAACATCACCGTCGGCGGGACCGGCAAGACGCCCTTGATCCTCTGGTTGATCGAGCATTGCCAGCGCAGCGGTTTGCGGGTTGGCGTGGTCAGTCGCGGCTATGGCGCCAAGCCACCGCAATTACCTTGGCGGGTTGAAGCCAGCCACAGCGCCGAGGTGGCGGGTGACGAGCCGCTGTTGATCGTGCAGCGCAGCGGCGTAGCGCTGATGATCGACCCCGACCGCAGTCGCGCAGTGCAAGCCCTGTTGGCCAGCGAACCCCTGGACCTGATCCTGTCCGATGACGGCCTGCAACATTACCGCCTGGCCCGTGACCTTGAACTGGTGCTGATCGATGCCGCTCGCGGCCTGGGCAATCGCCGTTGCCTTCCGGCCGGGCCTTTGCGCGAGCCGGTCGAACGATTGCAAAGCGTCGATGCGCTGCTTTATAACGGCGCCGGCGCGGATCGCGACGACGGCTTCGGTTTTCGTCTGGTGCCCTGCGCGCTGGTCAATCTGCAAACCGGCGAGCGCCAGCCGCTGGACCATTTTGCCCGGGGCCAGCAGATTCATGCGGTCGCTGGTATCGGTAACCCGCAACGTTTCTTCACGACACTTGAAACGCTACACTGGCGGCCGATACCCCACGCGTTTGCCGATCATGCGCCCTACAGTCCGCAGGTCCTGAATTTCACGCCGTCACTGCCGCTGGTCATGACCGAAAAAGACGCGGTGAAGTGCCGCGCCTTTGCCCAGGCACACTGGTGGTATCTTGCAGTCGATGCGGCACCGTCGCCGGCGTTTATCGCCTGGTTCGACACGCAACTGATGCGTCTGTTGCCCGCTCGTCTTTTGCCTTAAAACGCTTCTTTCCAGGAAATCCCCATGGACACCAAACTGCTTGATATCCTCGCTTGCCCGATTTGCAAGGGCCCGCTCAAGCTCAGCGCCGACAAGACCGAGCTGATCAGCAAGGGCGCCGGCCTGGCTTACCCTATCCGTGATGGCATTCCGGTGATGCTGGAAAGCGAAGCCCGCACCCTGACCACCGACGAGCGCCTGGATAAATGACCACTGCCTTCACCGTTGTCATCCCGTCCCGTTTCGCTTCGACGCGTCTGCCCGGCAAACCGCTGCAGATGATCGGCGACAAGCCGATGATTCAACGGGTCTGGGAGCAGGCCTGTAAAAGCAGCGCCCAGCGCGTGGTGGTAGCCACCGATGATGTGCGGATTATCCAGGCCTGCCAGGGCTTTGGTGCCGAAGCGGTGCTGACCCGTGCCGACCACAATTCCGGCACCGATCGCCTGGCTGAAGTCGCCACGCACCTGGGGCTGGCAGCGGACGCCATTGTGGTCAACGTACAAGGCGATGAACCGCTGATTCCTCCCCGCGTCATCGATCAGGTGGCGGCGAACCTGGCGGCCCACGCCGAAGCGCGCATGGCGACCCTGGCCGAACCGATCGAAGACATTGAAACCCTGTTCAACCCGAGCGTGGTGAAAGTGGTCAGCGATATCAACGGCCTGGCCCTGACCTTCAGTCGCTCGACGCTGCCTTGGGCACGGGACGACTTTGCGAAAAACCCTGATGTGTTGCCGGCGGGCGTGCCCTATCGTCGCCACATCGGCATCTACGCTTACCGCGCCGACTTCCTCCAGGACTTCGTCAATTGGGGACCTTGCTGGCTGGAGAACACCGAATCCCTGGAGCAACTGCGCGCCCTTTGGCACGGTGTGCGGATTCACGTGGGCGATGCCCTGGAAGCACCGCCGGCGGGAGTCGATACGCTGGAAGACCTGGAGCGCGTCCGCCGCCTGCTGGGGGCTTGATGGAAGTTCTGTTTGTCTGCCTGGGCAATATCTGCCGCTCGCCTACCGCCGAAGGCGTGCTGCGGCACAAACTGCGTGAAGCCGGGCTGCAGGGCCGGGTTGAAGTGGCGTCCGCCGGCACCGGTGAATGGCACGTCGGCAAACCACCTGACACGCGTAGCCAACAGGCAGCGTCGCGGCGTGGCTATGACTTGTCGGCCCAGCGTGCCCAGCAAGTCTCACGTGCTGATTTTGCCCGTTACGACCTGATTCTTGCCATGGACCAGAGCAACCTGCGCAACCTCAAGGCCATGCAACCCGCCCAGGGCAAGGCCGAGCTGGATTTGTTCCTGCGCCGCTACGCCGCGTCCGTGGACGAAGTGCCGGACCCGTATTATGACGGTGAGCAAGGTTTCGAGCGGGTCCTGGACCTTATCGAGACCGCGTGTGATGAGTTGGTGATCGAATTGAAGGGGCGGCTATGACCTTGGACGTGCAGGCGCAGGTGTCCCTGAAAGCTTTCAACAGTTTTGGCATCGATGTGCGTGCCCAACTGTTCGCGCAGGCGCGCAGCGATGCCGATGTACGCGAAGCCCTGGCGTATGCGGCCGGGCAACAACTGCCGTTGCTGGTGATTGGGGGTGGCAGCAACCTGCTGCTGACCCAGGACATTGCGGGGCTGGTGTTGCGCATGGCAACCCGGGGCATTCGGGTGCTGCAGGACGACGGCAGCCAGTTGGTCGTGGAGGCCGAGGCAGGCGAGGCGTGGCACCCGTTCGTGCTGTGGACCTTGGAACAGGGCTTTTCCGGCCTGGAAAACCTCAGCTTGATCCCCGGCACCGTCGGCGCGGCACCGATGCAGAACATTGGGGCCTACGGTGTCGAGATCAAGGATGTATTTGTCGGGCTGACCGCCCTGGATCGCCAGACCGGCGAGTTGCGGGATTTCAACCTGGCTGAATGCAATTTTGATTACCGCGACAGTCTGTTCAAGCATGAAGTCGGACGCTGGCTGATCCTGCGAGTGCGTTTTGCCTTGAGTCGCGTCGCCCACCTCAAGCTCGATTATGGCCCGGTGCAGCAACGCCTGGCCGAGCAAGGGATCACCCAGGCCACCCCGAGCGATGTCAGTCGGGCCATTTGCAGCATTCGCCGTGAAAAACTGCCGGACCCCGCGCAGTTGGGCAATGCCGGCAGTTTCTTCAAGAATCCGCTGGTTTCCCCGGCGCTGGCCGCCGAGTTGAAAGACCTGTATCCGGATCTGGTGGCCTACCCTCAGGCCGATGGACAGATGAAACTGGCCGCTGGTTGGCTGATCGACAAGGCTGGCTGGAAGGGCTTTCGCGACGGTGATGCGGGCGTGCATAGCCTGCAGGCGCTGGTGCTGGTCAATTATGGCGCGGCCACCGGCGAGGAAATTGCCGACCTGGCGCAACGCATCCAGCAGGACATTGCCCAACGGTTCAAGGTGGAACTGGAAATGGAGCCCAATCGTTATTGAACTACGCTTGCTGATTGCTGAACCAAGCCCTGCATTGCAGGGCTTTTTTGTGAATGTCGGGTTAACTTGGCCGACTAACGATGTCTGTTTATTGTGTTATAGATTCTGTTTATCAAAGGCCCGGTGAAGACCTGTCTTCACAAGAGAGCCCGATTAGCCTGAGCCATCTGCGTGAACCGACTAGATAGCTCGACCCCATAACCTATTTACTATGCGGGCGTGCCCATGATTACCCTCAAGCTCAACGGTCAAGATCATCAACTGGATGTTACCGAGGACATGCCTCTGCTGTGGGCGATCCGCGATGTCGCGGGTTATAACGGTACCAAATTCGGTTGCGGCATGGGCCTGTGCGGCGCGTGCACCCTCCATATCGACGGCGCGCCGGCGCGCAGTTGCATCACGCCGATCGGATCAGTCATCGGCCAGAACGTCAGCACCATCGACAACCTGCACAGCGACCCGGTGGGCCAGGTAGTCCAGCAAGCCTGGCTGGATACGGCCGTCGCCCAATGCGGATACTGCCAGGGCGGGCAGATCATGTCGGCCACCGCATTGCTGAAAACCAACCCCAACCCCAGCGATGCGCAAATCGAGGAAGCCATGGTCGGCAATATCTGTCGTTGTGGCACGTATAACCGGATCAAGACCGCCATCCGTCAGGCCGCGACTCATCTGCAGGGGACCAAGGCATGAGCCAGTTACCCGAAAATTTTGCCCTGAATAACCTCAGCCGCCGTGGGTTCCTCAAGGGCGCCGGCGCCACTGGCGTCTTGATCGTCGCCGCCAGTTGGGGCGTGCCGGATGCGTTTGCCGAAGAGGTGAAAAAATACGGCGCGGATGCAATGCCCAACGGCGTGATCGATGACCCCAAGGTCTACGTCAGCATCGCGACGGATGGCACTGTCACCGTGATCTGCAACCGCTCGGAAATGGGCCAAGGGGTGCGTACCAGCCTGACGATGGTGGTGGCTGACGAACTGGAGGCCGATTGGGCCTGGGTGAAAGTCCAGCAGGCGCCCGCTGATGAGGTGCGCTTTGGTAACCAGGACACTGACGGCTCGCGCAGCATGCGGCATTGGTACGAGCCGATGCGGCGTTGCGGCGCTGCCGTGCGGACCATGCTGGAGCAGGCTGCCGCCGAGCAATGGAACGTCCCGGTGGGTGAGTGCCGGGCGCAGTTGCACAAAGTGGTTCACTCAAAGAGTGGCCGCGAACTGGGTTATGGCGCCCTTGCCACCGCCGCCGCAGCGCTGGCGGTGCCGGCGCGCGACAGCCTGCGGCTCAAGCAGCCTTCGCAGTTCCGATATATCGGCAAGGAGGCGACCAAGGCCATCGACGGTGCGGATATTGTCAACGGCCGGGCGGTGTATGGCGCCGATGTGCATTTCGACGGCATGCTGTACGCCACCATTGCGCGGCCGGCAGTGTATGGCGGCAAGGTCAAGTCCTTCGATGCCGGCGCAGCGCTGAAAGTCCCTGGGGTGCTCAAGGTCCTGGAAATCGAAAGTCGGCCGCTGCCTTCGGAGTTCCAGCCGCTGGGTGGCGTGGCAGTGGTTGCCAGCAATACCTGGGCGGCGATCAAGGGCCGCGAAGCCTTGCAGATTGTCTGGGAAGATGGCGCCAACGCCAGTTACAACTCCGTCGAATACCGCAAGACGCTGGAAACCGCGGCCCGGAACACCGGCAAAACCGTGCGCAATACCGGAAACATCGAGCAGGCGTTGAGCGATGCCGATAGCACCCTCGACGCCATGTATTACCTGCCGCACCTGGCCCAGTCACCCATGGAACCCATGGTCGCGGTTGCCCGTTTTCAAGACGGTCGATGCGAAGCCTGGGCACCGAGCCAGGCACCGCAAGTGACCCGCGAACGGGTTGCCGAGCGCCTGGGCGTGCCGTTCGATAACGTCACCATCCACGTCACTCTGTTGGGCGGCGGTTTTGGTCGCAAGTCGAAACCGGACTTTATCGTCGAAGCCGCGATATTGGCCAAGGAGTTTCCTGGCAAGGCGGTGCGGGTGCAATGGACCCGGGAGGACGATATTCACAACTCGTACTTCCACACGGTTTCCGCTGAATACCTCAAGGCGGGCCTGAACAAGGACGGCATGCCCGCTGCCTGGCTGCATCGCACCGTGGCGCCGAGCATCACCGCGCTGTTTGCACCGGGCATGAATCACGAAGCGGCGTTTGAGTTGGGCATGGGGTTCACCAACATGGCCTACGCGATTCCCAACGTGCGCCTGGAAAACCCGGAAGCCACCGCATTCACGCGGGTGGGTTGGTACCGCTCGGTATCGAACATCCCCCACGGCTTTGCGATTCAGAGCTTTGTCGATGAATTGGCCCACAAGGCCGGCCAGGATCCGTTGAAGTATCAGCTCAAGTTGTTGGGGCCCGATCGTCAGATCGATCCGCGAACCTTGAGTGAAGAGTGGAACTACGGTGAGTCGCCCGAACGTTATCCCATCGACACCGCGCGCCTGCGTGGTGTGCTGGAAACGGCCGCCAAGGGCGCCGGATGGGGTCGTAAATTGCCCAAGGGGCGTGGCCTGGGGCTGGCGGTGCATTACAGCTTCGTCACGTATGTGGCGGCGGTGATTGAGGTGGAGGTCAAGGACGATGGCACCCTGATCGTGCACAAGGCCGACATCGCCGTGGATTGCGGCCCGCAGATCAACCCGGAACGCATCCGCTCGCAGTTCGAAGGGGCCTGCGTCATGGGCCTGAGTAACGCGGTGCTCGGTGAAATCAGCTTCAAGGATGGCAAGGTCCAGCAGGATAACTTCCACATGTACGAAATCGCGCGCATGTCCCTGGCGCCCAAGGAAATCGCGGTGCATCTGGTTGCGCCAAAAGGCGACGTGCCGTTGGGTGGCGTGGGGGAGCCGGGTGTGCCGCCGATTGCGCCGGCGCTGTGCAATGCGATCTTTGCCGCCACGGGCAAGCGGGTCCGTAACTTGCCGGTCCGTTATCAATTACAAGGTTGGCAGCAAGAGACTAAGGCCTGATGGACAGTGTCGATCTGAATGTCTTGCGCAGCGTGCTGGAATGGCGCCGCGCCGGGCATCGTGTGGTGTTGTACAGCGTGGTTCAGACCTGGGGCAGTGCGCCACGTCCGCCGGGAGCCATGCTGGCCTTGCGTGGCGACGGCGTGGTGATCGGTTCGGTGTCCGGTGGTTGCATCGAGGATGATCTGATTGCCCGTTTGCAGGATGGCCGTTTGCCGGAAGAGGGGCCGCCGGTGCAGTTGGTGACATACGGCGTCACCCGCGACGAGGCGGCCCGCTTTGGTCTGCCATGTGGCGGGACCTTGCGCCTGACCGAGGAGCGGGTGAGCGATCCGGCCTGGGTGGCCGAGTTGTTGGCGCGTTGTGAAGCCCACGAGATTGTGGCCCGCGAATTGGTCCTCGCGACCGGTGAAGTGACCTTGAGCAACGCAGGCAAAACCGACACCGTGAGTTTTGACGGTAAGTGCTTACGCGCTATTTACGGTCCGCGCTGGCGTCTGCTGCTGATCGGGGCCGGCCAATTGTCGCGCTATGTGGCAGAAATGGCGCGGTTGCTGGATTTTGAAGTGCTGATCTGCGATCCACGCAAGGAATTCGTCTACGGCTGGGAGGAGCAGCACGGTCGTTTCGTGCCGGGTATGCCCGATGAGGCGGTGCTCGCTATCCAGACGGACGAGCGCACCGCGGTTGTTGCCCTGACCCATGATCCGCGGCTGGATGATATGGCGCTGTTGACCGCATTGAATTCCAGCGCTTTCTACATTGGCGCCCTGGGTTCGCGGGTCAACAGCCAGAAACGGCGGGAAAACCTGGCGGCGCTCGGTATGACCGCGCAGGCTATTGCGCGGTTACACGGCCCGATTGGTTTATATATCGGCAGTCATACGCCGGCAGAGATCGCGTTGTCGCTGATGGCAGAGATCGTTGCGATCAAGAACGGGATCGTCGCGGTGCAGAAAAAACCGTTGTCGGTGGCAGTCAGTTGACCGACTCAATCGCCGTGATCGTACTGGCGGCGGGGCAGGGCAGCCGTTTTCGGGCGGTGGCGGGTCAGGACAAGTTGCTGGCGTCCTGCGTAGGTCGCGATGGCATTACGCGACCGGTGATTGAGCAGGTGTTGGTGAACCTGCCGCGCAGCGTGAAAAAACGCTGCCTGGTGACCCGCCCGGAGCGCACCGAAGTCATACGCCTGGCGCAGCACTACGGATGTGAGGTCGTGCTGCTGGACTCGTCCGGCATGGGCGATAGCCTCGCGGCAGCCGTGACAGCCAGTGGCTCCTCGGACGGTTGGCTGGTGCTGCTGGGGGATATGCCGTTTGTGCTGCCATCGAGTGTTGAACGCGTGGTCGAAGGACTGCAGGCGCATGGCATCTGCGTTCCGGTTCAGGGCGGCAGTCATGGGCACCCGGTGGGGTTTGGCCGCGCGTTCGGACCGAGCTTGATGGCACTTTCCGGAGACCGTGGAGCGAAAGCCTTGTTCGCCGGGGCCATGGTGCGGGAAGTGCAGGTCGCTGATCCGGGCGTGCTGTGGGATGTGGATGTGCCGCAGCAGCTGGATTTCACACCCGTCGGGCCTGGGTGATGGGGGGATTCGCCGGAGTCGTTTCAAGGTAAGCAATGCGGCATAAAAAAGCCCCGCCTGAGTGATCAGGCGGGGCTTTTCAGTGGCCGATGAAATCAGGCGAGGGGTTTAGGCTCGTGCTCTTCTTCCAGGGCTTTAGGGTTGTGCTCGATCACTTCTTCGACGGAATGCAGATTCTCGTCGATGGAAGGAGCGGTAGGCTCAACCGTGGCTTCGGTGGCCGGGGCTGGCGCCTCGACAACTTCAGCCACAACCGGTGCGGCTTCGACGATGGCCGGAGCAGCAGCGGCGGCCTGTTCGGCTTCCTTCTGCAGACGCTCGGCTTCACGCTTGCGGCGACGCACTTCACGTGGATCGTTCGGCGCACGACCATTTTCGGTCAGGGCGCTGACTGGCGCTGCAACCACTGGCGCGGCAGCTTCAGCAACCACTGGGGTTTCTTCAACGACCGGCGCAGGTTCTGCAACCACAACCGGCTCTGCAACCACTACAGGTTCAGCCACAACCACCTCGGCAGCTGGAGCCGGAGCTTCTTCCACTGGCGTCGGCGCTGGTGCTTCGACAGCCACGGCTGGCTCGGCAACCCACTGGAAGGCGGTCTGTTCTTCGCGAACTTCACGCACTGGCGGGGTTGGCTCGGCAGCAGGTGTTTCGACAACGGCTTCAGCTACCACCTGTGGCTCGGCCTCGACAACCGGTTCGGCGGCTGCTTTGACTTCAGGCTCGGTTTCAGGAGCCGGAGCAACTTCGACTTCTGGAGCGGTTGGTGCTTCGACCACGGTCGTGGCTTCGACGACCGGCGCTTCAGGTGCCGCGGTTTCCTGCACGGCAGCGGTGGCGCGTTCAGCCTGCTGGTTGGCTTCGGCTTCAGCAGGAGCGCTGATGACCGAGCTGGCAACCGCAGCGGTAACGGCCAGGCCGGCAGCCAGATCGGCAGCGGTTGGCTCGCCTGTCGTGGACGCCTCGGTGGTTTCGGCGTTTTCTTCCGAACCTTCGATCACATTGCCGTTGGCATCGCGTTGACGCTCACGACGGTTGCTGCGACGACGCTGGCCACGGGAGCGGCGGCGTGGACGATCGCTTTCAGCGTTATCCTGACCGTCTTCCTGCAGTTGCTCTTCGTTGGACAGCAGTTCTTCTTCGCTGGCCGCAGCAGCCTGTTCGGCACGCGGTTGACGCTCTTCACGCGGTGGGCGTGGTGCGCGCTCTTCACGTGGCTGGCGGGCCGGACGTTCTTCGGTGCTGGCGGCAGCGGCGACTGCCGGGGCAGCATCCAGCGGCTCGCGCAGTTCACGTACACGTTCTTCGCGCTCGCCACGTGGCTTGCGGTCTTCACGCGGTGCACGCGGAGCACGTTCTTCACGAGGCGCGCGTGGTGCGCGTTCTTCGCGGGCTACGGCCGGGGTTTCTTCACGGGCTTCGCGCGGCTGACGCTCTTCGCGTGGTGCACGTTCTTCACGCGGTGCACGCTCTTCGCGAGGCTTGCGCTCTTCGTCGCGGCGACCGTTACGGTTACGGCTTTGCTGACGACCGTTGCGACGCTCTTCGTTGCGGGCAGGGCGTTCAGTGGCCGGCTTCTCGACGACAACCGGTGCCGCAGGCTCTTCCTTGGTCGCGAACAGGCTGACCAGGGACTTCACCAGGCCCTTGAACAGGCTAGGCTCCGGCATGGTGGCCGGGGCCGCAGCCGGTGCAGCGGCTTCGCTTGGAACCGGCGCGTTGGCACGGGCGGGTGCGGTCTTGACGGCCGCTTCCTGGCGAACCAGGGTGCGGGTTGCAGCAGCCGGCTGGACTTCTTCGACTTCGGCGGCGGCAGCGGCGATTTCGTAGCTGGACTGGTTGGTGTGAGCTTCCGGGCTGTCGTCACGCAGGCGCTGCACTTCGAAGTGCGGCGTTTCGAGGTGGTCGTTCGGCAGGATGACGATACGGGCACGGGTGCGCAGTTCGATCTTGGTGATCGAGTTACGCTTCTCGTTGAGCAGGAAGGCTGCAACCGGGATCGGCACTTGCGCGCGGACTTCGGCGGTGCGGTCTTTCAGGGCTTCTTCTTCGATCAGGCGCAGGATCGCCAGGGACAGCGATTCAACGTCACGGATGATGCCGGTGCCGTTGCAGCGCGGGCAGACGATGCCGCTGCTTTCGCCCAGGGACGGACGCAGGCGCTGACGGGACATTTCCAGCAGGCCGAAGCGCGAGATGCGGCCGACCTGTACACGGGCACGGTCAGCTTCCAGGCATTCGCGGACTTTCTCTTCCACGGCGCGCTGGTTCTTGGCCGGGGTCATGTCGATGAAGTCGATGACGATCAGGCCGCCGATGTCACGCAGGCGCAACTGGCGGGCGATTTCTTCAGCCGCTTCCAGGTTGGTCTGCAGGGCGGTTTCTTCGATGTCGCTGCCTTTGGTGGCGCGTGCCGAGTTGATGTCGATGGACACCAGGGCTTCGGTCGGATCGATCACGATGGAGCCGCCGGAAGGCAGTTCGACGACGCGCTGGAAGGCGGTTTCGATCTGGCTTTCGATCTGGAAACGGTTGAACAGCGGAACGCTGTCTTCGTACAGCTTGATCTTGCTGGCGTACTGCGGCATGACCTGGCGGATGAAGGTCAGGGCTTCGTCCTGGGCTTCAACGCTGTCGATCAGCACTTCGCCGATGTCCTGGCGCAGGTAATCGCGGATGGCGCGGATGATCACGTTGCTTTCCTGGTAGATCAGGAATGGCGCGGAACGATCCAGGGACGCTTCTTTGATGGCGGTCCACAGTTGCAGCAGGTAGTCGAGGTCCCACTGCATTTCTTCGCTGCTGCGGCCCAGGCCGGCAGTGCGCACGATCAGGCCCATGTCGGCCGGAGCGATCAAGCCGTTCAGCGCTTCACGCAACTCGTTGCGTTCTTCGCCTTCGATACGACGGGAGATGCCGCCGGCGCGCGGGTTGTTCGGCATCAGGACCAGATAGCGGCCTGCCAGGCTGATGAAGGTGGTCAGGGCCGCGCCCTTGTTGCCACGTTCTTCTTTTTCCACCTGGACGATGACTTCCTGGCCTTCGCTCAGGACGTCCTTGATGTTCACGCGGCCTTCAGGGGCTTTCTTGAAGTACTCGCGGGAGATTTCTTTGAGGGGCAGGAAGCCGTGGCGCTCGGAGCCGAAATCGACAAAGGCAGCCTCAAGGCTTGGTTCGATGCGAGTAATCCGGCCTTTATAGATGTTGGCCTTCTTTTGCTCGCGTGCACCGGATTCGATGTCCAGGTCGTAGAGGCGTTGGCCATCTACCAGTGCAACACGCAACTCTTCGGGTTGAGTTGCGTTAATCAGCATTCTTTTCATGTTGTACCGTCGGTTTCCGGGCTGCCGGAAACGGCGTTCGGCACACACGACTTCTCACGGTCGGTGTCAGGTGCGTCAAGAGTGGTTGGCCACTCCAGTGTCCAGCAATATCGAGCCAATTGGGCCGGTATCGCGACGGACGCGTCCTGCATTGTTAGCTGTGGTGACAAGACACCACTTCAACAAAAGCTAAGGTCAGGAGGAGGAATCAACCGACGACTGTGGACGAGATGAAGCGTCTAAAATAAGCCTAGTGCTACACGGTCCGACGGTTGTGCATCTCCACCCTACACGTATCCCTGATAATTCGGGTGCTGCCGCGCGCAGAATCCGCAGCGGGTTGGCATTTACCGTGTTCTCCAATGGGGAGTTCACGCTCATGGCTAATAACAGGCGTTGTTTCCGAAACATTCGCCGTGGTCTGGTCCAGGACTGACTGCACTTTGTGAACTGGCCGTGAATATCGGCATGAAAGGCGGGTAATGACCCTGCTTTTCAAGCTCGCTTCAGGCCTCATGTCACCTGCGCTTGTTACAATCCTGAGCCTTCCAGGGTGGCGAAAGCCCCGTAGGACGGCCTTGCGTCCTGATGAATTGCGATGGTCAGGGCTGGCAGTCTGTCGCCAGTCCTCTGTCCGGGCCACTTTTGGCGGCGTTCGCGACTATATCAGCAATGATTAAGTGCTTCAATTGCATAAAAAATTGTTATCATTCCCGACATGACGACTACCGCCCCCCCGACCCCCAGCGTCCAGCTGCTTGAGGTCTCGCCGGAATATGCCGGCCAACGCATCGACAACTTTCTTCTTGCCAGGCTCAAAGGCGTGCCCAAGACCTTGATTTATCGCATTTTGCGTAAAGGCGAAGTGCGCGTGAACAAGGGGCGGATCAAGCCCGAGTATAAGCTGCAGGCGGGCGATATCGTCCGCGTGCCGCCGGTGCGCGTGCCTGAGCGCGACGAGCCGGTCCCGCTGGCCCAGGGCCTTTTACAGCGCCTGGAAGCTTCGATTGTGTTCGAAGATAACAAACTGATCGTGATCAACAAGCCCTGCGGGATTGCGGTCCATGGTGGCAGCGGCCTGAGTTTCGGGGTGATCGAAGCCTTTCGTCAGTTGCGCCCGGACGCCAAGGAGCTGGAGCTGGTCCATCGCCTGGACCGCGACACCTCCGGCCTGCTGATGATTGCCAAGAAACGCAGCATGCTGCGCCATTTGCATACCGCCTTGCGCGGCGACGGCGTGGATAAACGCTACATGGCGCTGGTGCGCGGCAACTGGGCCTCTTCGATCAAGAGTGTTCGCGCGCCGTTGCAGAAGAGCAATCTGCGCTCGGGCGAGCGCATGGTCGAGGTGGACGAGGAGGGCAAGGAGGCGCTGACGCTGTTCAAGGTGCTGCGCCGCTTCGGTGATTTCGCCACCCTGGTCGAGGCCAAGCCGGTGACCGGTCGAACCCACCAGATTCGTGTTCACACCCTGCACGCGGGCCATTCGATCGCCGGCGACAGCAAATACGGGGATGAGGATTTCTCCCGGGAGATTCGTGACCTGGGCGGCAAGCGACTGTTCCTGCATGCCTACATGCTTACAGTGCCGTTGCCCGATGGTGGCGAGCTGAAGTTGCAGGCGCCCGTCGATGAGATGTGGGCCAAGACCGTGGAGCGCCTGAGTGTCGCGCCTTGACTATAAGCTGCTGATCTTTGATTGGGATGGCACGTTGTGCGACTCCATTGGTCGGATTGTCGAGTCGATGCATAGGGCCTCGACGCTCTCGGGGTTCGAGTTGTGTGACGACCTGGCGGTCAAGGGCATCATCGGCCTGGGTTTGCCGGAGGCGATTCGTACCTTGTACCCGCAGATCGCTGACGAGGAGCTGATAGTCTTTCGTCAGCACTACGCCGATCACTACATTGCCCTGGAAGCTGAGCCGTCACCGTTGTTTGCGGGTGTGGTGCAGTCTCTGGAGGCATTGCGCGCCGAGGGTTATCGGTTGGCGGTTGCCACCGGCAAGGCGCGACGCGGCCTGGATCGGGTACTGAAGGCCAATGGCTGGGAAGATTATTTCGATATCACTCGCGCGGCGGATGAAACTGCCAGCAAGCCGCATCCGCTGATGCTCGAGCAGATCATGGCGCACTGCGGGGTGTCGCCGCGCCAGGCGTTGATGGTCGGGGATGCGTCGTTCGACCTGATGATGGCGCGCAATGCCGGGATGGACAGTGTCGCCGTCAGCTATGGCGCCCAGTCCGCCGAGAGCCTGCAGGCTTATGAGCCGCGGCTGACGATTGATCGTTTTCCTGAACTGCACGCCTGGCTGGGCCAGGCCAATTAAGTTTTTGCTGGGGTAGATGGCATGACCGATGAGTGGAAGGCACCGCCTAAGGCTGGTGCTGATGGCAGCGATGACAAAAGCTGGAAGTTGCTGGAAAAAACGCTGCTGGCGGGTGTTCAGGAGCAGCGTCGCGCGCGGCGTTGGGGGATCTTTTTCAAGCTGCTGACGTTTACTTATCTGCTGGGCATGCTGGCGCTCTTCAGTCCTCTGATGGATGTGGAGAAAAGCGCCGGGCGGGGCAGTCATTACACCGCGTTGATCGAAGTGCGCGGGGTGATCGCCGACAAGGAGTCCGCCAGTGCCGACAATATCGTCAGCAGTCTGCGGTCGGCTTTCAAGGATCCGAAAGTCAAAGGTGTGGTGCTGCGCATTAACAGCCCGGGCGGTAGCCCTGTGCAGTCGGGTTATGTGTATGACGAAATTCGTCGCCTGCGCGCCCTGCATCCGGACACCAAGCTATATGCGGTGATTTCAGACCTGGGGGCTTCCGGTGCCTATTATATCGCCAGCGCCGCTGATCAGATTTATGCCGACAAGGCCAGCCTGGTCGGTTCCATTGGTGTGACGGCGGCCGGTTATGGTTTTGTCGGCACCATGGAAAAGCTGGGGGTTGAGCGTCGGACCTACACCTCGGGTGAGCACAAGGCGTTCCTCGATCCGTTCCAGCCGCAAAAGGCCGACGAAACCGCGTTCTGGCAGAGTGTGCTGGATACCACTCATCGGCAGTTCATTGCCAGTGTGAAGCAGGGGCGCGGTGACCGGCTCAAGGATAAAGAGCATCCGGAACTGTTTTCCGGTTTGGTCTGGTCCGGTGAGCAGGCCTTGCCCCTCGGCTTGATCGACGGTCTGGGCAGTGCCAGTTCAGTGGCGCGGGATGTGATTGGCGAAAAGGAGTTGGTGGACTTCACTGTCGAGGAGTCGCCGTTTGACCGTTTCTCCAAGAAGCTCGGTGCCAGCATCGCGGAAAAGCTCGCGATGTATATGGGTTTCCAGGGTCCAACCCTGCGCTGAAATCCTGAACTGGCATGGCTCAAAATGTGGGAGCGGGCTTGCCCGCGAAAGCGGTCTGCCAGTCGAAACTTATAGTGACTGATCCACTGCATTCGCGAGCAAGCCCGCTCCCACATTTGTGTGTGGTGCTTAGGGAATCTGCACGCCTTCGGCGAGCAGCATGTCCACCAGTCGAATCAGCGGCAAACCCACAAGGCTGGTGGCATCCGGCCCTTCGGTGCCCTGGAACAGACTCACGCCCAAGCCTTCAGCCTTGAAACTACCGGCGCAGTCATACGGCTGCTCGATCCGCAGGTAGCGTTCGATGCGTTCGGCGCCCAGTTCACGCATGTGCACGGTAAAAGGAATGCAGTCGACCTGGCACTGGCCTGTTTCGCTATTAAGGAGCGCCAGGCCTGTCAGAAAGCTGACTCGCTTGCCGCTCGCCGCCAGCAGTTGCGCGCGGGCGTTCTCGAACGTGTGGGGCTTGCCGATGATCCGGCCGTCCAGGGCTGCCACCTGATCTGAGCCGATGATCAAATGCCCTGGATGACTGGCGGCGAGGGCGCGCGCCTTTTGTTCGGCCAGGCGCTTGACCAGCTCGATAGCGGATTCATCCGGGTGGGGGCTTTCGTCGATATCCGGTGAGCTGCAGATGAACGGCAGGTGCAGGCGGCTCAGCAACTCCCGGCGATAAATGGAGCTGGAAGCGAGTAATAAAGGTAGCATCGACGTCTCCTCAAGGCAGTCGGGAATTCTAGCGGCGTGACCGGCTGACGCACAGGGCTGAATTTCCTTTGACATGGCCGGGTGCATCCCTATAATGCTGCGCCTATGTTGAATGACCCGATTCCACCTCACGTTGACCCGCGCAAATTGGCTGATCGTGGCACCACCCTTCAAGGTGAGCTGCTGCTGGCTGATTTGGAGAGACTCTGCGACCCGCTTTCCGACACTGTCGGTACGGTGCAGGCTAAATTCGTTTTTGAACGAGATGAACGTAAATCTGTGGTCATTCACAGCTTTATCGACACCGAAGTCAAAATGGTTTGCCAGCGTTGTCTTGAGCTGGTCACCCTGCCGATCCACAGCGAATGCAGTTATGCTGTGGTGAAAGAGGGTGCGAATACCCAGTCGTTGCCGAAAGGTTATGACGTGCTGGAACTGGGCGAAGATCCTTTGGATCTGCATGCACTGATCGAGGAGGAGCTTTTGCTCGCCTTGCCCATTGTGCCTGCTCATCATCCGGAAGAATGCCAGCAGCCGGCGGGTCTCGATGACGAGCCCGAACCGAGCGAGGACGAGGTAACGCGGTCCAACCCGTTCAGTGTATTGGCGCAGTTAAAGCGTGACCCAAACGTTTAGGAGTTAATCAATTATGGCTGTTCAGCAGAACAAAAAATCCCGCTCTGCCCGTGACATGCGTCGTTCCCACGATGCTCTCGAGGCTAGCACTCTGTCCGTAGAAAAGACCACTGGTGAAGTTCACCTGCGTCACCACGTATCGCCAGAAGGCGTTTACCGTGGTCGTAAAGTGATCGACAAGGGCGCTGACGAGTAATCACTTGTCTGCTCAAGTCATCGCGATTGACGCAATGGGCGGGGACTTCGGTCCCCGCAGCATTGTTCAGGCCTGTATCGCCAGCCTGTCCGCAACGCCCTCGCTGCACCTGACCCTCGTCGGTCAACCCTCCTTACTTGAAGAATTGATTGCCAGCCATCCGGCGGTGGATCGCGCGCGCCTGACGATTACGCCGGCCAGCGAAACCATTGGCATGGATGAAAAGCCTGCTCAAGCACTGCGTGGCAAGCCGGATTCGTCGATGCGCGTGGCCCTCGAGCTTTTGCGCGATGGCAAGGTCCAGGCATGTGTCAGTGCCGGTAACACAGGCGCCTTGATGGCGTTGTCGCGCTTTGTATTAAAAACCTTGCCGGGTATCGATCGGCCAGCGATGGTCGCGGCCATTCCGACCCAGCGCGGTTACTGTCAGTTGCTGGATTTGGGGGCGAATGTCGATTGCAGCGCCGAACATCTGCTGCATTTTGCCCTGATGGGCTCGGTGGCGGCGCAAGCGCTGGGTGTGGTGCGGCCTCGGGTGGCCTTGCTCAATATCGGTACCGAGGACATCAAGGGGAATCAGCAGGTCAAGTTGGCGGCAAGCCTGTTGCAGCAAGCGCGTGGCTTGAACTACATCGGGTTCGTCGAGGGCGACGGGTTATATCGTGGCGAGGCCGATGTGGTGGTGTGCGACGGCTTTGTCGGCAATATTCTGCTCAAGTCCAGCGAAGGCCTTGCGACAATGATTGCGGCGCGTATCGAAGCGTTGTTCAAACGCAACCTCGCTTCACGACTGGTTGGCGCATTGGCGTTGCCGTTGATGCGACGTTTGCAGGCGGACCTGGCACCCGCGCGGCATAATGGCGCGAGTTTTCTCGGTTTGCAGGGAATCGTGGTGAAAAGCCACGGCTCTGCCGGGGTCCAGGGGTTTCAGAGTGCCATTGCACGAGCGTTGATCGAGATCCAGGAAAACCTGCCACAACGCTTGCATGGCCGTCTTGAGGATCTGTTGCCTTAGGCGAATTCGTCCGGGAATGCTTAAATGTGACCGGCCAGTTCAATTGACCATCCAATCTGTCAGTTTCTTGCGCTCCCAACTGTGGGGCGTCAACTCTCCGACGACCAGATCATTAGGGGCTTGTTACATGTCTACATCCCTCGCATTCGTCTTTCCAGGGCAGGGTTCGCAGTCCCTCGGCATGTTGGCCGAGCTGGGCGCGCAATACCCGCTGATCCTGGACACTTTCAAGGAAGCTTCCGAAGCCCTCGGTTACGACCTCTGGGCACTGACCCAGCAAGGGCCGGAAGAACTGCTCAATCAAACCGACAAAACCCAGCCGGCCATTCTGACTGCTTCCATCGCGCTGTGGCGTGTATGGCTGGCTGAAGGTGGTGCGCGCCCGGCATTCGTTGCCGGCCACAGCCTGGGCGAATACAGCGCCTTGGTGGCCGCAGGCAGCTTGACCCTCGCTGAAGCGGTCAAGCTGGTAGAGCGGCGTGGTCAGCTGATGCAAGAAGCCGTTCCGGCCGGACAGGGCGGGATGGCCGCCATTCTCGGCCTGGAAGATGCGGATGTGATCGCCGCCTGCGCCGAAGCGGCTCAAGGCGAAGTGGTCAGTGCCGTCAACTTCAACTCCCCGGGCCAGGTGGTGATCGCCGGAGCCAAGGCGGCTGTCGAGCGTGCCATCGAAGGCTGCAAGGCGCGTGGCGCCAAGCGTGCCCTGCCGCTGCCGGTCAGCGTGCCGTCGCATTGCGAACTGATGCGTCCGGCGGCCGAGCGGTTTGCCGAGTCGGTTGCAGCGATCAACTGGCAGGCCCCGCAGATCCCATTGGTACAGAACGTCAGCGCTGCTGTCGCCACGGACCTGGAAACCCTCAAGCGAGACCTGCTGGAGCAGTTGTACAAGCCGGTGCGCTGGGTTGAATCGGTCCAGACCCTGGCGACCAACGGTGCTACCCAGTTGGTCGAGTGCGGTCCGGGCAAAGTCCTGGCCGGCTTGAACAAACGCTGCGCCGAAGGCGTGTCGACTTCCAATCTCAATACCCCGGATGGCTTCGCGGCCGCCCGCGCCGCACTGGCCTGAACTAAGGAGAAGCCTGCATGAGTCTGCAAGGTAAAGTTGCACTGGTTACCGGCGCGAGCCGTGGCATCGGCCAGGCGATCGCCCTGGAACTGGGGCGTCAAGGTGCTGTTGTGATCGGCACCGCTACCTCCGCTTCGGGCGCTGAGCGGATCGCCGCGACCCTGAAGGAAAACGGCGTTCAGGGCACCGGTCTGGAGCTCAACGTGACCAGCGATGAGTCCGTGGCAGCGGTATTGGCTGAAATTACCGCGCAATTCGGTGCGCCGGCTATTCTGGTGAACAACGCCGGCATTACCCGCGATAACCTGATGATGCGGATGAAAGACGACGAATGGTACGACGTGGTCGATACCAACCTGAACAGCCTGTTCCGCCTGTCCAAGGGTGTTTTGCGCGGCATGACCAAGGCGCGGTGGGGACGAATTATCAATATTGGCTCCGTAGTAGGTGCCATGGGCAACGCAGGCCAAGTAAACTACGCTTCTGCCAAGGCCGGTCTGGAAGGTTTCAGCCGTGCATTGGCACGTGAAGTCGGGTCGCGCTCGATTACGGTCAACTCGGTGGCCCCAGGGTTCATCGATACCGATATGACGCGCGAACTGCCTGAGGCGCAGCGTGAAGCCTTGCTGACACAGATTCCGCTGGGTCGTCTGGGCCAGGCTCAAGAGATTGCGAATGTGGTGTCTTTCCTGGCATCCGACGGCGCGGCATACGTGACTGGGGCTACAATCCCAGTGAACGGCGGGATGTACATGAGTTAAATTGTGACGGATCGCTTCAAAAAAATGTCATACGAGCTGTCTAAAATCCGTTATAAAGCTGCAATCTATTTATAGGCAGGTGGCCGAGAAGGTAAGAGGGTGAAGCTTTCAGTTGAAAAGCTGAAAAGTCTTTCTATACACTTACCCACTGGCCAGCTGCCTGAATTTGTCCATTAGGAGTTAAACAAGGTATGAGCACCATCGAAGAGCGCGTCAAGAAAATCGTTGCCGAGCAACTGGGCGTTAAAGAAGAAGAAGTGGTCAACACTGCTTCCTTCGTCGAAGACCTGGGTGCCGATTCCCTTGACACCGTTGAGCTGGTGATGGCTCTTGAAGAGGAATTCGAGACCGAAATCCCGGACGAAGAAGCTGAAAAAATCACTACTGTTCAAGCTGCTATCGACTACGTTACTGCCCACCAGGCGTAATAGTTTGTAGTCGTCGCTTGCTGTCAGGGAAAAACCGCACTGCTGTAACGGCGTGCGGTTTTTTCTTTAGCACTGATGAAAAGTGAGCGTTGAAGCAAAGTGTCGTCATCAAGAAAAAGGAGAGTGCTGTGTCGCGTAGACGCGTCGTAGTCACCGGTATGGGTATGTTGTCGCCACTGGGTACGGATGTGCCGAGCAGTTGGCAGGGCATTCTGGCTGGCCACAGTGGTATCGGTCTGATCGAGCATACGGACCTTTCTGCCTATTCCACCCGTTTTGGCGGCTCGGTAAAGGGCTTCAATGTCGAGGAATATCTCTCGATCAAGGAATCCCGCAAACTCGACCTGTTCATTCAATACGGCCTGGCAGCCGGTTTTCAGGCGGTGCGTAATGCCGGCCTGGAAGTCACCGATGCCAACCGTGACCGCATCGGCGTGGCCATGGGTTCGGGTATTGGCGGTCTGACCAATATCGAAGAAACCAGCCGCACGCTGCACGATTCCGGCCCCCGTCGAATTTCACCGTTCTTCGTGCCCGGTTCGATCATCAATATGATTTCCGGCTTCCTGTCGATCCATCTGGGTGCACAGGGGCCTAACTACGCCATTTCCACTGCGTGTACCACGGGTACTCACTGCATCGGCATGGCGGCGCGCAATATCGCTTACGACGAAGCCGACGTGATGATCGCCGGTGGCGCGGAAATGGCCGCGTGTGGCCTGGGCATGGGGGGCTTTGGTGCTTCCCGTGCGCTGTCGACCCGCAATGACGAGCCGGCCCGCGCCAGCCGTCCCTGGGACAAAGGGCGTGATGGCTTTGTGCTCTCTGATGGCGCGGGTGCGCTGGTGCTGGAAGAGTTGGAACACGCCAAGGCCCGTGGCGCGACCATTTATGCCGAACTGATCGGCTTCGGCATGAGCGGCGATGCCTTCCACATGACCTCGCCGCCGGCCGACGGCGCGGGTGCTGCCCGTTGCATCAGCAACGCCTTGCGCGACGCGAAGGTCAACCCCGAGCAGGTGCAGTACATCAACGCCCACGGTACCTCGACCCCGACCGGCGACCTGGCGGAAGCCGAGGCCATCAAGTCGGTGTTCGGCGAGCACGCGTATAAGCTGGCGGTCAGCTCGACCAAGTCCATGACGGGCCACCTGTTGGGTGCGGCGGGCGCGGTGGAAGCGATCTTCAGTGTGTTGGCAATCCAGGATCAAGTGGCGCCGCCGACCATCAACCTGGATGAACCGGACGAAGGTTGCGACCTGAACTTCGTTGCGCACGAACCGCAGGAATTGCCAATCGATGTGGTGTTGTCCAACTCGTTCGGCTTTGGCGGGACCAACGGTTCCCTGGTGTTCCGCCGGTTCGCCGAGTGATGCTCGACTGGGTCGACGGTCAGCCAGCGGACGCGGTGTCCCTGAAAGATCGCGGCCTGGCCTACGGCGATGGCTTGTTTGAAACCATTGCCGTAAAAGCCGGGCAGCCGTTGTTGCTCGAGCGGCACCTGCAGCGCCTTGACGCAGGGTGCCGGCGGTTGGCGATTGTTGCGGATCACGCGCTGATCCGCAGCGAATTGCTGGCCTTTGCCGCGACCCTCGGCGACGGCATACTCAAGTTGATCCTCACCCGTGGCGACGGTCTGCGGGGCTATGGCATCAACGCTGGCGCGCCGGTGCGCCGCATTCTGCAAGGCAGCCCGCCTGCCTCCTATCCCGAAGCGCATGGCTCATCCGGCATACGTCTTTTTCCATGTACTACCCGTTTGTCCGAACAACCCTTGCTCGCGGGCCTCAAGCACCTCAATCGGCTTGAACAGGTCATCGCGCGTGCCGAGTGGCACGATGCCGATCACGCCGAAGGATTGATGCTGGATATGTCCGGGCGAGTCATTGAAGGCGTGTTCAGCAACCTGTTTTTAGTCGATGACGGCCACTTGCTGACTGCCGAGTTGAGTCGCTGTGGCGTTGCCGGCGTCATGCGGGCCGAGCTGTTGGCCCGGGCCGAGGCGTCGGGCATCGCGACGCGCGTGATCGATATCAGCCTTGAGCAGCTGCGACAGGCCGACGAAGTCTTCGTCTGCAACAGCGTTTATGGCATCTGGCCGGTACTTGGATGTGGGCCAATGAGCTGGTCGGCTGGACCACTCACCCGTAAACTGCAGGGCATTGTTCGCGCGCTATTGGGTGTTTGATTTGAGACGTAAATTTATTCTGTTGCTGGAAGTCGGTCTGGTTCTGGCGGGTTTGCTGCTGGGCTTTTCAGCCTGGAAGCTGGACTCGGCCTTGAAGCAGCCGCTGAATCTGTCCCAGGAACAACTGCTGGATGTACCGGCCGGCTCGACCCCCACCGGCACCTTCAATCGCCTGGAACATGACGGTGTGCTCAAGGACGCCTTCTGGTTACGCGTCTACTGGCGCTTCAACCTCGAAGGCCAGCCGCTGCACAGCGGTGAGTACCGCATGCAACCCGGTTTGACTGCCCGGGGCCTGATCGACCTGTGGCAGCGCGCCGAAGTGGTGCAGTACAGCCTGACGCTGGTGGAGGGGTGGAATTTTCGCCAGGTACGCGCCGCGTTGGCCAGGCACGAAAAGATCGAGCAGACCCTGTCTGGCTTGAGTGACTCTGAAGTGATGGAAAAACTCGGTCATCCCGACGAATTCCCTGAAGGGCGGTTCTTCCCGGATACCTACCGTTTTGTGCGGGGAATGACTGACGTCGAGTTCCTGAAAAAAGCCTATGACCGCCTTGATGCCGTGCTCGCCGAGGAGTGGCGCAAGCGCGCGCCGGACCTGCCGTACAACGAGCCTTACCAGGCGTTGATCATGGCCTCGCTGGTTGAGAAGGAAACCGGTGTGCCGCGAGAGCGTGGGCAGATCGCCGGAGTTTTTGTGCGACGCCTGAAAATCGGCATGTTGTTGCAGACAGACCCGACCGTCATCTACGGCATGGGCGAACACTATAATGGCAAGTTGACCCGCGCTCACCTCAGGCAGGCAACGCCCTATAACACTTATGTGAATGCCGGCCTGCCGCCGACCCCGATTGCGATGGTCGGTCGCGAGGCGATTCATGCCGCCTTGAACCCGGAGCCCGGCAGCAGCCTGTATTTTGTGGCCCGTGGCGACGGCAGCCATGTTTTCTCGGATAACCTGGGTGCGCATAATGCCGCCGTGCGCGAATTTCAACTCAAGCGCCGCGCCGACTATCGCTCCAGCCCGGCTCCTTCGACGCAGCCCGCGGATGAAGTGCCTGCGTCCCCGGTTGATTCCGTCGATAAACCTCAAGATTCGATGCCGCAAAGCCCGCAATGACTCTGATTAAGGACTGCCTGTGACTGGCTTGTTTATTACCCTGGAAGGCCCGGAAGGCGCCGGCAAAAGTACCAACCGCGAATACCTTGCCGAGCGCTTGCGGGCCTCGGGTATAGAAGTGTTGTTGACCCGTGAGCCCGGTGGCACGCCCTTGGCCGAGCGGATTCGCGAGGTGCTGCTGACTCCCGGTGACGAAGTCATGAGTCCGGACGCAGAGCTGTTGCTGGTGTTTGCCGCACGCGCCCAGCATTTGGCAGAAGTGATTCGTCCGGCCCTGGCCCGTGGCGCGGTGGTGATTTGCGATCGATTCACCGACTCCACCTACGCCTATCAGGGCGCAGGCCGTGGTTTGTCATTGGAGCGCATTGCCACGCTGGAGAACTTTGTCCAAGGCCAATTGCGTCCTCATTTGACACTGGTGTTCGACCTGCCGGTAGACGTCGGCTTGGCCCGGGCCAGTGCGCGTGGCCGCCTGGACCGGTTCGAGCAGGAAGGCCGGGTATTTTTTGACGCCGTGCGCGGTGCCTATCTCACGCGTGCCGAAGCCGATCCATCGCGCTATTTCCTGGTGGATGCCGCGCAGCCGTTGAGCCAGGTTCAGCAGGCGCTGGATGCCTTGTTGCCGAAACTGTTGGAGCTTTACCGTGGCTGAAGCCTATCCCTGGCAGGACAGCCTGTGGCAGCAACTGGCTGGTCGTACCCAGCATGCCCACGCCTACCTGCTTCACGGGCCGGTGGGCATCGGCAAGCGTGCGTTGGCCGAGCGGCTGATGGCCAGTTTGCTGTGCCAGCAACCGCAAGGTCTGGAAGCGTGCGGGCAGTGTAAGTCCTGCCTGCTGCTCAAGGCGGGCAGTCACCCGGACAACTATTTGCTGGAACCGGAAGAAGCCGACAAGGCGATCAAGGTCGATCAGGTTCGTGACCTGGTGAGCTTTGTGGTGCAGACCGCGCAGATGGGCGGGCGCAAGGTGGTGCTGATCGAGCCGGTGGAGTCGATGAACATCAACGCGGCCAATGCCTTGCTCAAGAGTCTGGAGGAGCCTTCCGGCGACACCGTGCTGTTGCTGGTCAGTCATCAGTCCAGTCGCTTGCTGCCGACCATTCGCAGCCGTTGCGTGCAGCAGGCCTGCCCGTTGCCGAGCGAGGCCATGAGTCTGCAGTGGCTGGGGCAGGCCTTGCCGGAGTGCAGCGAGCAGGAGCGGGTGGAGTTGCTGACGCTGGCCGCCGGCTCACCCCTGGCAGCGGTCAAGTTGCAGGCTCAAGGCGTGCGCGAGCAGCGGGCGCTGGTGGTGGATGGGGTGAAGAAGTTGCTCAAGCAAGAGCAGTCGGCCACGCAATTGGCTGAAGGCTGGAAAGACATTCCGTTGCTGCTGCTGTTCGATTGGTTTTGTGACTGGTCCAGCTTGATCCTGCGCTACCAGTTGACCCAGGACGAAAGCGGCCTGGGCTTGATGGACATGCGCAAAGTCGTGCAATACCTGGCGCAAAAGAGCGCCCAGGACAAGGTCTTGAACATTCAGGACTGGATCCTCGGCCAGCGGCAGAAGGTGCTGAGCAAGGCCAACCTGAATCGGGTGCTGTTGCTTGAGGCATTGCTGGTGCAATGGGTCGGGTTGCTCGGCCGCCGTTAAGATTCTCGGGGCCGATGGCTGTAGCGTTGGCCAGACACTTTCCGTAACGCAAGTTGTAAATTCTTATGCTCGTAGACTCACATTGCCACCTTGATCGCCTTGACCTGACCCAGCACGGAGGCTCCCTGGATGCCGCCCTCGAGGCTGCCCGCCAGCGCGGCGTGGGACACTTTCTGTGCATCGGTGTCAGTGCCGAAAATGCCGCCGACGTCAAAGCCCTGGCCGAGCGTTACGCTGATGTTGATTGTTCGGTGGGGATCCATCCTCTGGACCTCAAGCCCGGCGAAGCCCCGGCGCTCGATTGGTTGTTGGGCGAACTCAATCACCCGCGGGTCGTGGCCATCGGCGAGACCGGCCTGGACTACCATTACGAACCGGAGGCCGCCGAGCTGCAGCAAGCCTCGTTCCGCCTGCATCTGCAAGCGGCCCGGCAGACCGGCAAGCCCGTGATCGTGCATACCCGCGGGGCGCGTGCCGATACCTTGAGCTTGCTGCGTGAAGCGGCGCTGCCCCAGGCCGGCGTACTGCATTGTTTCACCGAGGACTGGGACATGGCCAAGGCGGCCCTCGACCTGGGGTTCTATATTTCTCTCTCGGGTATCGTCACCTTCCGCAACGCCGATGCCTTGCGTGACGTCGCTCGCCAAGTGCCGGCGGATCGCTTGCTGGTGGAAACGGACTCGCCTTACCTGGCGCCGATCCCTCATCGCGGCAAACCCAACCTGCCGGAATATGTACGGGAGGTGGCGGATTACCTGGCGATGCTGCGGGGTGAGTCGGTCGAGCGTTTTGCCGAGCAGACCACGGCTAACTTCAAGCGCCTGTTCCCGCTGGCTCACGTTTCCTGAGAAACCCTCGGCAAAAAAAACCCGGGTTCTGGGGGGGGAATCCGGGTTAAGACCATTAGGAGTAAACAAAGGTACGCAGTCCGTCGGTACCCCTATTGGCGCTTCACTTGGGGGAGATGTCACGCCAACAGTTGAAGTATTGATCAGTATCGCGTTCAGTCCAGCGGCTTTGGGTGGTTTTTTAAACAGATTTGGAATACGCCCGCTTCGCTTGGGTTCTCATTGTGTGGTGTACGTCACGAAAGTGAATGTCTTGTTTCTGACCGTTTTCCTTCAAATCGTTGGCGCGCTGCAAGTTTAGTGCATGGGTTGTTCATATAGACGTTGCCCAACGACCGTCCAGTCGGGATAATCCCTCGCACCGGGCAAAACGTTCCGCCAGGCATTCTCCAAACGAAGCCTGCGGCGTGCACCCCTTCCCATACTGACCTTTGCAGACCTTTTCTATGCACAAAGAACCCCGTAAGGTCCGTGAGTTTCGCCGCCGTGAGCAGGAAATTCTCGACACCGCACTCAAGTTGTTTCTCGAACAAGGTGAAGACAGCGTCACCGTCGAGATGATTGCGGATGCCGTGGGTATCGGCAAAGGCACCATCTATAAACACTTCAAGTCCAAGGCCGAAATCTATTTGCGCCTGATGCTCGACTACGAGCGGGATTTGAACGAGCTGCTGCACTCGGCCGATGTCGACAAGGACAAGGAAGCCTTGTCCCGGGCTTATTTCGAATTCCGCATGCGTGATCCGCAGCGCTACCGCTTGTTCGACCGGCTGGAAGAAAAAGTGGTCAAGGGCAATCAGGTCCCGGAAATGGTCGAGGAGTTGCACAAGATCCGTGCCTCGAACTTTGAACGCCTGACCCTGCTGATCAAGGGCCGTATCAGCGAGGGTAAGCTCGAAGACGTGCCACCTTACTTCCACTACTGTGCTGCCTGGGCATTGGTGCATGGCGCCGTTGCGCTGTATCACTCGCCGTTCTGGAGCAACGTGCTGGAGGATCAGGAGGGTTTCTTCCAGTTCCTGATGGATATTGGCGTGCGCATGGGTAACAAGCGCAAGCACAGCAGTGATCAGCCGAGCACAGAGACACCCGCCACCTAACTCATTCGCCAGTCTGATGGCCTGATGATTTAGTGCCGGGCGCAGTACCTCAGGAATATACTCAGGCAAGGACCTTGCTAAAATCTGATTTATGAGTCAGGTTTTAGCGCGCCCCCATTTTCCTCTGCCGGAGTGATCCATGATCGTTGATCGTCAAGGCAGGCGTTTTCGCAATTTGCGAATCAGCCTGACTTCAGCCTGCAATTATGCCTGTACTTACTGCGTGCCCAATGGCAAGCGGCTGGTGGCTGCGCAGGATGAACTCTCGGCAGAGGCCATGGCCCGTGGCGTGGCGTACCTGATCGAGGCGGCCGGTATTGATCGCCTGCGGATTACCGGGGGCGAGCCGCTGGTCAGCCCCAAGCTTGAAGCCTTCATGGGCGCGGTGGGACGCATGGGCTTGAGTGATATCAGCTTGACCACCAATGGCCAGCTGCTGGCGCGTAAACTGCCGCTGTTGGTGGAAGCCGGCATTCGACGGATCAATGTTTCCCTCGACACCCTCGACGCGGACGCCTTTCGCGCGATTGCCCGTGGTGGCGACCTGGCCACGGTGCTTGACGGCATGGACCAGGCACGCGCCGCCGGGATCAAGATCAAGGTCAACATGGTGCCGTTGCGCGGGCAGAACCTTGATCAAGTGATGCCGCTCTTGGACTATTGCCTGGAACGCGGCTACGAGTTGCGTTTTATCGAGTTGATGCGCATGGGCCATCTGGCCAAGGATTCCAATGCGTTTCTCCAGCAGTTCGTCAGTCTCCAGCAATTGTTGAGCCTGATTGGCGAACATCACGAATACCTGCAAGCCAATGCGCCGGTGGATGCCACGGCAGTGCGCTACGAAGTGCCGGGCAAAGGCTTCTTTGGGGTGATCGCCAACGAGAGCGTGCCGTTCTGCCGCACGTGCTCGCGACTGCGCCTGTCCTCCACCGGCTGGCTGCATGGCTGCCTGTCGTCGAGCAATCGTCACTACATCGGCGACCTGTTGGACAAGCCGCGCCACCAGGCGCTGCCGGCCTTGCAGGGCCTGCTGATGAAAGCCTTGGGCGACAAGCAGGAAGTCGCCTTCTCCGGCGGTGCAACCGTCATGAAAATCATCGGCGGCTGACTTCTTGCCTGCAGCTTGAAACTTGAAGCTTGCAGCTGCTTCTATGGCCCAGAACCTGCATCTCGTACACATTCGCCGGTTTTCCGTCACCGGCTTCTGGAGGATAGGATGCGTAGTCTGGTGTTGTTGCTGGCGTCGTTAGCGCTGGGTGGCTGCATGACCGTCAGTGATATGGCCGAAGGCACTCGCTATCACATGAGTGACGCAGGTTTGCTGGATCACAGCGATACCCGTCGTTCCAACTCGGTCCGCATACAGCCGGACTCGTTTATCTTTATCGCCCAAGGCGCCTTCACGCCACCGGGCAGCGCCTACCCACGACCTAACGTGGTCGCCGAAGAAGCCTTCAATGGTTTTATCGAATATTTCCCGATGATCCGTCGCGCCCGCACGCCGCAAGGCCTGGAGCAGGCCATGGCCGAAGCGCGCAGTGTCGGCGCGCATTATTTGTTGTACACCCGCTTTGCCCAGGCCGACGACCGCATCGGGAATGCCGATGAATGGTCGGATCAGCAGGCCGTGGACCGCCTGGGCATCGACACCGGGGTTATCCAGATCATGCTGATCGAGACCAGTACCCAGTATCTGATTGATACCGCGCGCATTCGCAGCCGTGGTGGTTTACTGACGTTCCACGATAATAAACCCGAAGATTTGCTTGGACCGCCGCTGCAGCAGTACGCTCGCAGCTTGCTGGGCATGAGCAACCAGTAAATCGAAGGAGAGACGCATGACGGGTTCGATCAAGGCCAATGAGTTGTTGGCGCAGTTGCCCAAGGGCAAGGGACCGGCACCGGTCCATCTGTGGAACCCGGATTTCTGCGGCGATATCGACATGCGCATCGCGCGCGACGGCACTTGGTATTACCTGGGAACGCCTATCGGCCGCAAACCCATGGTCAAGTTGTTCTCCAACATCATTCGCCGTGATGGCGATGATTATTTCCTGATCACGCCGGTGGAGAAGGTCGGGATCCAGGTCGACGATGCGCCCTTTGTCGCGGTGACCCTGGATGTCGAAGGGCAGGGTGAGGCCCAGGTCCTGCGGTTTACCACCAATGTGGACGATCAGGTCGAAGCCGGCCCGGAGCATCCGCTGCGAGTCATGATCGACGCGCAAACCCAGGAGCCCGCGCCTTACCTGTTGGTACGTTCTAACCTCGAAGCCTTGGTGCACCGTAACGCTTTCTATCAATTGGTGGAGTTGGCGGTCAGCCGTCAGATCCAGGGACAGAACTGGCTGGGTGTCTGGAGTAATGGGGTGTTTTTCCCCATCGGCCTGGAACCATGAGATCAGGTTTTGTATTTCTCCTGAGATAATTTCCTTGCTGTAGACCCATGCTTTCGGTTTCAATTTGTACATGATTAGACATGTCCGATTTGATAAGAAAAAACGCGTTGTCGATGAGCTGATTCGCCGTATCGAAGGCGGTGTCATGGCCGACGGTTTCCTGTTGCCGGGTGAGCATCAATTGGCCGAAGAGTTTGGCGTCAGCCGCGGCACCCTCCGTGAAGCCCTGGCCGAACTCAAGCGCCGCCACTACATCGCCACTCAGAGCGGTGTCGGCTCCATCGTGACGTTCGATGGCATGGTGCTCGATCAGCGTAACGGCTGGGCTCAGGCCCTGGCCGACACGGGAGCGCTGGTGACCACTGACATCCTGCGCCTGGAGGCCGTGACCCGTCCGGACCTGCGCAGCCGCTTTGGCAGTGATCAGTTCATTACCCTTGACCGCCGCCGGCGCACCACGGACGGCACTGCCGTGTCCCTGGAGCGCTCGTTGATGCCGGCTGGCGGAGGGCTGGAAAGCTTACCGCGGGTTGGCCTGATCGATGACTCCCTGACGATTACCCTGGCGGCCTACGGTTACATCGGTGCTGGCGGCGACCAGTGGATCGGTGCCGAACCTTTGAACGAACTCGATGCCGAGCTGCTGGGGCGCCCGGTCGGCACGGTTTTTCTCAAGGCGCTGCGTACCACTTACGATCGTCGCGAGCGCTTCATGGAGTACGTCGAAAGTTTGCTCGACCCAGTGCATTTTCGCCTGCACCTGCAATTTGGAGCCTCGAAATGACCCCGCACACTCGCGCCCTTGGCGCGTTCTACGGGTTGGCCTTGGGCGATGCCCTGGGCATGCCCACTCAATCCTTGAGCCGCGAGCAGGTCAAGGCACGCTTTGGCGAAATCACCGCGCTGCAAGATGCGGCCGCCGATCAGCCGATTGCCCCGAATATGCCGGCGGGCTCCATCACCGATGACACCGAGCAGGCGATTCTGGTGGGCCAACTGCTGGTGGATGGCCGGGGTAGGATCGAGCCGACGGTGCTCGCGCAACGGCTGATCGAGTGGGAAGCGATGATGCGCGCCAAAGGCTCCCAGGATCTGTTGGGGCCTTCGACCAAGCGTGCGATCGACATGATCCTCGCGGGCCATACGCCCGAAGAATCCGGGCGGTATGGCACCACCAACGGCGCGGCGATGCGTATCACGCCAGTGGGCATCGCTGCGGACGTCAATTCTCCCGAGCGCTTTATTCAATCGGTGATCCAGGCCTGTCAGGTCACCCACAACACCACGCTTGGCATTGCCAGCGCCGCAGCGGTTGCCGCCGTGGTTTCGGCCGGGATCAATGGCGAGGACCTGGGGCAGGCGCTGAACGTCGGCACTCAGGTAGCGCAACAGGCTGAACAGCATGGGCATTGGGTCGCCGGTGGGCGTATCGCCACCCGTATCAGTTGGGCGCGGACCCTGAGTGTCGGCAGCAGCGACAAAGCGTTGTTTACCGATCTGCTCTACGAACTGATCGGCACGTCCGTCGCCTCCCAGGAGTCGGTGGTGGTGGCGTTCGCGCTCGCACAGCAGGTAGCGGTGGGCGAGATGGAAGCGTTCGAAGCCCTGTGCATGGCCGCCAGCCTCGGTGGCGACACCGATACGATTGCAGCGATGCTCGGGGCCATGCTCGGCGCGTGCCTGGGTATGGCGTGCTGGCCAGCGGCGATGATCGAGCAGGTCAAGCAGGTCAATGGCCTGGATGTGCAGCCGCTGGTGGAGGCGTTGTTGGCGTTGCGCTGAGCATCGCCGATGAACTGTGTGAGCGAGCAAGCCCACACAGAGGTCGTGTCAGGAAGACCGGCCATGGATTCAAACTGCCACAACCAAAAAAACAGGCATCAGGAGCAGCCCATCATGAGTTCGACCACTTCCGGCCAAAGCGCCGGACAACTGGAAACCCGCGGCATCGAGCCGGTCCCGGAAAATGAGTGCAACGGTCATCCGCTGCAATTGTTCTGGGTCTGGTTCGCCGCCAACATCAGCATCCTCGGCCTGCCTTTGGGGGCAACCCTGGTGGCTTTTCGCGGGTTGGCCATCTGGCAGGCAATCATTGTCGCGATCCTTGGCGCCGCCGGTTCGTTCGCGGTGGTGGGCATCATCTCCATCGCCGGCCGCCGTGGCCGCGCACCGAGCCTGACGCTGTCCCGGGCGATCTTCGGTGTACGTGGCAATATCGGCCCGACCCTGGTCTCGCTGATGTCGCGCCTGGGCTGGGAAACCGTCAACACCACCACGGCCGCCTTTGTGTTGCTGTCGTTGTGCTCGATTCTGTTCAACTCGCCAGTGGCCGCTAAAAGTGCACCGCTGCTGACGTTGCTGTTCATCGGCATCTTTGTGCTGCTGACCCTGGCCGTGTCGGGCCTGGGCCATGCGACGCTGCTGGTGATCCAGAAGTGGGCGACCTATGTGTTTGGCGCGCTGAACATCCTGGTCGGTGGCTTTCTCTGCGCAACCATCGACTGGAGCGCGGTATTCAACGCCACGCCGGCACCACTCAGTGCGATGATTATCGGGGTCGGCACCATGGCCGCCGGGACCGGTATCGGTTGGGCCAACGCCGGCGCCGACATGTCCCGTTATCAGCATCGCAGCGTCAAGGCCGTGCGGCTGGTGGCATCCGCCGCCTTCGGTGCGGGGATTCCGCTGGTGTTACTGATCACGTTGGGCGGCCTGTTGTCGGTGGGCAATAACGACCTGGCCTCGGCGACTGACCCGATCATTGCGATCCGCGACATGTTGCCGACGTGGATGGCCGTGCCGTACCTGATCACTGCGTTTGGCGGACTGCTGCTGTCCAACAACCTGTCGGTGTATTCGGCAGGCCTGACCACCTTGACCCTGGGTTTGAAGGTCAAGCGAGTCCACGCGGTGATTGTCGACATCGTCGCGATCTTTGCCGGCTCGATCTATTTCATGCTGATCGCCGACAGTTTCTACGGCCCGTTTATCACCTTCATTTCCCTGCTGGCCGTGCCGATCACGGCTTGGGTCGGGATCTTCGTGGTCGACCTGATTCATCGTCATTACTACAGCGCCAAGGACCTGCTGGATGTCACTCCGAGCAGCGCCTATTGGTATCACGGTGGCATTGAATGGCGCGCCTTTGGCGCCTGGCTGCTCGCGATTGTCTTGGGCTTCAGCTTCACCACCATTGGCACCACCGCCGAGAACATTTGGTTCGCCGGGCCTTTGTCCGATTCCTGGCTGGGACATAACGGCCTGGGCTGGATTGTGACCTTCCTGGTCGCCGGTGGGATCTATGCGGTATTGGGGGGCGCGGCCGACCGTCGTCCGGCTGTCGTAGAGGGCCACAATGTCTAGACTGATTCACTCAGGCCAGGTGATTGTCGACCTGGTCATGTCCCTCGATACCTTGCCCGCCAGCGGTGGCGACGTCCTGGCCAAATCCGCCAGCTTCGAGGTCGGCGGTGGTTTCAATGTCATGGCCGCCGCTCGGCGTAACGGCTTGCCGGTGGTCTATCTGGGACGCCACGGTAAAGGGCGTTTCGGTGACCTGGCGCGCGCGGCGATGCAGGCCGAGGGGATCGAAATGGCGTTGGCTGCCAGTGAGGGCAAGGACACCGGCCTGTGTGTGTCCCTTACCGAGGCCACCACCGAACGCACCTTCATTTCCCACCTCGGCGCTGAAGGCGAACTGAGCGCGGAAGACCTGGCCAGCGCTGTGCCTCACGCTGACGATTATGTCTACGTCAGCGGTTACAGCTTGTTGCTTGAAGGAAAAGCCCAGGCCTTGCTGGATTGGCTGTCGGCCTTGCCTCGCGAAATACCTGTGGTCTTCGATCCGGGGCCGCTGGTCAAGGCGCCCGACTCCTCGGTGATGGCCGCGCTGTTGCCGCGCATTGATATCTGGACCAGCAACGGTCCGGAAGCGCTTGCGTTTACCGACACCCAGGACATCGCTGCGGCGCTGATCAAGCTCGACGAACACCTGCCCGCCGAGGTGTTGTTGGTGGTGCGGGACGGGCCGAACGGTTGTTGGGTCAGCCATCACGGCCAGGTAGAGCATGTGCCGGGGTTTAAGGTGCGGGCGGTGGACAGCAACGGTGCCGGCGATGCCCATGCCGGTGTCTTTATCGCCGGCCTGGCCAACGGCTTGACCCCGGCTGTCGCTGCACGGCGGGCGAATGCCGCCGCTGCATTGGCGGTCACCCGCTGGGGCCCCGCGACGTCGCCTGGGGCGGCGCAAGTGGATGCGTTGCTGGCAGCGTCTTGAAGCGACAGAGCAGGGCGATTCAGAACATCTGACACGCCCGACTTTTTCGACGGCTACGGCAAAAGGGGCGCTCGGACGAGGATCTCGCAGGCCCACTGTAGGAGCGAGGGGGCGCCTACACTGGCCGCTATTTGCTTTACAGGCCATCTTGCTTCCAGGCGGCCTGGTGAAATTCCTCCTGGCCCTTTGCAGCAGGACCAGGAAGGAACAGGTATTACTCGCTTGGCTCGCTTTCCAGTTTGCGGGCTGTCTCGACACCGGAGGCCGTCAGCTTGATCGGCAGATTAAGCGTATGTTCGCCGGCTTCGTTGCAGGTGACGTGACCGTCCTTGATCAACCCGCGTTCCTGAAGCGTGGCCAAGGTGCCGGCCACCACTTTTTCGCCCCGGTAATTATCCAGCACCTCCTTGCCCAAGCCGTTGGGATGAGCGTGCAGCAGGCGAGTGAGCACTTCTTTCTCAAGGTTTTTATCCACGTTCATGCATACCTCTTCAATGGGAGTGGTCGGGTAGCGGTCTCTGGCTAAAGGATCAAGGTTGTTTCGGAGCGCCCGGGAGGTCCTCGTCGTCAGCGTTCGGCATGGCATTTTTGCCCGGGCCTATTTTGCCGTTCTCCACATCCGTATCGAGGCCTTGGCGATTGCTGTCGTTGCCTTGGGTTCGTGGGTCGGTGCCGTCCTGAATAATTGCGCCGCCATGGGTGTCGAGGCCGGTGCCCATGGATTCTTTGGTTTCTTCGGTCGCGGCATTGGGCGGGCTGCCAATCGGGTCGGTCTTGCCGGTGGAATGATCCGAGGCGGCAAAGCTGCTCAGCGAAACGGCGGACAACAGGCCGGTGAGGGCGAGGGCGGTCAATTTGGAACTGATCATGGTGGAGCCTCCATATGATTAAGGTCCTTACCTCATATTGGTCAGCTCACGTTTGCGGTTTGTGCCTAGGTGGCGACGAACGGTTCTAGCTCACCTGTAAGATTTTGTGTGCCGAGACTCGGCGCCAGATCAGGCGTCCTACGGTGATCAGCCAGTTGAGCAGGGCCACGCTCAGCACAGCCGTCAACAAACTCGCCATGCCGTGCTCGACGATCAGCTTGCCGGCAAGCAACGGAAAACCGAACACACCGACAAAGTACGCGAGGCTGAACAGCAGCAGCGCCTGGGGCATGCTGCCACCCGGGGCTTCATTGGCCGCCAGGCCATTGATCACGGAGTACGTCAGGCCGTAGCCCACGCCCAGCGTAATGGCGGCCAGCAGATAGCTGAAGCTGTCATCCACCAGGAACCGGAACATCAGAATCGATGCCAGCATCAGCCCTGACAGCACACATGCCGACCAATAAGGATCGCGCTTGACCACGATGCTGGCAATCAGCAGACGACTGGTGATCGCCGCACTCATGAAGCCCAGGAAAAACAGCGAGTAATCCAGGGAAAGGCTCGCCGCATAGCTGGTTTGGAAGCTCGACAAACCGCCAAACACACAACCGCCCAAGCCCACCATGAGGATCGCAAACACGGCTTTGGAGCGCAGTACCTGGCAAGTCGTGGCCCAGGAGATTTTCGACAAGGTCGATGCGCCCAGCACGTTTGGTTGTCGCGCAAGTTGTGTACCCAGTCGCCAGAAGATCGTCACCCCCACCACACTGGCCAGTGCGGCCATATAAAAAGCTGCGGTCAGGGGCAAATCCAGGGCACTTGCCGCTCTTCCCAACAGTGGCCCGGAGCCGATTCCGGTCATCATGCTGCCCGACAGCAGGGCAAAATACCTGGCGCGCTGGGCGGGCTCCACCAGCATCGCCACGATGATCGGTCCCAAGGTATAGAAGACGCCCCAACCCAGGCCCAGAGAAAAACCGAAGAACATCAGTCCTTCGCCATATCCCGGCGTCAGCGCAAAGCCCAGGCAGGCCACCGCCAGCAAAACTCCCAGGCAGGCAATCGAGCGCGCGGCCCCCAGGGCGTCCGACAAATGCCCGGACACGATCACGGCGATGAACGTGCTGAGCATCGCCGTGGAGATCACACTCCCGGCGTCATGCTCGTTGCCACCGCGGGCATGAATCAGCAATGACAGCAGAAAAGTCGAACCGTAAGACAGCGACAACAAATAGCTGGCAAGACAAAACAGGGCGAAGAGTTTTCTGCCAACCGGAGGCGTGGAATACATGGGCAGGCCCGAGAGGTTGTTGGATTCAAGGCGAGCTTTTTACCATGCGCGAGTGAATGGTTTGTTCTGTGGTTGGTGGTGTTTGGGTCCGGGTCCAGCGGAGTAATGGCCTGCATAAAACCCTGCAACCCGTCATCAAATCCTCTTAGTATGTGTCCTTTCCTTTTGTTCCAAGGCCGGCCCATGACCATCCAGATTCGCCCCGCTGTGCCCAGCGATGCTGCGCAGATCCTGACCTTCATTACGGAGCTCGCCGACTACGAGAAAGCCCGGCATGAAGTGATTGCCAGCGTGGTGGATATCGAGCGCAGCTTGTTCAGTGAGGGCGCCACTGCCCATGGCTTGATCTGTTTGCGTGAGGGTGTACCGATCGGGTTTGCAGTGTTCTTTTTCAGCTATTCGACGTGGTTGGGCAGCAACTGTCTGTACCTCGAGGACCTGTACATCAACCCCGGGCAACGCGGCGGCGGTGCGGGTAAAAAGTTGTTGCGGCATCTGGCGAAAATTGCTTTCGACAACGACTGTGGCCGCTTTGAGTGGAGCGTGCTGGACTGGAATGAGCCGGCCATTGCGTTCTACAAATCAATTGGCGCGCAGCCTCAGGAAGAATGGGTCCGTTACCGGATGGAAGGTGACGCCCTGCGGGAGTTTGCCCAGGGCTGAGTAGGGTAAATGCTCGATACTTTGGGGGGCCAGATCTCCCTTGTCATCATTAACGACCTTCGCGAGCAAGCTTGCTCCTACAGGGGATCGGAGGTCTTCTCTCAATATATGGGATGAATAATTATATATTGAGATGTTTCACGCTCTGGGTTTATAGTCGTCCGCATCAGCACTCACTACCAAAAAATAAAACAGGTGAAGCGATGCAGGCACAACCGCTGTCATTACCCGCGGTGCCCGAGCCTACCTACGGCGAGCGGCTCAAGGACAAAGTAGTGATCATCACCGGCGCCGCCCAAGGCATTGGCGAGGCTATCGTCGCCTGCTTCCAGGCGCAGCAAGCTTGCCTGGTGATCGCTGATATCCAGGCCGACAAGATCGAGAAACTCGCCGCACACTGGGGCGAACGCGGTGCCAGAATCTACGCGCAGCCAATCGACATTACCTCCAATGACCAGTGGCGGGCCTTGGTCGATGTCGCCCTCGAGCGTTTCGGACGCGTCGATGTGCTGGTCAATTGTGCGGGCGTCAACGTGTTCCGCGACCCGCTGCAAATGAGCGACGAAGACTGGCGCCGATGCTTCGCCATCGACCTGGATGGCGCCTGGTTCGGCTGCCGTACAGTGTTGCCGCATATGATCGAGCAAGGCATCGGCAACATCATCAATATCGCTTCCACCCATTCCAGCCACATCATCCCCGGCTGCTTCCCCTATCCGGTGGCCAAGCACGGCTTGCTCGGCCTGACACGCGCCCTTGGCATCGAATACGCGCCCAAAGGCATCCGCGTGAATGCCATTGCGCCGGGCTATATCGAAACCCAGCTCAACGTCGACTACTGGAACGGTTTCCCCGACCCCCATGCCGAACGCCAGCGTGCGTTTGACCTGCATCCGCCCAAACGCATCGGCCAGCCGGTCGAGGTGGCGATGGCCGCCTTGTTTCTGGCCACCGATGAAGCGCCGTTTATCAATGCGACCTGCCTGATGATCGATGGCGGGCGCTCGGTGATGTACCACGATTAAAACTTGTCGCTCACTCATAACAACAAGAGGTGCCGTTCATGAAAAAAGGACTCCGTGTTCTCGCTGCCGCCGTCGCGCTAAGCGGCTTAAGCACACTCGCATT